>DASSGK010000153.1:0-2027 GCA_035693505.1 Vicinamibacterales bacterium
AGTCGTCGAAGGGGTCGGTCAGCGCGCCGACGGCGGCGTCGACGACGGCGCCGTCGTTGAGGCGCTGACCCCAGCGCATCGCCGGCAGCCAGTAGGCTCCGCGGCTCATCGACTCAGCGCCACCCGCGACGGCGGCATCGACGTCGCCGAGGGCGATCATTTGTGCCGCGGAGACGATCGCCTGGAGCCCGCTGCCGCACAGACGATTGAGCGTCAGCGCGGGGGTCTCGACGGGAAGCCCGCCATTCACAGCGGCCACGCGCGACAAGTACATGTCGTGGGCGTCGGTGTGGATGACGTTGCCGAACACGACGTGACCGATGTCCGCCCGGTCGATGCGAGCCCGCGCGACCGATTCGCGCACCACCTGCGCCGCCAGCTTGCTCGGTGGGATGTCCTTGAGGCTGCCGCCGTAGCGGCCGATGGCGGTGCGGACGCCGCTGAGCACCACGACTTCGCGCGCGCTGTTGATCATGACGTTTCCCCGTCGCTCCGCGTCGCGGAGCTCTTACATGTAAATGCCGCCGTTGACGTTGATCTGCTGGCCGGTGATGTAGTCGCCGTCGGCGGCCACGAACACGACCACCTTGGCCACCTCGTCGGGCTCGCCGAAGCGCCCCATGGGAATGCGGGCCTTGATCTGCTCCTGGACCTCCGGGGCGACCTTGGCCAGCATGTCGGTGAGCGTGAAGCCCGGCGCGATAGCGTTGACGGTGATGTTGAACTTCGCCAGCTCGATCGCCGCCGTCTTCGTGAACGCGATGATGCCACCCTTGCTCGCCGCGTAGTTGGCCTGGCCGAAGTTGCCGGCCTGGCCGACGTAGGAGCTGATGTTGATGATGCGGCCATACTTCTGGTCGATCATGACGGGCATGGCCGCGGTCGTGCACAAATAGACGCTGTGCAGGTTGTTGTCGATGACCGAGAGCCAGTCCTCGTCGGTCAGCTTCCGCAGCGAGCGATCGCGCGTGATGCCGGCGTTGTTCACGAGGATGTCGAGCCGTCCCCACTGGTCCACCACGCGGCGCACGAGGCCGCGCGACTCCGCCACGTCGCAGACGTTGGCCTGGATCAGCATCGCCTCGCCGCCCGCGGCCACGAGCTCCTCCACGACCTGCTTGGCCTCCATCTCGCTGCTCTTGTAGTTCACGGCGACCCGGGCGCCTTCGCGCGCGAGCCTCAGTGCGATGGCGCGCCCGATGCCCTTTGCGGCGCCGGTGACGATCGCGACCCGTCCCTGGAGTCGTTGCATGGCTGTTTCCTCCTTGGCTCGGAGCCGCGGTTCAGACACGGCTCGCCTCTTCGAGCAGATGAATGAAGGAGCGATACAGTCGGCTCGTCGCGCGTGTGAGTCCGATCTCGCACGTCCGGCTGCTGGCGACGTACCCGTCGTGATCCCCGGCACGGACTTCGACCGCCTCTTCGTGCGTGGCGGTCTCCGTGAGCTCGGGGAACAGAAACCCACGATCCCCGGCAAAGCCGCAGCAGCCGGCGGTGGTCGGAACGGTCACCCGACGGCTGGCCGCCTGCACGACCGTCTCGAGCTGGCGTCCGAGGCCGAGCTTGGTGACCGAACAGACCGGGTGCACGACCACGGACTCGCGGCCGCGCGCGATGATCAGTCGCGACAGCAGCTGATCGTGAACGAACGTGATCGCGTCCATGATGTGCAAACCGTCGAAGCGTCTCTGATTCTCGGCGCTCAGCTGGCCACGGCACGTCGATAGCGCGTATGTACACGGCGTCGTGTCGATCACGACGGGCAGCCGTCCCGCGTCCGACCATCGCCACAATCGTTCGATCGCGCGGTTGGCGGCGAACCGGTGAGCGTCGTCGTACCCCTTCGAAGCGAACGCGACACCGCAGCACGTGCCCGCGACGTCACCGGGAATGGTGACCGGGGAGCCGGCGCGATCGGCAAGGGCGACGAAAGCCGCCATGACGCTCGGTTCGGCGGGCTCACCGGGCAGCGCGCCCAGCACGCGCGACACGCAGCTCGGGAAGTACACCGCCTGTGCGTCGTGGCG
>DASSGK010000154.1:0-11269 GCA_035693505.1 Vicinamibacterales bacterium
CAGGCCCCACTGCGCCACCAGCAGGCCGAGGCCGCCGCCGAGCAGGCACAGGACGACGCTCTCGGTGAGCAGCTGCCGGACAACGCGGGCGCGTGCGGCGCCAAGCGCTTTGCGAATGGCGATCTCACGCTGTCGTGTTGCGCCGCGGGCGAGGAGCAGATTCGCGACGTTGGCGCAGGCGATCAGGAGGACGAAGCCGACGGCACCGGTGAGGACGAGCAACGCGGGCCGGAGCTCGCCCGTCATCTCGCGCTGAAGCGGCACCAGCGTCGCGCCCCATCCGGCGTCGAACTGCGGAAACTCGGTGCGCAGACCCGACATGATCGTATCCATCTGCGCCTGCGCCGCGGAGAGCGGGACGTCCGGCTTCAGCCGCGCGACCGCGCTCATGTAGCGTCCGCGCGGCGTGCGGCTCGCCTCGCTGAACGCGAACGGCATCCACATTTCCGGCGGCTTGCCGGTGAGCGACCAGCGCTTGAGGAAGAAGCGCGTGTCTGACGGCAGCACGCCGATGACCGTCACCGGACGGTCGTTGATCTGTAGCGTGCGGCCGACGACCGCGGGATCGCCGGCGAAGCGGCGCTGCCAAAGGCCGTAGCTGAGGATGGCGACTTGGTCGTGGCCTTCCGGCCCTTCGTCGCTGGCGAAGGTGCGGCCGAGCAGCGGCGTGACGCCGAGGGTGGGGAAGAAAGCCGGCGTCACGTCCAGCGCGACGATCTCTTCGGGAGCGCTCGAGCCCGTCAGGTTCACGCGATAGTCGTAAAACGGCGCGATGCCCTCGAAGGCCGTCGCACGTTCCAGCCAGCGCACGACGTTGGACGGTGCCAGCGTGTTTGGACGATTCGGGCGTTTCTCGTTCAACTCCCACATGGCGACCAGGCGCTGGGGATCGCGGAAGGGGAGCGGCTCGAGCAGCACGGCATTGACGATGGTGAAGATGGCCGTGTTGGCGCCGATGCCGAGGGCGAGTGCCAATACCGCGATCGCCGTGAATCCCGGCGTGCGCAGGCACAGCCGAAGCGCGTAGCGGATGTCGTGGAGTGCGTCGTCCATGCCGGATTAGAGCAGCGTACCAGGCATCTTGGTTGTCGCCGGCGCGAGCGGAATCGCCGTCCACTTGTAGTGGAAGTGCAGGCTGCCGAACTTGACGCGGACGTCGAGGCCGATGGCGTGCGCGCGCGCCTCGGCAATGGATTCCGGGTCGAGGCTCAGAAAGGCCGGTCGAACGTCGATCGTGAATGGACCGTTGGCCGGAGCGGTCAGCCCAACCGACAAGAGCGCGACGATCACGATCATCGTTCCCAGGACCGTCCGAACCAGCCGTGTGCGAAAGGACACGTCGGTCGGAAGGCGAGCGTCATGCCAGATCGGGACAGTTCAACCGATGCAATTTGCCAGCAAAACCGCACGGTCCGCCGGAGACGCGCGCTGGTGTGTCCGGTTGTGGGATTGGGCCGTCCCGCGTTCGCGCTACATCCCGTCGCGCAGGCCCGGCCGCACCTGGATGTTGATCGTCGCGGTGCCGACCGCCTTGTCGTGACGTTTCAGATGGAACATCACGCGGTACGCGCCGGCTCTGAACACGTGCTCGACCGTGAAGCGTCGCTTGATCTCGGACTTGCCGGGCTCGTACGGAGCGCAGTCACTCGAAGACTCCGACTTGGTGCCGTCGCCCCACTCCCATTCCACGGCACCGCAGTAAAACTCTTCGAAGTCGTTGGCGCCGCCAGTCAGCTCAGCCGTGAAGACGACTCGAGCCGGAGCCATGGCGATGACAGGTGTGGCGCGCAGGCTCACCTTCGGCCGCGGATCTGCGGAGTCCTTCTGGTCTTTGTCCTTGTCTTTTTTCTGGGCGGAGATGCCGGTTGCGAGTGCTGCCGCGACGAGTAGCGAAGCAATGCCGGCCCACGCCTGTTGCCGCACGTACCCCATGATGTTGAACCTCGACCCGACAGGAACTGCACGCAAATTGTACCGTGGCTGGGCTGACCCGGCAAGCGTCATCAGCGATAATGACCGGATGTCTATTGTTCCGTCTTCGGCCCTTATGACCTGTAGTGGCGGCCCGTTGTCTGCCATCGACGCCGATCTGTTGATCGTCCCGTGGTTCCAGGGCGAGTTGGCGAGTGCGATTCCCGATCTCGATGCGGCGACCGGCGGCGAACTCGAACGTGCCCTCGTCTCCAAGGAGTTTTCCGCCAGACCGTTCGAGTTGTTCTTTGTCACCTTGTCTGGCTGGCGCACCGGGCGCATGGTCCTCATCGGCGGCGGAAGCGCGGACCGTGGGACCGAGTTGATCCGCAAGCTCGCGACCGCCGGCGGCCTGGCGGCCCGGCAGCATCGCGTGTCGCGCGCGGCATTCGCCGTCCGCGGAACCGGGATCGCGGCGGACCTTGCGCAGGCGGTTGCCGAGGGTCTGACGCTGGCCGAGTTCTACAGCGGAAGCTACAAGACCGACGATCCTCCTCCTGCTCCGGTTCCGGAGTGGACCGTCGTTGCGCTCGACGATGTCGACGGCGAGCGGGCGAAGGCGGAACTTGCGGTGATGCGTGGCCGGATTCTCGGCGAGTGCAGCAACCTCGCGCGCGGGCTCGCGAACGAACCGGGCAATGTTCTGCCGCCGCGTGAGTTTGCCCGCCGCGCCACCGCGCTGGCCAGCGAGGTCGGCGTGAAGACGGAGATTCTCGACGAGGCGCAGCTCGAGAAACTGGGGATGGGGCTTCTGCTCGGCGTCGGCCGCGGCAGCGCGGAACCGCCGCGCATGATGGTGTTCCACTACGATCCCCCTGGCGCACCGAAGACGCCGGTGCTCGGCCTGGTCGGGAAAGGGATCACGTTCGACACCGGCGGCATCTCGATCAAACCCGCCGACAAGATGGAGCAGATGAAGGACGACATGGCCGGAGGCGCGGCGGTTGCGTGCGCCATGCGCGCGATCGCTCTGCTGAAGGCGCCGATGCGGGTCATCGGCGTCGTGCCGTCGGCTGAAAACATGCCGGGCGGCAAGGCCATCCGTCCGGGCGACGTGCTGACGAGCGCGTCCGGCAAAACCGTCGAAGTGATCAACACGGACGCGGAGGGCCGGCTGATACTCGGCGACGGCCTGTGGTACGCGCGGCAGCTCGGCGCGACGCATCTGGTCGACGTCGCCACGCTCACCGGCGCCGTCGTCGTCGCGCTGGGAAAGGTAACGAGCGGAATCTTCGGCACACCCGATCCGTGGGTGGAGCGCGTGCGCGCGGTGGCGAACCGCGCCGGCGATCGGGCGTGGCCGCTGCCCGTCTTCGACGAGTACAAGGATCAGATCAAGAGCGAGATCGCCGACATGATGAACACCGGCGGGCGAGCCGCCGGCTCGATTACGGCGGCGATGTTCCTGAAGGAGTTCACGGGCGGGCTGCCGTGGGCGCACCTGGATATCGCCGGCACCGCGTGGGCCGACGAAGCGAAGCCGTACCTGCCGAAGGGACCGAGCGGTGTTGCGGTGAGGACGCTCGCCAACCTGGCGTTCGAGCGGATCGATGACATCGTCTGAACCTTTGCGCCGGATGTGTGGATCGCGAGCGTCGAAGCTTGCGGCGATCCGCGTGACGCTGGTCAGCGCGTTTTCGATGTTCGCGCCGGCCCTCACTGCGCTTGCCCAGAGCAATAAGCCGATCATCGTGTCGATCCCGCCGGACAAGCCGAAGAGCGAGTTGTCCGGGCTCGCCGATGTCCTGATCGGATCGCTGGGGCTGACGGGAGTCATCGTGATCGCGGCGGTGCTGATGGGCGCGATCATGGCCGCGCTGATGTTCTGGGTGCGCTCGCGGTCGGATTAAGCGCCGGCATCGATCGCCGGTCGTCGTCGCCGCCTCGCCGGCAGTCCCTTGAACATCGGTAGTGTCCGGCTTTAGCCGGACCAAGGAATATCTCTTGCTCCTTCTCGGGATGTGCGCACCCGCAGTCCCGGTCATCTCAAAACGTTCGACTACCTCGGACAGCACCGGTATTCCCTGACATTCTGCACCGAACGACGCCAGGCGTTGTTCACGACCAGGGATGTTGTGGATATGGTGCTCGAGCAGATTTCTCGCGCCGCGGTGGAATGTCGGTTCGAGATAATTGCGTACTGCGCGATGCCCGATCACCTGCATCTGCTTTCTGAAGGGCAGAGGCCCGATTCGGACGCGAAGCGGTTCATCGCGCGGGCGAAACAGTACTCCGGCTACTACTACAAGCAGGCTCACGGATCGGCGCTGTGGCAGCGATACGGATTCGAGCATGTGCTGCGTGATGAAGAACTGGCCCTCGTAGTTGCGAAGTACATCCTGGAGAATCCAGTCCGCGCCGGGTTAGTGAAACGCGTCGAGGACTACCCGTTCGTCGGGTCGATGGTGTATCCGCTGAACGAATTGTTCGCGGCGATCGCGAGGTCCGGCTAAAGCCGGACACTACAGGAGTGGCGATAGAAGTGGCGACAAGGTGCATGCGTCCGGCTGAAGCCGGACGCTACCGCAATAGCGGCAGAAATGGCGGCGGAAGTGACGACGAGATGACGCGAGGTCCGGCGGAAGCCGGACACTACCGCAATAGCGACAGAAAATGGCGGCGGAAGTGACGACGAGATGACGCGAGGTCCGGCTAAAGCCGGACACTACCGAAATGGCGACACAACATGGCGACGGAAGTGGCGACGATGGCGCGTGGGTCCGGCTGAAGCCGGACACTACCGGAATGACGACAGACCAGAATTCGAAATGCCGCGACGACGCGGTATCGGTAGTGTCCGGCTTTAGCCGGACCATCACCATTCGCCGACGCTACTGCATCGCGTCGGTCGAGACGTTTTTCAGCGACGTCTGATACTTTCGGATCGCGTTGAACAGCGACTCGGCGATCTTCTGCCGGTACGCGTTCCCCTTCAGCAGCCTGGCTTCCTGCGCGTTGGTCACGAACCCGGTCTCCGCGAGCACGCTGGGCATGTTCGCGCCGATCAGCACGACAAACGGCGCCTGCTTGACGCCGAGGTCCTTCACCAGCTTGTTGACCGTTCGCTGCCGCTCGACCATCGCCCGTTGTACGTGGAGCGCGAAGTCGCGCGATTCGTCGAGCTTGTTGTTGAGCGCGATCGCCTTCACGAAATCCGGCAGCCCGCCCATCGCTTGCGTTGACGCCGCGTTCTCGCGCGCGGCGACCGCCGCCGCGCTCTGGTTGTTCGCGAAGTTCAGGAAGTAGGTCTCGATCCCGTGCACCTGGCCGTTGGTGCTGGCGTTGGCGTGAATCGAAAGAAACAGGTCCGCGCCTTCACGATTGGCAATGGCCGTCCGCTCGGGAAGCGGGATGAACTCGTCGGACCTCCGGGTGAGGATCACCTCGACGCCGCTGACCTTCGACAGTAGTTTCTCCAGGCGCAGCGCGACGTCGAGCACGAGTTCCGCCTCGGTCACGCCCTTGCCTTGCGCTCCCGGGTCGTGTCCGCCGTGACCCGGATCGATGACGATGCGCGAAACGCCGAGCCCCAGCTGCCGGGCGATCGAAAGGCCGCCGTTCGCGTTGTGTGCCGGTGGTGCGTTGGGCGGCGGTTCCGCAGCCTTTTCCGCCGGGGGCGTCGCCGCCTTCTCGATCGGCGTTGCGACGAGTGGCGCTGCGATCGTTTCGGAGGGAGCGGCAGCAACCGCTTCGGCGCTCTCACGCGCGGCCGCGATCAGCCTCGTCGCCCTCGGGTTGAAGCCGGGCATCTTGTGCAGCCACGGATTCGTCATCGTTCGCGTGCGAAGCGGCGCGGGCGGTTTGGCGACGGCTGCTGCGGCAGCATCGTTGCTTTGTCGCGCCTGCGGCGCGGCGGCAGGCGGTACCCGCGCCAGCACTTTGTCGGTCATCGCAGCCGCCGTGACGGCAGCCGGCACGCGTACGCAGTCGATTACGAGGCGATAGGGCGTATAGAGCGGATACACGCTGTAACTCGTGACGCCGGCCGCGTCCAGCACGACGCGCGTCGTGTTGTTGGGATGACGGCCAACCCGCACCTGACGGACGATGTCGCCGTCGCTTTCGAAACGGATCGTCTGATCCACCAGCTGCGGAAGCGCGCGGGTGCCCGGTAGATCGACGAAGACGCGTTCCGGATCCTGGATGTGCTCCTCGTGGAACGGGACTTCGCCGTCGAGGTCGATCATGATCCGCACGGCGTCCGGCAGCACGACGCGACGGATCCCCTTGATCGTCGCAAGGCTCGAGCGCTGGGAGGGCATCGCCTCGGCGGCGCCGGAAGGCTTCCGCTGCTGCGGCGGGGGCGCAGCTGCGACCGCCTGCGCAGGCGGAGTGACTGCAGCTGCCGCGGACCGGGTGCTGCCCGGTTCTGGAGGCGGCAACTTGACGGTATCCTCCGAAACGCGTTCTGGCGGCGGGCTCGCTTTGGCGATTTGTTCCGAGACCTGCCTGGCCAGTTTGCTCGTCGGATAGTTTTTCTCGAGCCTCCTGAGCAGCCTGATGCCGGCGTCCTTGTCGGATGGCTGGCCGAACCGCACGAACGCGTCCAAAGACAGCTTGCCTGCCTGCCACAACGCGTCGTCGCTATAGCTGCTGGCAGGGTAGTGCTGCACGACCGACTCGTACGCGGCCACTGCCGCTCGCACTTCGAGCAGCACGACGGGAGTCGCGTCGGGGGAACTCAGCGCGGCGCGCGATTTCTGCTCGCGCGCCATCGCGTCGTTGTACATCGTCCGCACCGGCGGCGCAGCGATAACCACGACCCGGAAAAAACCGCAGAGCACGCCGAGGACGCTGAGAAACACAATCTTCTCTGCGTACCCGGCGGACCGGGCGGTCACATTGACGCGTGTTCGTTGCAACATGTCACCCCGCCTTACCGCAGCTGCGCGTCGACCTCTTCGAAGTACTCCTTGCCGACCAGTACTTCGCGCGGCTTTCCGCCGGCCGCGGGCGACACGAGCCCTTCGACTTCCATCATGTCGACGAGACGTGCCGCGCGGCTGAAGCCGATGCGCAGCTTCCGCTGGAGATACGAGATAGAGGCCTGCCCGGTGGAGACGACGATCCGCGCGGCTTCGTCGTACAGATCGTCTTTCTCCATGTCGATGCCGTCGAGCGACGATTTTTCCTCGGCGGTGATCGTTTCGTCGTAGACCGGCTTGCCCTGCTTGCGCAGGAAGCTGGCGAGCCGGGCGCTTTCCTGTTCGGAGATGTACGGCGCGTGCACGCGGATGAATCGTGACGAAGCTGGCGGCAGGAAGAGCATGTCGCCTTTGCCGAGCAGCTGTTCGGCGCCGTTGCCGTCGAGAATGGTGCGCGAATCGATTTTCGACGCCACGCGAAACGCGATGCGCGCCGGAAGATTGGCTTTGATGAGCCCGGTGATGACGTCGACCGAGGGCCGCTGTGTCGCGAGGATCAAGTGGATGCCGACCGCGCGCGCCATCTGCGCGAGCCGCGCGATCGATTCCTCGACCTCGTTGCTCGCGACCATCATCAGATCGGCCAGCTCATCGATCACGACGACGATGAAGGGCAGCGGCTTCATCTCCTTGCCATCGTCGGGCGTCTGGCCTTCGGCGAGGGCCGCGCGGATGTTCCGGTTGTACTGTTCGATGTTGCGCACGCCCACCGCGGCGAGCGTCTTGTAGCGCTCTTCCATTTCGCGGACGGCCCAGCGCAGGGCGTTCGCCGCCTGCTTCGGATCGACGACGACCGGCGTCATCAAGTGCGGGATCTCTTCGTACATCCCGAGCTCGAGGCGCTTGGGGTCGATCATGATCATCCGCACATCGTCCGGCGACGCGCGGTAGAGGATGCTGGTGAGCATGCCGTTCATGCTCACCGACTTGCCCGCGCCGGTCGAACCCGCAATCAGCAGGTGCGGCATCGTCGCCAGGTCCGCCATGTACGGCTCGCCGTGAATCGTCTTCCCGAGTGCGATCGTGAGCTTCGACGTCGAGCGGCGGTACGCGTCGGATTCGAGCAGTTCGCGGAGCGAAATCGGCTCCCGCGTGTGATTCGGAATCTGGATGCCGACCGTCGATTTGCCGGGGATGCGGTCGATGAGGACCGAATCGGCCTTCATCGCGAGGCACAGATCGTCGGCGAGGCCCGTGATCTTCGCGTATTTGACGCCGGCGTCGGGCTTGAACTCGAACGTCGTCACGACCGGGCCCGGGTGAATCTGCGCGACGTTGCCCTCGACCGAGAACTCGCGGCATTTCTCCGCGAGCAGGCGCGCGCTCTCCATCAGCTCGCGCTCGTCGATCTTGCGCTCCGCCTTCACGGAGTCGAGCAGCGAGACCGGCGGCAGGACGTACTCGCCTTTGCGCCGTTCGGCGGGCGCCTTCGTCGTCGGCTCGGGATCGGGCAGCGGCAGCGATGGCGCCACGACCCTGGGCGGTTTCGGCGGGGCAGACGACTTCGGTCCGGCAATGGGCGCGGCTGCCGGTGCCGCCGCCGGCGCCGGTTCCGCCTTTTCCTTCGATCGCGAGAAGGCACGGGCCAGCGCGTTCTTGGCGCGGTTCGTCGGCGTTTCAGCGGCGGAGGCAGTGGCCGCGACCTTGACGGTCGGCGCCTCGACGGGAGCCGGCGTCTTGATCTCGGGCGCCGGCGATCCGTTCTTCGTGTGTTTCGCGATCACTTCGCGGCGCTGCTTCTCGCGCCGCCGCTCCTCGCGGCGCGCGCGCAAGGCGTCGACGCCGCGGCTGACGCCGCCGCCGATCGCGTCGATCAGCGCGGCGAAGAATCGGCCGAACGAAAACTGCGTCGACATGATCGTCGACAGCACGATCAGCGTCAGCACGACAATCACCGAACCCGTGCGGTTCAGGTATTCCGACATCTGATGCGCGAGGAACTCCCCGGCATAACCGCCCGCGCGGAACGGCTTGCCCGACACATCGATCGTGCCGAGCACCAGGCCGAGAAACGTGCTTAGGCAGAGAAACAGCATGACGGCGCCGGTCGCCTTGGTTCCCGCCGCGTCGAGCGATCGGCACCAGAAGTAGTTCCATCCGATGATGACCATGCCGGCGGGGATCAGATAGGACGCGTAGCCGAACAGCTGGAAGGACAGTTCCGCGAGAAACGCGCCGACGCGGCCCGCAAAGTTCGCAGCCGTCGCGTGCGCGCCGGCGCTGAAGAACCAGGCCGGATCGCTCGGCTCGTAGCTGGCGAGCGAGATGATCCAGATCAGCGCGGCCGCGAACAACGCGACGCCGACGAACTCGCTGAGGCGCCGCGACACCTTCGATCCACCCACGTGTCAGATCTCCATGATGACGGGCAGCACGAACGGCCGCCGTCCGGAACGTTTGCGAAAGAAGCGGCGCAACTCGACGCGCAGCTTTTCCTTGATGAGCCCCTGCTCGGTGCGCTCTTCGACGCTGGCCTGCTCGACGACTTCGGCCAGCAAGCGCGCTCCGTCGGCGAGCAGCGCCTGGCTGTCTTCCATCACGAATCCGCGCGTTATGATGTCCGGGACACCCTCCAGCAGTCCCGTCTGCTTGTTGATGGCCACCACCGGCACGACGAGGCCGTCCTCGGCCAGGTGACGGCGGTCTCGCAGCACTTCGTCGCCGACTTCGCCCGTCCGCGTGTCGTCGATCAGCACGCGGCCGACCGTGGCCTTGCCCGCGATCCGTCCGCCGTCCACGTCGAACTGCAGGATGTCGCCGTTCTCGGCGACGAGGATCTCCGGGCGTGGATCGCGGCCTTCGAACACTCTTTCGGCAATGCGTGCGTGCTGCGACAGTTGCCGGTACTCTCCGTGGACGGGGATGAAGAACCTCGGCCGCACGAGCGACAGCATGAGCTTCAGCTCTTCTTCGCTGCCGTGTCCCGAGACGTGCACGTGCTTGATTCCCTCGTAGATCACGTCCGCGCCCCGGCGCGCCAGGTGATTGATCACGCGGCCGATCGCCTTCTCGTTGCCGGGAATCGAGCGAGCTGAAAGCACGACCGTATCGTCGGGACCGACTTTCACGTGGCGATGATCGTCGATCGCGATGCGCGAGAGCGCGGACATCGGCTCGCCCTGCGTGCCGGTGGAAAGACAGAGAACGTCCTGCGCCGGGTAATTGCCGACCTCGGAATCGCGAATCTGCAGTCCCGCGGGAATCCGGAGATAGCCGAGCCGCTGGGCTATCTCCGAGTTGCGCACCATGCCGCGTCCGATGAACGCCACCTTGCGGTCGAACTGCGCCGCGAGGTCCACCAGAATCTGCATGCGGTAGATGCTCGACGCGAACGCCGCGACGATCAGCTTGCCCGGTGCGCTGGTGAACACCTCCTCGAAGGCGTCGATCACTTCGCGCTCGGATCCAGTGACACCGCGACGATCGATGTTCGTGCTGTCGGCAAACAGCGCGAGAACGCCCTCGCTGCCGAGTTGCGCGAAGCGATGCACGTCGAAGTGCTGGCCGTCGAGCGGCGTCTGATCGATCTTGAAGTCGCCGGTGTGCACCACGATGCCAGCCGGCGTGTGGATCGCCAGGGCGACGCAGTCGGGGACGCTGTGGGTGACCCGGATGAACTCGATCTCGAACGGCCCGACCGTCACGCGATCCTTCGGCTTGACGGCGATCAGGTCGCGCCCGTCGATACCGTGCTCCTCGAGCTTCGGCTCGACCATCGCGAGCGTGAGCGGCGTGCCGTACACCGGGCCATCGATGACGGACAACACGTGCGGAACGGCGCCAATGTGGTCCTCGTGCCCGTGCGTCAACACGAGCGCGGCGGCGCGCCGTTTCTGGAGGTAGCTCAGGTCCGGAATGATCCGATCGACACCGAGCAGTTCCGGGTCCGGAAACATCACGCCCGCGTCGACGACGATCGTCGTGTCGCCCCATGTGAGCGCCAGCATGTTCATGCCGAACTCACCGAGACCGCCGAGCGCTACGATTTCGAGCATCAGGAAAAGCGCGTACGTACCAACGCCGGAGACACTCCTGGCGGAGTCGATCCGGTGCGTGGAGCCGCCGCAGCGGCTCGGGTCGGACGGCTGGTGCGCCCGAGTTAAAGAAGGCGGGATGACCGGTCCGGATAAAGCCGGACACTACCGATACTTACGGGCAAACTATAGCACAGCTCGTTGCACGCGTACATAGGCGTCGGCGAGGCGCGCGAATTCAGCGATCGAGAGAGTTTCCGGCCGTCTCGTCCCGTCGATTCCGGCGGCGGCGAGCGCGTCGCCAGGGGCAATCTGTGCCGGCGCGTCAGGCGCGAGCGCGAGGAGGGCGTTCGACATGGTTTTCCGCCGCCGGGTGAAGACCGCCTGCACCACCCGATC
>DASSGK010000155.1:0-6607 GCA_035693505.1 Vicinamibacterales bacterium
CGAGGTGCGCAGCATCGAATACTCGCCGGGCGCGTGTTCGCGCAACCACTTCTGCGCGTCGGCCGCCCTGGCCGGATCCTGCAGCGCCTTGTAGATCGCGGCGCGCTCGGGTGTGCTGATGCCGGCGAGCAGTCCGAAGTAGGCGCTCGTGGTCTCGTTCCACTGCATGGGCGGCTCCCACCGGCCAAGCTTCTCAACCGCGGCGCTCAGGTGAATCAGGGCGTTGTCGAGGCGCGGAACGGACCCGTGGCCGGCTGTTCCGGTCGCCACCAGCCGCGCCCGGGCGGGCAGCTTCTCGGCCGTCCCGATGTTGACCCGCGTGACTTTCGTGCCGTCGCTCGTCGCGCCGCCACCCTCGGTCATCGCGAACTCCGCGTCGATCTCGTCGAAGTGCTCGCGGATCATGTAGTTGATGCCGACCCCCTCGGGATCGGCCTCTTCACCCGACTCAGCGAGAAAGATGACGTCCCGATCCAGCGGCAGCCCAGACCGTTTCAGCAGCAGCATGGTGATGAGATTCGCCGTCAACACCGGCTTGTCGTCCTTGGTGCCGCGGCCCCAGACGTAGCCGTCCTTGATCACCGCGCCAAACGGATCGACCGGCCACTTCTCACGCTGCACGCCCACCACGTCGGTGTGAGCCAGGATCAACAGCGGCCGCTTCGACCCGCTTCCCTTGAGCCGCGCGACCAGGTTGGCGCGATTGGGGTTCATCGCGAAGGTCCTGGTCGGAATGCCTTCGGCTTCAAGCACCTTCTTCAGGTAGTCGACCGCCAGCGTTTCGTGGCCCGCCGTCGTGTCGAGCATCACGAGGGCGCGGTATCGCTCGAGAATTTCGACCTGCAGCTTGTCCCAGTCGAGAGTCCTCCCCGCCGGCGGTGCTTGCGCGCTCGTCGAGCAGAGCAATGTCACGGTAAGGCCGAGAACCAGGAAACGGTGCATGCGAAGCTCCTATCGGATCGAACGGCGATGTCGAACCCAGCGAAGATTTTCTGTTTGCCTGGCCGGCGAATCAAGACGAATCAACGGTCGCTTCGTATGGCCTCAAGACCGGGATGGAGAGGCTTGGGAAGCCTCTGTCCTTTACACCTACTTCGGGTCACAACGAACGAAGGTGCGCATACCAGACGTTGCCGCAGCTGTGGCAAAAGAACCAGCGGAGAGTGGTCCCTTCGACCTGAACCAGCTCGTTTACTTCGGTCTTCGTGCAGGCGCGGGCAGGGACGCTGGGAGGACGAGGCTGCGGTGGAATGAGGAACCGCCACTGTTAACGATTTCGTTCGGCGGTCAGGCGATCGATGACGACCTGCATGTCGGCGATCCGTTGGAACTGCGTGTCGAGCATCGTTTGCAAACGGGCGACCAATTGCTCGACGTGTGCGAGACGCTCGGCATCTGTTTCCGGCGCAGGCTTGCCATTGCCGCCGCTGAAGCCGAGTGAAGTCACAAACGGTCTGGGTGTCGGTGTTGATCGGGATTTCGGCATGGGGAAGGGACGTGGCCCTACTCGGATTTGGGACCGATCGGCGGAAACGCCAGGCGCGATTCGCGGAGACAGTGGTTGCATTTTACGGTGATGCTCCGATAGTCGTCGGCCACAGTGAGAATCAACAGTCCTCTAGCCAGACAGAACGGGCAATAGATGTTCGTGGGTTCGGCCTTCTCGGAGTTAGTCAGGGCTGCAGTCTAGTCCCCTCAATGTCGCCGGGTCTGTCTCGTTTCGAACAGACGCACATGAGCTGCGTGTCCACTCGGGCCATCCCTCGCCGACCCTGCTAGAATCGCTGCAGATGGCCAAGCATTCATCCCAGATTCTCCAGCTCGCCAAACGCGGCGCTGAAGTCCGGTTTCGTGAACTGCTCGACGAGTTGAAGTTCCTGACGCTCTCCTTTCCGCACCTGCGTGACGCGGCCGACGACGGCGACCTGCCGGTAAACTTCATCCTGAGGCGCGGCGAAGAGAAAGCCGGTCTGGTTCAAGCGGCTCGCTCGCGGCGGAAGATGTCGGCGAAGGCGCGGAAGGCGATCTCGGCGGCGCAGAAGGCGCGGTGGGCGAAGCAGAAAGCAGCAGCGAAGTAGGGAGCGGGCCCGCCTAGAAACTGACGCGAACGCCGCCGGCCGGTCGAATGTCTATCGAACCGAGGGCAAGAGACGCATTCGCGCGGTGCGCGAAATCAATCGCCGCATACCGCCCGCCCTCCGATCGAATCGAGCTCTCCACCACGCCCTTCTGGTGATACCGGCGCACGAGCTCCACCGCTCACGCGGATCATGCGAACGGTGCTGGTAATGCGCCAGCCGACTCCTCCGTCGGCGAGCGCGAGCCCGATCGCACAATGTGCTCGGCAACATTCGTCGCCGCCCAGCCGCAACCGAGCAGCGTGCCGCTCCCCGCCTCCCACATCCGGTGGAGGCCGACGAAGTGGATGCCGCGAACCGGCGAGACGCCCTGGCGCTGGTACGGCGCGCCGTTCGATGCGAGCACACCGGGCACGCGGATCCACGAGAAGTCCTGGCGATAGCCCGTCGACCAGATCACGGTCCGTATGCCCTCGCCCGCGAGATCGAGCGATGTCGGCGCACTCAAACTCGAAAGTTCCGCCTCCCGCCAGTGGCTCTCCAGTTCAGGCTCCGGGACGGTCTCGCCACGGCCGCGGGCGAAGTCACGGATCCCGCGGATGAAGTCGCGTGCCACGCCGTCCCCAGCGCGCAGGAGCGCCACCAGGTCGGGAGCGAACGTGACGCGCGTGCCGTCCACACCCACGAGGTGACCCGCGAGCCTCACGCCGGACAGCCAGGCGGTGCGCACGTTGAAATCTTCCAGGCCCCAGCGCGCCAGGATCGTGAACGGATAGTCGGCCTTCGGACACTCGGGGTCGGCGACGACCGAGCGATAGTCACCGGTGTCCCAGCGCCAGCGCATCTGGTCTCGACCGTACACACGCCGCGGGACCCAGCCGTGCCGGCCGACGGCGACGACGACCGGGCGGCCATTGCGCGCCAACTCGTCGGCGATCTGAAGTCCCGATTGTCCCGAGCCCACGACGAGCACGCCTCCGGCAGGGAGGTCTTCGGGCGCCCAGTAGTCGTCCGTGTGGATCGAGTGGATCCCGGGCGCGAGGTTCGCGGCGAGCGCAGGCACGCGCCGATCGCCGAATGCGCCGGTCGCCACGACGAGGTGGTGGGCTTCGAGCTGGCTGCCGTCCATCTTCACGCGATAGCGATCGCCGTCGGCCGGACGGATCTCGACGACCGAGACGCCGGTCCGCACGGGAGCGCGGAACGACGCGGCGTATCCCTCGAGGTAGGCGAGCAGGCCCGTCGTGTCGAGGAACCCGTCCGGGTCGGGACCGTCGTATGCGTAGCCCGGGAGCAGGTTCAGCGAGTTCGGACTCACGATCCGGAACGAACGCCATCGCCGCGTGCGCCACGTGTGACCCACCACGCCGCGCTCGAGGACGACATGCTCGATCCCGCGGGCGGAAAGCTCATGGCTCGCGGCAAGGCCCGCCTGGCCCGCCCCGATCACCACCGTATCGATCCGCTCGAGCACCGGCGCCACCTAAAGGCCGACCCCGAGCCTGCAGATGCGCTTCCCACTTCCTCTGTCGAGACGCACGGATAGCATCGGCAATCGCAGGAAGACAACGTCGATCTGCGGGGGCGGCGGCAAAGGGACCGACCCGAGCGGACATGACAAGAACATCGACGCAATGGTCGGCATGGTTGTGTACGGGAAACGGTGCGTACTGTCATAGGGTCGAACCGGCCACAATCTTTCGACCGGACGACAATTGCTCCGCGCCGCCGGTCACGCCGGACGACGGAGCGAAGAAGTCTCAGGCGAGGTCGAGATCCGGGAGCGAAGGGTTCAGATCTTTGGAGGTGTGCGCGGGAGGGTGAGCACGAATGTCGTGCCGACGCCCTCAGCGGACTCGACCTCGATCCGGCCGTGCATCGCTCCCACGCAGTCTTCGACAATCGACAGCCCAAGGCCGAGGCCGCCGACGTGCACGGCGTCATCGCGCTGTGGATGTGCGCGCGTGAAACGCTCGAAGATTCTGGTAACCGAGTCGGGCGGAATCCCCAGGCCGTTGTCTCGCACCCCAATCCGACACCAGTCGTCAGTGCTGTCGAGCGCGCCGATTTCGACCCATCGAGCCGGCTTCGCTTCGTCCGAGTACTTGATGGCGTTGGACAACAGATTGACAAACGTCAGTTCAAGGCGGCCGACGTCGATCGTGAGCGTCGGCAGTGCGTCGAGCACCCGGATCTCGACACCCCGCGCGTCCGCCATGTCGCGCAGTTGCCGCGCGGCTTCTGCGGCCACGGTTCCGGACGAGACTTCCTGCACAACCGGATTGTCCCCATCGTTGTGCATCCGGGCGACGCTCTCGAGCTTGTGCGTCAGATCGATCAGATGCCGCACGCTCCGCTCGACGGTTTCGAGCGTCCGCCGTGTTCGCTCCGCGTTGAGCGGAGCCTGGCCGAGCAGACTGATACCGAACTGCAGGGCCCCGAGCGGTTGGCGCCACTCGTGCGCCGCCATGCGTGTGAACTGTTCGAGCCGCTCACGCTGATCGTCGATCGTCTGCATGTAGAGCGTGACAAAGGCTTCGACGGTCGCCTGCGACAGGACGTCTACGGCCTGATACAGCCGCGACACCAACAGTACCGTCTCCCCTGGAGGCTGCACGATCCCGAGTCGCTTCATCTCCTCAACGACGAACGTGACGAGCACGCCGCTCAAAACCTGGTACTCGCGGAGGACCTGGTGCAGCGACGCGCGTTGGGCATGACGGAGCGACCCGAGTTCCCGGGCCTTGTCCAGAATCGCGGTGTTGGCCGCGATCGCGCCTTCTTCCGGGTGCCGGAGGTACGCGCTGATCTGGAGGATCAGCGCCGGCACGTGATCCAGCAGGCTTTCCGTCGGGAAGATCTCGCGCGCATCCACCGGCAGGAGATCCAGGAGGCGTTCGAACCAGCGGTTGGCCAGCGTCCGATGTTCGACGCGTATCCGTTCTGCAATCACGTCGCCGAAGTCGGTGAGAATCATGGATATCACCGTTGAGACAGGGCCGGTATTGGGACACCCCCGAGCCGCTCAACTGAGACGATACGTCGCGGAAACCCCTGAGTCTAGCTTACAGATTTCCCCGATCCGAGGTCATCAGCAGAACCCGCCACGCCGTAAAACCTGCATCGAGCGCTGTTTCCGCGGAAGTATCGCCGGCTCTTCTCGTCGTCCGGTGAAGCTCGGGATTCAGCCAGGACGTCATTGCCGCGGTCGTCGACATGAAACAGCGTGAGCCAAGCACGTAGCGGTCAGCGTTCGCCGTGTTCGTGATGGTCGCCCTCGCAGTCCAGCCGTTAAGAGTCTGTTCGTCCTGACACTTTGTTGACGTTCCGCGCACACAAAGTACGGTAGCATGTGCTGCTTGCTGAGACCGCCCCCTGCGCGAATGGGAGCGTGCCCTCGCCGAAGCTACCAAGGGTGCGGACATGGGCCAGGCCAAAAGGGCAGGGCATACGGCGAACAGGGTCGGGCAACCCTCAGTTGTCACATCCAATCCGCAAACTGCCCCGCCAACGCTGCGCTGCCCCGACTGCGACAGCCTCCTGACATACGTCGACACAACCTACGGCGGCGTTCAACCGGCCGAGCGATGGGACCGCTTCACGTGTCTCCACTGTGAATGCGGTTTCGAATATCGCCACCGCACGCGCATCCTGAAAGCAAGCGACTAGTCTGCATCGTCCTTCTCAACGCTGACGATCGGCACTCCGTTCCATCGACGTCACTTCTTCTTCGTCAACGGTTTTGGGCGTCGCGACGTTGTCCTTCCTGACGCCTTTTTCTTGGTGCCGACCCGCTCTGGCAGGTTCTTGCGACCGGTCTCGCGGTTCCATTCTTCGAACGTCCGGTGAGAGATTTTCCCTTCCACAAGCAGTTGGGCAAACTTCCGCCGTTGCGCCTGACTTTTGAATGGCATGACGTACCTCGACGACACGTGCGTGACCGCGGCGAAAGAATCCGCCGAAATGAGTTGCCGCCCTTCAGGAGCGGGCATCGTGATGTCAGCCGGTTTCGGCCTGTCCTACGCCAGCGCGATCGCACGCCGAAGACGGATGGCATCGCGTGGCGCATGACCCGCAGCGTCGTTGTTGAAGTAGGCAAAGATGTGGCGTCCGTATCGCATCTGCCCCGCGAGCCATTCGGCCCAGTCCTCCAACACACGATCATCGTAGCGACCGGTGTATCTGGCCGGTCCGTGAAAGCGGACATAGACGAGTGGGCCGATCGCCATCTTGCCGGTTTGCGATCCGGTCATGTCGTGGAGGCAGAGCGCGACCCCTGCGCGCTCGAGCAACGCAAATACTTCGTCGTTATACCAGCTGGGTTCGCGGAACTCGAGGACGTGTTGTCGGCGCTTCGGCAGGGCGTGGACGAAGGCGGACAGCCGTTCGAGATTGGCTGGCCAATGCGGAGGAAGCTGGTACAAAACCGGGCCGAGAGTGCGCTGCAGCCGCCGTGCTCGCTGAAACAGACGATGCAATGGCTCCGTCGGTTCTTTCAGCTTCTTCATGTGCGTCAGAAATCGACTGGC
>DASSGK010000156.1:0-7430 GCA_035693505.1 Vicinamibacterales bacterium
ATCACCGCGGTCACCGCGTGGTTCGTCGCCTCGTCGCCATCGTTGTTGCAGGCGATCCGCAGCGGACCGCTGTATCTCGTGCTCATCGTCGCCCAGCTCGGGATCGTCTACGTCCTGTCGGCGCGCGTGCAGCGCCTCTCGGCATCCACTGCGTCCTGGCTGTTCATCGGTTATTCAGTGCTCACGGGCGTGACGCTGTCCTTCCTGATGCTCGTCTACACCGGCGAGACGCTCACGTCGACGTTCGTGGTTGCGGCGGGCATGTTCGGCGCGATGGCGGCCTACGGCACGGTCGCGAAGCGCAGCCTCGCGGGGTGGGGACAGTTCCTGTTCATGGGGCTCATCGGCGTCGTCATCGCGTCGATCGTCGGACTGTTCTGGCATAACGACGGCCTGCAGTTCGTGATCAGCTTCATCGGGGTCATCGTGTTCACGGGGCTCGCCGCCTACGACGCGCAGCGGCTGAAGTCGATGGCGTTGATGACGTCCGCCGGCGAATCGGGCTCGTACGCGATCGTCGGCGCGCTGGCGCTGTATCTCGATTTCGTGAACCTGTTCCTGATGCTGCTGCGCCTGCAGGGCGGCGGCCGCCGGCGGTAAGGCCGATTCGATGTAGTGCAGGCCTTCAGGCCTGCCCGCAGGGCTGAAGCCCTGCGCCACATCCGCGTCTCAAGGCCGTTGCGCGGCGTCGGCGGACAGCTGGTCGGCGAGCTGCGTCATGGCCTCGGGGATGCCGCTGGTCATGCCCATCGACGCATAGTGTCCGTGGGTATTTCGCGTCAGCACCGTTGCGATCGATCCCGTCAGTCCGAGGGTGGACGCCTTGAGAACGATGGCGTTCGCCGAAACGCCACGACGTGTCATCTCCGCTATCCAGCGATTGAATTCCTGCTCGTCGACTTTGCTGCTGTCGTTGCCGTCAGCGGTCAGAATCACGAACACCGGCCAGCGTTCGCCCGCTTTCCGCATGAAGCGCTCGTCGACGTCGACCAGCGCGTCCATCAGCGCCGTGGGTCCATTCTCGGACAGCATTCCGCTCGCGCTGTTCTTCAGCTTCGCCTTGTCGGTTGTCGGCGGCACGCGGACCTGTGTCCTTCGTCCGGTCGTGACGAGGATGATCTCGCTTTCGGGCGGCAGCGTATCGATGAACGCGGACACGGCCGCGCGGATCTGAACGATGGCGCTCGTGGTGGCGGCGCTCGTGTCGACGAGCACGGCAACACGCATCGTCCTTGCAGCGGAAAGAGGCGTTCCGACCGCGAGCAGCATCACGGCGACGACCGGCAGACGGCGAAGAACGTTCATGCGGACCTCGAGGAATGCGCGTGCGTCGGGAGAATATCAGAGGACGTTCCCATGCAGCGCAGCGATCATTCGCGTATCCTCGCGGAGGGCTTTGCCGAAGACCGTCTGATCCGAGGCCGGGTCGAACCAGCTCTCGTTCACGGCCGCGCCCGCCCGGACCAGCCGCGCGACGACTTCAGGATAGCGATCGCGTGAGGTCCCGTACGGAGGATCGCTCCAGCCGTGGAGCGCCCACGTGAGCGGCGTTCCTCTGTAGGTCCGATCGACGACGCCGACGGGCGCGCGGCGCTCGAGCAGCACCGAGACGACGTCCGCGTGTCCGCCGAGGGCGGCCCAATGCAGGCCTGTCTGCCCGTCGTGCCTCACAGCTGCGTCGATCGGGATCCCTCGTTCGAGCAGAAAGACGACCACATCGGTCCGGCCGTACTCGCACGCCCAGGCGAACGCCGCGTCCATCTGCTTTCGGGTCGCCGTGGGCTTCAACCTGCCGTTGGCGTCGAAGTAATCCTTCACCAGGTCGAGGCGGCCGATGCCCGCTGCGCCTTCGAGGTCCAGGCGCGCGCCGTGAGCCGCGAGGTATTCCGCTGCGGGACCGCGTCCGTTGGCCAGGCACCCCGTCACGAGCGAATGTGTGTTGCCAGCGGCTCCCGGGCGATCAATTTGCGCACCGTGATCGAGCAAGAACTGCATGAGGGTGTTCTGCACGCCCGCACGTTCGGGGTGAATGCTGGTCGCAACAAGACCGAGCGTCGTGCAGCCGCCTCCATACATCTCGGCTTCGGCGTCCACGTCGGCGCCGGCCGCGAGCAGGACGTTCGTGACGGCCACCACATTGTGCGGGGTCTTCTGACGGTAGTTTTCGACGCCGTTGGCCGCGGCGTAGTGCAGCAGCGTCGCGCGATGGACGCGTGTCGAACGCGCGCGAATCAGCGTGGGCTCCTCCTGGAGGAGGCGCTCCAACGCCGGGACGTCGCCGGCGATCACAGCCTCCGCAGCCGCTTCGAACCTCGAGACCGGCGACTCCGCGTGGCCGAGATCCTGAAGATGCGAGGCGAAGGCCCGCCAGCCGTCGAAACCGTGCACCTGTGCGATGACGAGTTGAGCGGAAGCCGGCGCACAGTCGCTGCCGGTCAGCGTCTGCCGCGCAAACGCCTCGAGATCCGCGGTGGGCGCTCCCCAACGCGCTGCCCATTTCTGAAAGGCGTCCGGCTCACCCGATTGGCAGGCGGTGACGAGATCCCTCGCATGCGCTTCGTACTGCTCCAGCCGGGGACGATCGGGCAGCGGGAGGACGTCTTGAGGATTGGGGTACATGCGAGCCTCGTGTTCAGCGCATGGCTGTCGTCGGCCTTCTTATCTGTCCTTGGACGCGAGGTAGCGCTTGCGAGCTCGCGCGACGTACTCCGGCTGCGAGAGATGCAGTGTGAGGTCGTGCATTTTTCCGTCGAGTTTCTCGGGTGTGAAGCCGAGCGCGTACTGGTGGTGCAGTTCGTTGGCCACGCGCGCGAAGGTTGACGCCAGATCGTGCGGCGAGGTCAATTCGAAATATCCGCCGCCGGTCGCCGCCGCGATTTTTGGCAAGCCCTCGTCCGGTTTTTCAGCCTGCAATTGCCCCGGAGCCACGCCGCCCATTCCGCGACCGCCAAATCCACCGAATGCACCCGGATTCATGCCGCCGCGGCCGCGGTCAACACCGCCGCTCGGAGTCGGCATGCCGTTCTGGCCCGCGAGGCCGATCGCGTACACCATGACGTCGTTTTCCTCGGCGCGCTTCATGACGTCTTTCAGCGACTTGTTGTGGTTGGAAAAATTCAGCGGCATGTCCACGCCGTCGGTGAACACCAGGATGACGCGCCGGCCCTGCTCAATGAGCAGCTTGTCGATGCCGCGGTCGACGGCGTTCCACAACGGCGTGGGTCCATCTTCCTGCAGCTCGCTCCGAAGGATGTTGATCAGCTTGTCGCGATCGGACGTGAAATCCTCCGGATCGATCTGGATGTACTTCGCGAAGCTGCCGACGCGTGCCTTGTCGGCCGGCAGCATGTCGTGCACGAATGCCTCGGCGGCCTTCTCTTCGAGCTCGAAGTTGGCCTTCATGCTGCCGCTGCGATCGAGCAGCATGATCATCGTGATCGGTTGAATGTCGTTGGCGAACAGCGTCAACGTCTGCCGCTTGCCGTTGTCGTCGATCGCGAAATCCTCGCGGGTGAGGTCGGGCACCAGGCGTCCGCGCGCGCCGGTCACGGTGGCGTAGACGGCGACGGTCCGGTTGGCCGCGCCGAACTGCGGGAGTTGTGTCTGCGGCGCGGCCGCCATGGCGCCGGCGGCGAGCGTAAGGAGCACGAAGAGACGACCGGCGATGCGGTTCATGACGAAAAGCCTCTCGGGCGCTGGCATCTCAGATGGTAGTCCGGAGCGGCGAGGTGCGCCACACCGAATCGCATGGCTGAAGCCATGCGCCACAACAGCGCCAAAGCCACGCGCGACAACAGACGTGACGCGTCGTTTGAATCAGTGGCGCAGGGCTTCAGCCCTGCGTTCAACGACGACTTGCGTTTCGCGCTCGATAAGTGTTACAGATCGTAACGTGACACAGCGTAACGCACACGGCCGGCCGCTCACCGAGCTTCAGCAAGCCATTCTCGATGTGATCTGGGCGAAGGGTCCGTCGACCTCCGAGGACGTGCGCGAAGCGATCCGTGCGGCGCATCCGCTCAAGGATTCCAGTATCCGCACGTTGCTGCGGCGACTCGAAGCGCGCGGCTACCTCACGCACCAGGTGGTCGGCAACACGTTCGTCTATCGTGCAGCCGCCCCGTCCAGCAGTGTGGCAGCGCGTGCGGTGCGGCACATCATCGAACGGTTCTGGGCCGGCTCGGTGGAGCAGTTCCTCGTCGGGATGGTCGACGAGAAGGTGATTTCGCCGCGGGAGATCGATCGGCTGGCGAAAAAGGTGAAGGCGCAGAAATGAACGGCGCGCTCCTCTCTATGCTCGCCAACATCTCGATCAGAGCGCTCGTGGCCGCCGCGCTGGTCGGCGGCGCGCTGACGGCGCTTCGGGTCCGTGCGGGCGCCGTGCGCCACGCGTCGTGGACGGCTGTGCTCATCGCGATGCTGCTCATGCCGGCACTTGTTCGCTTCATACCGGCGATCGCAGTTCCCGTTCCGGGAGTGGCATCGGCCCTTCCGAGCTCATTCGACGGGGAACCCCGCGAGGCGGTACGTGAGGGCACGCCAACGCGTTCGACGGAATCCGTTCGCGGGGGCGTGGCCGGTTCCCGCCGCAGTGAGTTGTCGGATGCCGCCCTTGCACCTCCAACCATCGCGGTCGAAACGCTGCGCGTCAATTGGCAGTTCCTGATTTCAGGCCTGTACGGGCTCGGCGTCGTCGCGATGCTGCTTCGCTTTCTCGTCGGATGGCGGGGCGCCGCTCGAATCGCGGCATCAGCACACCAACTCGCAGCGTCCGAACGCCTGGCGATCGCGCACGGCCGCAATATCGCCGTGCGCGAGTCGCGGGCGATCAGTGTACCCGTCACCATCGGCGTGTTTCGGTGCAGCGTCCTGCTGCCGATCGGATGGAGCGCCTGGTCAGATGAGAAGCTCCGGGCGGTGCTCTCGCACGAAATCGCCCATGTCAGGCGTCGCGATTCGCTGGTGGCGTTCATCGCGCAACTGAATTGCTGCCTCTTCTGGTTTCACCCTCTGTCCTGGTTCCTGCAGCGCACCCTTGCCGCGACCGCCGAGCAGGCTGCCGACGATGAAGCGATCGCCGTCCTCGGCGATCGGGCGGCCTATGCGGAAATCTTGCTGGAGATGGCGCGGGCGGTTGCTCCTGGGGGCGGACGGGTCGTCTGGCTCGGCGTTGGAATCAGCGGGAGCGGCCTGCTGAAGGAGCGCATCGCGTGCGCGCTCAGCGCCGCCTGGCCGCATCGCGTCTCGGAGGTGCGCAAAGCGATGGTCGCGGCCAACTGTGTGGGTGCGATTCTCGTCGCCGTTGCGTGCCGGCCGTCGACGATGTCGTCCCGCGAAGACGCCGCGCTCGAGCAGCGCGACCGGGTGCTGCATCTGCGGGTTCTTCAAGTCGCTGAGCGCCAGTGGCGGCACTTCGCGGATGTCGACTGGGAGGCCGAATCGGATGCGCTCGCAGCGCACGAGACGGCGCTTGCCAGACATCCTGACGATCTGGACGCGCTTCGACGTTTTTTCGTCAGCTACTGGGCACGCTATACGTGCCGGGCCGTCGCCGATTGCGGCAATCCTTTCGTCACCAATAAGGTCGTCGACGATCGCCTCCTCGATGTCAGGCGGAGATATATCGTCTGGCTGATCGAACACCATCCGGAATCGGATCTGGCCGGCGCAGTCGAGGCCCGGATCTTTCCGGGGGACGTTGCGCCATTTTTTCCTCCAGACCCGTCCGGCTACGCGCAGGCGAAGGCCGCATGGATTGCGCAAACGGTGCGATCAGACGTCAGCGCTGTTGTGCTGGGGCACGCCGCCGACTTCCTGGAGGTCGCGGACAAACCGCTGGCGGAGCAGATGCTGCTGCGTGCCAGAGCGTTGAATCCCGAGGGACGCTGGGTCGCCCGATTGGGCCGGTTCTACCGCGACGCACTCCTGGGCTCGGAGCTCATATCTGGCCGAAACAGCCTGCGTCTCGTGGGCACCGGCGCACCGCAGTCCCCTTATGCGACTGCGCTTCGAGTGAGGCTCGCGCAGTCGACCGACGAAGAACTGCTCACGGCGACCGGATGGTTCCTCTCAGGTTCCGGCGGACGGCCATGGTTGGCGATCGATCCTGCGTCGTTGGCGGAGTCGTATCTCACCCGCGCCTTGCAGATCAACCCACGCGCGGTCTTCGCGCACACGACCCTTCTCAGCCTGCGGCGTCGTTCCCCGCAGCCGAAGGGAGTGGCGCCTGCCGACCGCGACGCGTACGTCGCGGCCTTGTCCGAACGGAAGCGATTCGAGCAGCTGCCGGATCTGGCGCGGGACGCCTTCAGAATGGTCTCCGAGTTCGACCGCTTGAACGACGACAATCTTCGAGGCCGGTTCGAGCTCGGGCACGACCAGGCGAAACGATACGCCACCGATGCGTTGAAGCTGGCCCCGAGGTTCACCGACGATCCGGCCTACGGCACCGCGATCTATACGGCGAACATGACGCTGAGCGCCCTTGCCCTTCGCGACGGCGACCGGGAGGCGGCCGTCGTCTATCTCGAACGCGCATCCGAGGCGCCGTCATCCGAGCAGTTGGCGTACGGCGACGACGTGGTGTGGCACCGGCTCGTGCGGGACCTTGTCGCACGAGGAGAGAGCCGGGCCGCGATCGCATACCTGGAGCGCCTTGCACGCACGAGCATCGCTCAACGCATCGAGTTGCGCGAGTGGGCGGCGACGCTCCGTCGCGGGGACGGGTCGAGTGGCTAGCGCGTTTTCGATGGATGTAGTGCGGACCTTCAGGTCCGCCGTGTTTGCAGGCCTAAAGGCCTGCACTACTTCGAAGCGAATGTGCTTTAGTCGGTCGCATGGAAGTGACGTCCGCGGGTTTCGGGTCCGAGCCACATCAGAATCATGACCAGCGTGCCCGAGCCGGCGATACAGGCCGCCATCGCCGTCGGCAGCGGCAGACCCCGGTCCTGCAGCAGGCCGACCAGCGTCGGCGTGAACGATCCGAGGCCCGCGCCGACGTGGTACGCGAAACCGGCGCCGACGGCTCGCGCGACCGTCGGGAAGCGCTCCGTGAGGTAACCCGGCACGACGCCGAAGTTCCCCGCACCGAAGAAGCCCATCGCGAGCGCCCCGGCCAGCATCAGACTCGTATTCTGCGTGAAGACGTACAACGGAATCACCAGGATTCCCACCAGCGTGGCGATCGTGGCGGAGCCGCGTCGGCCGAGCGCGCCTTCCGACACGCGACCGAACGCGATCCCGCCGGTGATCCCGCCGATGTTCAACGCCGCGAGATACGGCAGCGTCGGCCGATGCATCTGCGTGATCAGCGTGGGGTACCAGTACGTGATCGAGTGGTACATGAAGAGGAACGCGCCCATGAGGATCGACGTGTGGAGCGTGGTCCAGATCAAACTGGGATGAAATAGGTGAAGCAGCGACAGCGAATC
>DASSGK010000157.1:0-15284 GCA_035693505.1 Vicinamibacterales bacterium
AATGCTTCCGGCACCGGCTCGCGGAGGACTTCGACGACGCCGAGATCGACGCCGCCGGCCCACATCACCTCGTACCGGATGTACGGGACGAGATCGTCGAACGTGCCCGGATGCGCGATGGAGAGCACCCGTTCGCCGGGCTTGAGCGCGAGCTGCTGGACGAGGCGTTTCGCGATCGCCGCGTAGTCGAGCGTCAGCCGCGGCTGCGCGACCAGCGTGGCCGCCAGCACGAATGGAATGATGAAGAACGGAATCCGTCGCATGCGCCTCTCCTCGCCTGCATGCGATGGTAGCTGAAATGAGGTACGTTGGGGGGATGCCTCTGGTGACGCTGGACCGCGTCTCGATCGCATACGGACATCTGCCGCTGCTCGACGCGGTCGCGCTGCAGGTGGAAGCGCGCGAGCGCGTGTCGATCATCGGCCGCAACGGAACGGGCAAGTCGACGCTGCTGAAAATCCTCAGCGACGAGATTCCGCCGGACTCCGGAACCGTGTGGCGGCAGCCGTCGCTGCGGGTCGCGAGGCTCGAACAGGATGTCCCGCTGTCGGCGCATCGCTCCGTCTTCGAGGTCGTGGCGGAAGGCCACACGCATCATCTCGAAGAGGATGAAGCGTGGTTGCGCGAGCACCATGTGGATCTGATCCTGTCCCGCCTCGAATTGCCGGCCGATGCCATCGTCGACACGCTGTCGGGCGGATGGCGTCGACGTGTGCTGCTGGCGCGTGCGCTGGTCGGCCAACCTGATCTACTGCTGCTTGACGAGCCGACCAACCACCTCGACATCGATGCCATTCAATGGCTCGAAAGCTTCCTGGCGGAGTACGAAGGCGCCGTGGTCTTCGTGACGCACGACCGCGCGTTTCTCCAGCGCCTCGCCACGCGAATCATCGAGCTCGATCGGGGCCGGTTGACGTCGTGGCCCGGAAACTACGCGACATATCTTCGGCGAAAGGACGAGGCGCTCGCCAACGAGCAGGTGCTGGCCGACAAGTTCGACAAGAAGCTCGCGGAAGAGGAAGCGTGGCTGCGGCAAGGCATCAAGGCGCGTCGCACGAGAAACGAGGGACGCGTCAGGGCGCTCGAGGCCATGCGCGCCGAGCGCGCGGCGCGCCGCGAGCAGTTGGGCCAGGTGCGATTGCAGGTCGAACAGGCGGAGCAGTCCGGCAAGATGGTGTTCGAAGCGACACGGATCAGCAAAGGCTTCGGCGGTGTGCCGGTCGTTCGCGACTTCTCGACGCGAGTGATGCGCGGCGATCGCATCGGCCTCATCGGCTCCAACGGCGCCGGCAAGACCACGCTGCTGCGGATGCTTCTCGGCGAGCTGGCGCCGGACGAAGGGGAGATCCGCGTGGGCGCTAACGTGCAGGTCGCGTACTACGATCAGCAGCGCGAGCAGCTCGATCCTGAGCGGACTGTCTTCGATACCGTCGGCGAAGGGAACGACACGGTGACGGCGAACGGACGCACGCGTCACGTACACGCCTATCTTCGCGATTTCCTTTTCTCCGACGAGCGGGCGCGTTCGCCGGTCAAGGCGTTGTCAGGCGGCGAGCGCAATCGCCTGCTGCTCGCGCGGCTGTTTACGCGGCCGGCCAATGTGCTCGTGCTCGACGAACCGACCAACGATCTGGATCTCGAAACGCTCGAATTGCTCGAGGAGCAGCTCATCGAGTGGCCCGGCACGCTGCTGCTCGTGAGTCACGACCGCGCCTTCCTCGACAACGTCGTGACGAGCACCTTCGTCTTCGAAGGCGGCGGCCTGGTGCGGGAATACGTAGGGGGCTACGAGGACTGGGTCCGTCAGCGGGTGACTGAGCGGCGCGCGAGTCAGGCACCCACCGGTGCCGCGAATACTTCGACCGCCAATGCGCCGGCGGAGAAGCCGAAGACGACAAAGATAGTCGCGAGGCGCCTGAAGCTTTCGTTCAAGGATCAACGTGAGCTGGACGGGCTGCCCGCGGCGATCGACGCGCTCGAGCGGGAGGAGCGAGCGTTGACCGCGCGGATCGCCGGCCCGGACTTCTACAAGGAGAGCGCGGACAGCATCAAGCAGGCGCTGGCGCGCACCGAGGCACTGCAGAAGGAACTCGCCGCGGCGTACGCGCGCTGGGCTGAACTCGATGCGATTAGAGAAAGGGCTGAAGGCTAGGGGCTGAGAGCTAGGGCTGAGGGCTGAAGGCTCAGTGCTAATGGATCGCGCCGCTGTGCTGATCGGCGCAGGCCTGGCACACCCCTTCGTCGTGCATCCACTCGGGGGCCGTGCTGCGGGCGCAGTAGCGGCACACGCGGAAGCGGGACAGACGAGCCTCGCGCGCGCCTTTGATCAGCGATCGCAGCGCGTTGAAGAGTGCCGTTTCAGGAAGACGACGCCATTTGAGCACGCCCACTCGCCGCGGCTTCGCGGTGAACGTAAACGGGGTCTCCCACACCCCGGCAAATTCCGAGACGATGACGCTGGCCTGGGTGAGCGACACCACCACGTCGGCCGGCTCACCTCCGACGAACTGCACCGTCCCGTCCGCCGATTCCTGACGCTCGACCGGGTTGGACAGGTTCGTGTCGAGAAACGCGATTAGCTGCTCGTAGCGTTCCGGTGCGTCCATACGTCGCGGGAGATCCGGTGGTCATCGACATGCCGGGTGCCGGCACTCGCAGCGAAGCTCCGTCGTCTGGCCTTTCTCTTTGCAGTGTTCACTGCAGTATTTCCCGTGAGGGCCGCCTTTCTCAACCTGGCATTCACAGGCGGGGTGGGCGCACTTGGCGGTGGCAGCCATCGCGAACCTCCTGCCGACATCTTACGCCCGGCCACGCCTCACGCGAAGATCTGGTGAGCCTTCCACCCGGCGGTTTTCACATCCCTGGTGGAGGGGGCAATGGACCACGTTCGCGAACACCGAAGCCTGCTGGCAACTGCGGAAAAACGCCTACTGACGAAGATCGCCGCGCGTCTGCCGCCCTGGCTGACCTCCGATGGCCTGAGCTTGCTGGGCCTGTCGGCCATGGCAGCCGCCGGGGTTGCGTTCGCACACATCGGACGCGCGCGATGGAGTGCGCCGGCGGTGGCCGTGGCTCTGCTGATCAACTGGTTTGGCGACAGTCTCGACGGCACGGTCGCGAGAATCCGCCGCCAGGAGCGACCGAGGTACGGGTTCTACGTGGATCACGTCATCGATCTGGCCGGGACGGCGGCGCTCCTCATCGGTATGGGCGCCTCCGGCCAGATGCAGCCAGCCGTCGCCGCCGCGGTCCTCGCCGCGTATTTTCTGGTGTCGGCAGAAGCGTATCTGGCGACTCATGCGGCAGGCATCTTCCGTCTGTCGCGCGCGGGCATCGGGCCGACAGAGCTTCGCATTCTGACTGCCGCCGGCTCGTTCTACGTTGCCGGACACCCATGGGTCGAGATCGCCGGAACACCGTACCGATTGCTGGACGTGAGCGGCCTTGTTGCCGTTGCCGGTCTCACCATCACGTTCGCTGCATCAGCTGTTATGAACGCGCGTGCGCTGTTCGTCGCGGAGCCGCTGCCGCGGCAGCGCCAGCAGACCGTCGCACGACAGATCGCGACGCCGGGATTCTCAACGCTGGCTGCGCAACGTCAGGCCGATGATGACGACAAGGCGGCTTCCGCGTGACCGGCACGGTGCCTTCTCACATCGTCGTCACTGGGCCCGCGCGCTGGGCGCGCTTCGCGAGCGTCGGCGTTGCAGGATTCCTTCTTCAGATCACGACGCTCGGAATTCTGACGTCCTGTGCGCACTGGCGATGGCTGCCAGCGACGCTCGTCGCGGTGGAGCTCGCGGTCGTGCATAACTTCTGCTGGCACGCGCGGTGGACGTGGTCCGATCGCCCCGGCGCGAGCTTGTTGCATTTCCTCAGATTCCAGTTCGCCAATGGCCTGACGTCGATCGGCGGCAACGCGATATTGATGGCACTGTTGGCCGGCGTGCTCGGATGGCCGTCCATCCCGGCCAATATCGCAGCGGTGGCGTTGATGGCCGCTGTGAATTTCGTGGCGGCCGACCGGTGGGTGTTCGCCGGCGCCGATCGGCGACGGCTCGGCACGATCTTCTGTGTCGCGTGTGCTGGACTTCCGTCCAGCGCGTCGGCTCAGAGCGTGGAGACGCTGGCGGCGTGGCAGCGTACGGTTGCGGCGACGGAATCCCGCCTCGAGCGCACGCGGACGCGGCCGCGGCCAGCTGTCACCGACGAGGTGACTGCGAGCGGTGAGAGCATGCGTGTGCCGTCGGGCACTATCAGCGACTGGACCGGGTCAGTATTCATCCGCGGCATCACGCTCGACCAGTTGCTGCAGCGTCTGCAGCACCCGGGGACACCGCCGCCGCAGGAAGACATCGTGTCGGCGCGGGTCGTAGCGCGCACCGACGATTGGTTATGTGTCTCGATTCGCCTGGCGCGCCGGGCCATCGTCACGGTGACCTACGACACGGAGCACGAGATGCGTTTCGAGCGCTGGTCGCCGCGACTGGCGACGGCGCGAAGCGTCGCCACCCGGATCGAGGAGGTCGGCGGCGGCGACCACGGGTTTCTGTGGCGCCTCCATTCGTACTGGCGCTACGAGGAGACCAACGGCGGCGTCCGCGTGGACCTGGAGTCGCTGACGCTCAGCCGCGATGTCCCTTCGATCGTCCGGCCAATCGCCGCGCCGTTGATGACCCACATCGCGCGCGAGTCGATTACGAGGACGCTGGAGGCGCTTCAGCGTTTCTTCGACTGATAACGTGCACGCGCAGCTTCGAGTCTTCGTTGCCACCGCGCGGACCCGTTGTATCAGCCACGAAAGTCACGAAACTCACGAAAGAGATTGATGGTTTTCGTGTGTTTCGCGGTTAGGCCCGCACCACCTCGCGTTCCGGCAGCGCCGGCGGAATCGGCGTGCCTTGCGATCGCACCAGGTCGTGATAGGCGGCGACGATGCGCGCGGTGATCGGGCCGATGCCGCCAGAGCCGATTTGCCGATTGTCGACCGTCAGTACCGGCACGACTTCCGCCCCGGTTCCGCAGATGAACGCCTCCTTCGACGTCCAGACGTCGAACAAGGTGAACGGCCGTTCCTCCGCCTTGATGCCGAGGCTGCTCGCCACCGTGAGGATCGTCTCGCGCGTCACGCCCTTCAGGTTCGTCGCGGTCGGCGGCGTGAGCAGCGCCTGGTCGGTCAGGATGAAGAAGTTGTCCACGGTGGCCTCGGCGACGTATCCCTGGCCGTCGAGCATCAGCGCTTCGTCGGCGCCGCGATCGTTCGCTTCGATGCGCGCGAGAATGTTGTTCAGGTAGTTGAGCGACTTGATCGACGGGCTCGTGGCGTCGGGAGCATTGCGGCGGAATGTGGACGTCACCACTTTGATGCCGGCCGCCGCCGCGGCATACATCGTCAGCTGCCGGGCGATCACGATCAGTTCGGCGCGAGGACACTTGCGCGGGTCGATGCCCAGGTCCCCGGGTCCTCGTGTCACGACCAGCCGGATGTAGCCGTCGCGGATCCCGTTCCTGCGGCAGGTCTCCACGACGAGCTCACACACTTCAGCGTGCGAGTGCGGAATCTCGAGGCGGATCGCCTTCGCGGAGTCGAACAGCCGATCGATGTGCCGTTCGAGCTTGAACACACGCCCGTTGTAGGCGCGGATGCCTTCGAAGACGCCGTCGCCGTAGAGCAACCCGTGATCGAAGACGCTGATGGACGCCTCGGCCGCCGTGCGCCACGCGCCGCTGACGTAGACGAGGCCGTCGCTGGGGCGCGGGACCGGACCCGAAGACGCATTGATTGGACTGGTTTCTGGTGGCATAGTGAAGCGATCATGCCTAAGGCTGCCATTCGTCAAACAGACCAATCGGTGAATGGCTTGTTTCGCGCGCTCGGCGTCGACGCGAAGACGCTGCCGCGGACGCGGCCGTTCTACCGCCGGATCGTGACGCTGCTCGAACACGGGATTTCCCGCGGCGCGGTTGCCCCCGGCCAGCAGCTCCCGCCCGAACGCGACCTGGCGGCCGCGATGAAAATCAGCCGGGCGACCGTCGTGAGCGCATATCGCGAGCTCGAGGCCCGCGGGCTGGTGCGCGGCTACGTCGGACGCGGCACGTTCGTGGCGGCGAAGCCCGATGCCGCAAGCGCGCCGTTTGCGTGGCGCGGGAAGATCGCCGCCTCGGCGCTCCAGGCGTCCGACGCGACGACGGTTCGCGATCTGGTTCGCGCGGCTGCGGATCCCGACCTGATTTCGGTAGCCGCGGGAGTGCCGGCGCTCGACTGTTTTCCGACCGAGGCGTTTCAGCGCGCCATGAACCACGTGCTCGCCACTCAGGGCGATGCCGCCTGGCGCCACGGACCGACCGAGGGCCTCCAATCGTTCCGCGCGGCGCTGGCGCACCGGTTCGGCGGCGACCCGGAACACATCCTGGTTCTCGCCGGCGCACAACAGGGTCTGGATCTCCTGGCACGGTGCCTCGTCGATCCGGGCGACGCGATCGTCATCGATCGGCCCGGCTACCTCGGCGCGATCCAGACGTTTCGCAGCGCCGGCGCGCGGCTTGTCGGGTGGGACATCACGAGGGCCGACACCGACGAACTCGAGGAGCTCCTGCTGCGCTATCGGCCGAAGCTGATTTACACGAATCCGACCCACCAGAACCCGACGGGCGTCAATCTGCCGATTCGGACGCGTCGGGAGTTGCTGGAGCTGGCGGCCCGCTATCGCGTCCCCATCGTGGAAGACGATACGTATCGCGACCTCGCGCTCACCGGCGCGCCGCCGCCGCCGTCGCTGTTCACGCTCGACGAGGCTCACACGGTCGTGATTCGCCTCAACAGCTTTTCGAAGATGCTGGCGCCGGGCCTGCGCCTTGGCTGGATCAGCGCCGTCCGGCCCATCGTGGACCAGCTCGCGCTCATCAAGCAGCAGATCGATCCGCACACGCAGAACCTGTCGCAGCTCGTGATTTGCGAGCTCGTGGAGCAGGGCGTGCTGAATCAGCATCTCTCGCTGCTGAAGGCGGAGCATCGCCGGCGGCGGGACGCCATGGTCCACGCGCTGCGCCAGCATGTTCCCGCGGGGCAGTTGAGCTTTGCGGTCCCAGACGGCGGCATGTATCTCTGGTGCGAGCTGCCGAACACGATTCGCGCGCGGGTCGTCCAGGATCACGCGCTTCGCGACTCGGTGATGCTGTTAACCGGCGATCCGTTCTATGTCGATCAGGGAGGGGACCACCAGCTGCGGATCTGCTACACGTCGCAACCGGCCAGCCGGGCCGAACAGATCGCCAGGACCCTCGCGCGCAGCCTCGCCGCGGCCGCCCGTGCCGGGAGCGAACCGCCCGCCGCGGTCCGGATGGTCTAGCAGCATCCCGCGGCGTCGTTGGAGCGCGAAGGCTTTTAGCGCTTGGAGCGCCGCGAACTCCTCCTCGCAGGGCTAAAGCCCTGCGCCACATCGGTACTGATCGACCTTCGCTGTCACGTTGCGATCGAGCCCACGGTTTACAGGAGGAACGGAGCAGCGGAGGACGAACGGGGCTGCCAGCCGATTGCGTGCGCCAGAGCCTTCGCGGTTCGGCGGGCGCCGCGAAGCGGCCGCACGGTCCGTGAGCCACGAGAGACACGAACCCACCCGTGCTCCAGAGGTTCGAGTCTCTCGTGGCTCTCGGGCCGTGCCATCGGGCCTGCTCCGCAGCCCGCCCGCCGAACGCCGAGCCAGCCTCTGCTCGTCCTCGGTTCCTCTGTTTCTCCGTGTGAGTTTTTGCTTCCAGCAAGGCGCACGCGACACCGAAGTCAAAACGGCTACAGCCGAGCGCGCACGTTCCACTAGAATCGCCGCATGCGAGTTGTCAACCGGACCGCCGTTACCATCACGGGCGCTCAGCCGTTCATCGACTGGATGCGCGACACCGACGCCGACTTCAACAAAGGCGCGATCACGGTTCCGCGCGCGAAGGCGTACGGCTCCGCGTTCCTGCTCCCCGAGTTCGACCTCGAGGAGGATCTCCAGGAATGGGTCGAGGAGAATGTCGCCTGGCTCTTCGACTTTCAGCTGTCCGCGTGGACCGAACGGGAAGAGACGTGGCCCGAAGTCCGCGATCTCAAGACGTTCCGTGAATGGTTTCGTATCGACATCCACAGCGTCGTGGTCGACGTGGCCGACGACGACATCGAGGGAGAAGAACTCTGATGCTGCTGCATCTCGTGAGCTTCAAGTACAAGGGGAGCGTGGACACCGCGACACGCGCGTCGCATCGCGAACGCCTCGCGGCCTTAAAGAGCTTGGACGGTGTATTGGACCTGAAGGTTGGCGAGGACGTCGTTCGCTCGCCGCGATCGTACGACACGGGTCTGGCGGTGACCTTTCCGAACCGTGCAGCGCTCGACGCGTACCAGAAGAATGAACGTCACGTACCGGTCGCACAGTTCGGAATCGAACTCTCCGAACACATCGTGGCGGTCGATTTCGAGATTTAAGAGCGTCCGTTCTTCGCGATTCTGAACACCAAACTTTTGACGATCGCATCCGTCTATTGCAGACATGATGCTGACCGTCACGACAGGCGTTGTCGCATTGCTCGCATCCACGATCGTCGCCGCAGGCATTCCCGAAGCAGCATCCTCCGCCGCCGTCCCGCCCATGATCGTGACCGTGATCAGCTCCGCCGACATGCCGCCGCGGCTGGTCGCGGCGGTGCTCGCCGAGGCCGACGAGATCTGGCGTTCAGCGGGCGTCTCATTCGTCTGGCGGCGGGTGGCGCCGATCACGCCAGCACCCCAGAGCGTCGAACGTGATCCGTACCTCTCGAACACATTACGCATCACCATTGGGAACGCCCATGGCGCGGGACGCGGCGACGGACTCTTGCCGTTAGGCTGGATCGTGTTCGACGACGTGAGGGTTCCCGAACAGGAGATCTACCTCTCGCACGCCAACGCCCAGGCGCTGATGGAAAGTGCGTCCGCCGTCGTCGGCGTCATCAACCAGATGCCGCCATCCCAGCGCGACACGCTGATGGGACGGGCGATGGGGCGCGCCCTGGCGCACGAGATTGGTCACTACCTCCTCGCGTCGAAATCGCATACCGACCGCGGTCTGATGAAGGCGGTCCTGACCGCCGTCGAGCTCTTCCAGCCCGGGAACAGCACGTTTCGCATCGAGCCGGCGCAGCGTCGCGTCGTGGCCGCGCGCCTGCGCGGCGAGCCGCTCGTGGCGAGCCGGTAGCCAAGCCCCTCAATTTCCCAAATCTGCTACGATTCCCCGGCAATCGTCCTGCATTGCTGAGGTTTCCTATGTTCAAGAGAATTGCGGCGTTCGTTGCGCTGGCCGTGAGCGTGACGGTCGCCGTGCCTTACGCGCAGAAGGCGGCGTCGCCCTCGAAGATCACCTCGCCGAAGGATCAGTTCGGGTGGGCCGTGGGCGACGACTACCGGCTGGTCAACTACACGCAGTACACGGACTATCTGAAGAAACTGCAGGCCCAGTCGGAACGGATGATCGTGACCGACATCGGTAAGACCGAGGAAGGGCGAACCGAGTTCACGGCCATCATCACGTCGCCGGAGAATCAGCGGAAGCTGCCGATGATCAAGGCCGCGAACCGCCGGCTCGCGCTGGCCGAGAACCTCACCGACGAGCAGGCGCACGTCCTCGCCCGCGAAGGCAAGACGGTTGTGTGGATCGACGGCGGCCTTCACGCGACCGAGGTCCTTGGCGCGCAGCAGCTGATTGAGACCATCTATCGCTTGAACACGCGCTCCGATCCGGAAACGCTGCGCATCCTCAACGACGTCGTCATTCTCTGCACACTCGTCAATCCGGACGGCATGGAGCTCGTGTCCAACTGGTACATGCGTGAGGCGGACGAGAAGAAGCGGACGACCGCGGGCATTCCGCGGCTGTACCAGAAGTACATCGGCCACGACGACAACCGCGACTTCTACATGATGAACATGTCGGAGAGCGTGAACGCGAACAAGATGATGTACCGCGAGTGGTTCCCCGCGATCATGTACAACCATCACCAGACCGGGCCCGAGGGCGCGGTGCTGTTCGCGCCGCCGTTCCGCGATCCGTTCAACTACAACTTCGACCCGCTCATCCCGCTCGGCATCGATACGGTTGGCGCGGCCATCCACTCTCGCCTTGCGGCGGAAGGGAAGCCGGGCGCGGTGATGCGGACCGGCGCGCCGTACTCCACCTGGTTCAACGGCGGCATCCGCACGACGTCGTACTTCCACAACCAGATCGGCATCCTGACCGAGAGCATCGGCAACCCGACGCCGGTCGAGATTCCGTTCGTGCTCGACATGCAGCTGCCGCGCGCCGACGTCCCGAATCCGATTCAGCCTCGGACGTTCTACTTCAGGGAGGCGATCGAGTACTCGATCACGATGAACTACGCCATCCTCGATCTCGCGTCGAAGCGGCACGAGGACTTCCTCTTCAACATGTACAAGATGGCGAAGAACGCCATCGAGAAGGGCGGGCGCGACTCGTGGACGATTCATCCCAAGCGGATCGACGCGGCGCGTGAGGCGATCGAAGCGGCCCAGGCCGGCGCCTCGCGCAGCAACGAAAACATCGGTCCGCGCGGCGGGCGCGGCGGCGGGTTCGGACGGGGCGGCGCCCCGATCGCCATCTACGAGAATGTGCTGCACGATCCGAAGATGCGCGACCCGCGCGGCTTCATCCTGCCGGCGGATCAGCCCGACTTCCTGACGGCGACCAAGTTCGTCAATACCTTGATCAAGGCCGGCGTGTTCGTGGACCGCGCGACGGCGCCGTTCACCGTCGCCGGCAGGCAATATCCCGCGGGATCGTACGTGGTGAAGAGCGCGCAGCCGTTCCGCGCCCACCTGATGGACATGTTCGAGCCGCAGGATCACCCGGACGACATTCCCTATCCCGGCGGCGCGCCGCGCCCGCCCTACGACGTCACGGGCTACAACATCGCGTACTCGATGGGGATCAAGTTCGATCGGATCCTCGACGCGTTCGATGGTCCGTTCGAACGGATTCCCGATCTCGCGCCCGTTCCGCAAGGGAAGGTGGCGCAGGCGCCCGCCGGCGGCGGCTATCTCCTCAGCCACGAGGTCAACGACGCCTTCGTCGCAGTCAATCGCCTGCTGAAGGCGAACGAAGAGGTGTACTGGCTCAAGAGCGCGGTGAGCGCCAACGGCAAGGCCTATCCCGTCGGGACGATGTTCATTCCGGCAAAGGCCACGACGCTGCCGATTCTGCAAAAGGCCGCGTCCGACAAAGGCTTGACCTTTGACGCGGTTGCCGCGAGGCCCGCGGGTGATGCCCTGAAGCTGAAGCCGATGCGGATCGGACTGTGGGATCAGTACGGCGGCTCGATGCCGTCAGGCTGGACGCGCTGGCTCTTCGAGCAGTACGAATTCCCGTTCGAGGTTGTATTCCCGGGAACGCTCGATGCGGGCAACCTCAACGCGAAATACGACGTGCTGATATTCGTGGACGGCGGCATTCCCGAGCGGGACGGCGGCGGTCGCGGCGGCTTCGGCGGCCAGCCGTCAGCCGACTCGATTCCGGCGGAGTTCCGCGACAGGCTTGGCCGCGTGACCGTCTCGAAGACGGTCCCGGAACTGAAGAAGTTCGCGGAGAACGGCGGCACGGTGCTGACCATCGGAGGGTCCACGTCGCTCGGACATCACCTGGGGCTGCCGATCCGTGACGCGCTCGTCGAGCGCGTCGCCGGCGGCGCCGAACGTCAGCTGCCGCGAGAGAAGTACTACATCCCCGGATCGATTCTGGAAGCGCGGATCGACAACACGCAGCCGCTCGCGTACGGCATGGGCGAACATGCGATGGTGTTCTACGACGAGAGTCCCGCGTTCCGCCTGCAGCCGGAAGCGGCCGCGAAAGGTGTGCGACCGATCGCGTGGTACGACAGCCCGACGCCGCTGCGCAGCGGCTGGGCCTGGGGGCAACAGTACCTCGACCAGGCGGTCTCGATCGTCGAAGCGCAGGTCGGAAAGGGACACGTGGTCCTCTTCGGCAACGAGGTCAACTGGCGCGGCCAGCCGCATGGCACGTTCAAGCTGCTCTTCAACGGCATCTACTACGGCGGTGCCACGACGGCGTCCGGCGGCTCGCGACCGACGGATCAGCCGTAGATCGACTGTGCGCCTACGGGCCGTGTGTGCGCACAGCGCACGCGCGGCCCTTTGTCTGTACGGCGGATGTTCCGGCATTTTTGCGTCGGAGGCCTCTACGCTCGGGGCGGATCCTTCCTTGCACTCCGGGGCCCCGTGGCCTCGCCATCCGCGACAGTCGAACGCTTATGGTCAATGGACGACGGCACGCTCTGCCTGCTCGTGGAGCGCACCGAAGCGCCGCGTTTTGAAATCTGCGTCGTCCGGAACGACGAAGTGCTGCGGCAGAACCGGCTGTACGCTCGAGGCAGCGCGCAGATGCTGGCTGAGACCTGGCGAAGCAATCTCTCGAGAGCTACGGCTGCGGGACGAGCTCCGGCGAGGGAATGAAATTGTAAAGGTGCCGGCCGACGATCTCCTGGATCACGACGTCCGGGTGCTCCTGCGTGACGACGGCGGCGTCGAAGTCGTTCTGCCACAGATACACCGCCCGGCTGAAATGTTCGGACAGGAACGGGACCAGCCGCGACGTGAACGAATCCCTGAAGATCACGGCGCGCGGCAGTGATGGATCGTCGATTTCCGTCACCAGGCGTCCTTCTTCGTCGGTTGGATGCGCCCCCGCCGGTTCGATCACACGCGCCCGGCGCGGCCGCCTGGGTACGAGGGTCATGTCGATCTCGCGCAGCACGCGCGTCAGCCCCATCATTCCCGCCAGGTCGAGCCCTTCGATGGTGCGATCCGCATCGGTGAAATCGGCGCGATCCCATGCGGGCGGCGTCCGCGGCACACGGGCGCGCACGGCAGCGATGATCTGTTGGTAGGCGGCGAGCGCGCCGCGGTCATTCCAATGCGTGTCGGTTTGCTGGTAGACACGCTCGCGGGACTTCGCATCGAACTCGGCACGGCGTACGTCCACGGCCAGGCCGGTGTCCTGCAAGGCCGTGAACAGCTGATCGGCGCGCGACAGGTCGCCGACTCGCGCCAGGTCCGCCGGCATCTCCTCGCCGTAGATCACGTACTTGTCAGGCGCGATCGTGAACACGTAGGGAATCTGCCGCGCGCGGAGCCAGTCTCGCGCGCGAAGGATCGCCGACCGCCAATTCGCCAGCGCGGCGTCAGTCATCGGCTCGACGTTGGCGTAGTCTTCGATCGATTTGTCGTCTCCGTAGAAGAACCAGCCGTTCTCACCCTTGACGACGGCCGCGGACGGCGACGCGCGCAGGACGAACAGGCGGCTCTCGCCGTACCAGCGGACGAGCCGCGATCGAAATCCGAAATGATCCTCGAACCACCCCGCGAATCCTTCCGGCAACGCCATCAACGAGGTGAGCGATCCGTCGTAGTGCGGAAAGGCCGCGAGCTCGCGATTCTCGGCGCCGGGATCGGCGCCGTCCTTGCCCAGCAGGTTGGCGGTCAGCGGCAGCGAGATGACCACGAGAAAGAGGAGCGTCAGGGCCAGATTGCCGCGGGAACCGCCGGACTGACTCGGGATATCCATCAGAACCTGAAATAGATGAACGGGTTGTAGGTCCGGGCGGCCATGCTCATGATCGACAGCAGGAGCAGCGTCAGAAGCGCGGCCGTGTTCAGCAGCGGCAGGCTCCAGCTTCTGTTGTCGCTGAGACGCGCGGCCAGCGCGGGCACCCACGGTGTCGATCCAATCGCGCCCGCCCCGAGCGCGATCCATAACTCCGGTGTGAGGTACCAGGCGACCGTGTAAGGCGTCGGCACGGCGACGTTCATGCCCGCCAGCGATCGGAGAAACGCGATCGCGCCAGGCAACGTGTCGGCGCGGAAAAATACCCAGCCGATCATCACGATCAGCAGCGTGTAGACGTGAGGCCAGATGGGCCACGCCAGGACTCCGGAAGGAACCGCAGAGTTCGGTTGTGCTTTGCGGTCTTCGCGGTGAAACAACACGCGTTCAATCACCAGAAACGATCCGTGCCACAGACCCCAGATGACGAAGTTCCAGCTGGCGCCGTGCCACAGCCCGCACAGGAAAAATACGGTAACCAGGTTGCGATAGCGTCGAGCCGGGCTCACACGGTTGCCGCCCAGCGGGATGTACAAGTAGTCGCGGAACCACGTCGACAACGAAATGTGCCACCGGCGCCAGAAATTCGTGACGCTGGTGGCGACGTACGGCCAGCGGAAGTTTTCCGGAAAACGGAAGCCGAACATCCGGCCCAGGCCGATCGCCATGTCCGAGTAGCCCGAGAAGTCGAAATAGATCTGCAGCGTGTAGCAGACGATGCCGAGCCACGCATGGGCGGTTGAGAGCTCGGCGGCCGGCATGCCGAAAATCTTGTCGGCCGGTCCGGCGACGACGTTCGCAATCAGGACTTTCTTGCCGAGGCCGATGACGAATCGGCGCACGCCGTATGCGAAGTCGTCCAGCGACACCACGCGACGGGCGAGCTGATCGGCGATATCGCGGTATCGGATAATCGGGCCCGCGATGAGCTGGGGAAACAGGAGGAGATACAGCGCGGCGTGCACGGGACTCTTCTGCGCCGTCGCATCGCGTCGCGAGACGTCGATCACGTACGAGATCGCGTGAAACGTGAAGAACGAGATGCCGATCGGCAGCAGCACGTGCGGAACGGCAACCGGCCTCACGTGTGCCGCGGTGAGCACGGCGTTGACGTTGTCGGCGAAGAAGTTGGCGTACTTGAAGATGCCGAGCACGACGAGGTTGACCGTGACCGCGAATGCCAGGCGCCGAGCGCCAGCCGGTGTGCCGTGAGCGCGATCGACGGCGATCGCCATCCAATAGTTGAAGGCGATCGAGCCGAGCATCAACCAGGTGAACGCCCCGCCGCCCTTGGCGTAGAAGATGACGCTCGCCGCCAGGAGCAGCCAGTTCCCGTAGGCCGCGTGTTCCCTCGAGCCCCGAATGAAATACAGAAGGAGCAGGAGCGGCAGGAACAGGAAGAGAAATGTGGGTTCGGTGAATAGCAAAGGGCTGAGGGCTTAGGGCTGGCGGTTTCGCTTAGGGCTTAGGGCTGAGGGCTAGGGATTAGCCTTAGCGACAAAGATCAGGATGTGCTGGCGCGGCAGCGCCTCGTCGACTTTCGACAGCGTGAAGCCCTCCGCCTCGACTTCCATCCGCGCTTCGGCGACGCTCATCTTGTGTTCGGGCTTGATCGGCACCGTCGGATCTTCCTTGCGATAC
>DASSGK010000158.1:0-7700 GCA_035693505.1 Vicinamibacterales bacterium
AAGATCAGGATGTGCTGGCGCGGCAGCGCCTCGTCGACTTTCGACAGCGTGAAGCCCTCCGCCTCGACTTCCATCCGCGCTTCGGCGACGCTCATCTTGTGTTCGGGCTTGATCGGCACCGTCGGATCTTCCTTGCGATACTCCAGCAGGACCAGCCGTCCTCCGGGCTTGAGCGATTCCCGCAGGTGACGCAGGATCGACTGCGGCTGCGAGAGCTCGTGGTACACGTCGACCATCAGCACGAGATCGACCGATGCCGGCGGAAGCCGCGGATCGTCGAGCGTTCCCTCAATCAGCGTCACATTGGTGATCTTGCTGCGATCGAGGCGGCGGGCCAGGATGTTCAGCATCTGCGGCTGCACGTCGTTGGCGAACACGCGCCCGGTCGGGCCGACACGATCCGCGAGCCGGACCGTGATGTAGCCGGATCCAGCGCCGATGTCGGCGACCGCCGAGCCCTTCGGAATCTTCAGGACGTTGAGCGCCACGTCGGGCGCTTCTTCGTCTTCGCGCTCGCTGCGCTCGAGCCATGGCGCGCCCTGGTATCCCATCACCGGCGCATATCGTCGTCCGCTGATTGGGTGAACGCCGGGCTGCTGCGCCGCGAGGCTGACGGCCAGGACCGCGGTGAGCAGGCCGCCGCCGAGCAGAGCCTTCGTGCGTGGGCGCATGCGCCTAGGATAGCAACAAACCTCCTTTCGCCGGCGCCTGATCGCGGCTACGCTTCGCGGTCCGCCTTCGGCGTGAACGAGACGTACAACGCCGGGAGCACGATCAAGGTCAGCAGCGTCGCGGTGACCAGGCCGCCGATAATCACGACGGCGAGCGGCCTTTGCGTTTCCGATCCGATGCCGTGCGAGAGCGCCATCGGCAGCAGTCCCAGCATCGCCAGCAGCGACGTCATCAACACCGTTCGCAGCCTGGCTTCTGCGCCTTGCCGCACCGCATCGAGTAGAGGCGTGCCGATGTCCCTCAGCTGGTTGATGTAGCTCACCATCACGACGCCGTTGAGCACGGCGGCGCCAAAGAGCGCGATGAAGCCGATCGCCGCCGACACGCTGAGGGGAATGCCCGTGACGAGAAGGGCGAACACGCCGCCAACGAGCGCGAACGGCACGTTGAGCAGGATGAGCGCCGCGTGCCGAGCCGACTGGAACGCGTGGAAGAGCAGCACGAAGATCAGGAAGATGCTGAGCGGGACGATCAGCCGCAGGCGCGCCATCGCGCGTTGCTGGTTCTCGAATTCGCCGCCCCAGACGAGACGCGCCCCTGGCGCGAGATGCACGCTCGCCGCGACCCGCCGCTGCATCTCCTCGACGGCGCTGCCCATATCTCTTCCGCGGATGAAGACGCCGATCGCCATCACCCGGGCCCCCGACTCGCGGCTGATGTTCATGGCGCCCTGGCGCACCGCGATATCCGCCACGTCGGCGAGCCGGATGTGGGCGTTGTCGGCGGTGTCGACGCGGATCTGCCGCACGGTGTCGGCGTCGGCCCGCGCGTCGGCGGGGAGGCGCACCACAACGCCGTACCGCTGTTCGCCTTCCCAGATCTCGGTCGCCTCGCGCCCGCCCAGTGCCGTTTCGATGGTGTCCTGGATGTCGGCGACGTTGAGGCCGTACCTGGCGGCGCGCGGCCGATCGACCGTGATCTGCAGCTGCGGCACCTGTCCCGCCCGATCGATGAACGCGCGTGCGACGCCCGGTGTGGGGGAGACGGCGTCGAGCACCGCCGTCGCGTCCTTGCGAATCGCGGCGCCATCGGGGCCGAACACCTTGATCACGACCTGCCCGTCGATTTGCGAGATGCTCTCGAGGATGTTGTCGCGGATCGGCTGCGAGAAGCTGGCGTCGATGCCCGGGATCGCGTCGAGCGCGCGATCCATTTCGGCGACGAGCTGATCCTTCGTGATGTGCCGCGTCCACTCGGAAGCAGGCTTCACATCGACGAAGAATTCCGCCATGTTGATCAGCTTGGGATCGGTCCCGTCCTCTGGCCGGCCCGCCTTCGAGATGACCGTTCGCACCTCCGGGAACTGACGCAGGAGCGCGCGAATCCGTGCGCACTCGCGCGACGCTTCGCTCACCGAGATGCCGTCGGGCAGCATCGCGTTCACCCAGATCGCCCCTTCGTTCAGCTCGGGGAGGAATTCGCTGCCCAGCTGCGTCGCCGCGCCAAGACTCAAGGCGAGAACGACCGTCGCGCAGGTGATCACAGCCCGTCGCCGTTCGAGTGCGGCGCGCAGGGCGGCCCTGTAGACGCGCTGGCACGCGTGCACCAGCGCGTTCTCCTCGCCTGGAATCTTCTTCAGCAGCACGAGGCACAAGAGCGGGACGAGCGTCAGCGAGAAGAGCAGCGAGCCGATGAGCGCCGCGGTAATCGTGTACGCCATCGGCGCGAAGATCCGGCCTTCCTGCCGTTGAAGCGTGAAGATGGGCAGATTGGCCAGGATGATGATCAGCATCGAGAAGAACGTGGGCCGGCCGACCTGCACGGTGGCATTGAGGATCGTCGTGCGGCGGAGATCGGTGTCCGGCGTGCCCCGAAGCTGCGACAGGTGCCGCACGATGTTCTCGACGACGATGACCGCCCCGTCGACGATGATGCCGAAGTCCATCGCACCGAGCGACAGGAGGTTGGCGGGGATGCCGCGGATCGTCAGGCCGATGAACGTCGCGAGCAGCGACAAGGGGATCATCGCCGCCACGATGGCCGAGGCCCGGAAGCTGCCGAGGAAGACGAACAGGACCACGGTCACCAGCGCCGCGCCCTCGAGCAGGTTCGTGAACACCGTGCGGAGCGTCGTGCCGATCAGCCAGGTGCGATCGTAGAAGGGCACGATCTTGACGCCGCGGGGCAGCATCGTGGAGTTCAGCGTCTCCACGCGTTCCTTGAGCGCGGCCAGCACCTCCGACGGGTTCTCGCCTTTGCGCATCAGAACCACGCCCGTGACCGCCTCGTCGTCGCCATCCTGCGCGGTGATGCCCTGGCGCGGCACGGCGCCGATGTTGACGCTTGCGATGTCGCGGACCAGCACCGGTACACCGTTCCGCTGGGCCACCACGATGTCGCCGATGTCGTTGGGCGATCGCAGGAGGCCGATCCCGCGGACGATGTACTGCTGCTCGCCGCGCTCGATGTAGCTGCCGCCCGCGTTCGCATTGCCGCGCCCGAGCGCCGCGAACACCTGCTGCATCGACACGCCGAGCGAGGTCATCTGCACGAGGTTGAGATTCACCTCGTACTGCTTGATGAAGCCGCCGAAGCTGACGATGTCGGCCACCCCGGGCGTCATCCGCAGGTAGCGCTCGATCGTCCAGTTCTGGATCGATCGCAGCTCGGTCGGGCTCACGCGATTGCCCGTCAACCGATAGCGATAGACCTCGCCGATGGGCGTGGACAGGGGCGCGAGCTGCGGCTGCACGCCCGGCGCAAGCTCGACGCCCTGCAGACGTTCGAGCACCTGCTGCCGCGCGAAGTAGTCGTTCACCTGATCGTCGAACGTCAGGATCAGGAACGACAGGCCGAACTGCGTGTGCGAGAACATCCGCACCGAATGCGGCAGCCCGCTGAGTCCGATTTCCAGCGGGATGGTCACCTGTTTCTCGACTTCTTCCGGTGCATGTCCGGGGACGAGGGTGATCACCGTCACCTGGACGTCGGTGACGTCGGGAAAGGCCTCGACCGGCAGCGCCCGGAACGCCTGCGTGCCCGCGCCGATGAAGAGCACCGTCAACAAGCCGACGAACAGCGGCTGGTGCAACGCGAGAGAGACGATGCGTTTGAGCATGGCTATGCCGGCTTCTTCTGGAGGCCGCTCAGGAGCATCGCGCCATCGACCACGACGGTTTCTCCGGCCTTCAACCCGCTGATCACTCGCACGCGATCGCCAGCCCTCTTTCCGATGACGACGGTCCGTTCCTGGAATGTGCCGGGTGCGGGTTCGACGAACACGGTGGCGTGACCGTCGCCTTCGATGACCGCGCCGGCGGGGACGACCGGCATCCTCGTCGTCGACTCGATGTGGTGAATGCTGCCGAACATCTCCGGCCGGAAACGGCCGTTGCGGTTGTCGAGCTCGGCATGGACTTTTACCGTGCGTGTCTGTGGATCGACGGTGTCGGCAATCTGGAGAACGCGTCCCTCGAACGTCTCGTCGGGGTAGGCGACGAGGCTGATCTCGACCTTCTCGTGCGGCTGGATGAATCGGATGTATGTCTCCGGGACCTGTGACGACACCCACACGGTGCTGAGGTCCGCGATCGTCATCAACGGCACGCTGGTGTCGTTCCGGTATTCGCCGGGCACGACGCTGAGATCGAGGACCTTGCCCGACAGCGGCGATCGAACGGTTACCTGCTGCTTGAAGTCCCGCGGCGAGAGGCCGAGCACCGACAGGCGGCGTTCCGCCTGCTCACGTGAGGCGAGCGCCTGCTCCAATGCCGCCTGTGCCTGCGCGAGCGCACTGTCGGCGCTGAGGACCTCTTTCTTCGCGATGGCGTTGTGCTCGAAGAGATCCTTCGATCGCTCGGAGTCGGCCTGCGCCTTCGCCAGGGTTGCGCGCGCCTGGGTGACGGTCGCGTCCGCTTGAAGGTGTGTCGAGGTCGCGGCGTCCGCATCGGGGCTGTCGATGGTGAACAGCGGCTGTCCCTGACGGACGGCGTCGCCGACGGCGACGAGCACGCGAGCCACACGTCCCGCAACCGGAGCGACCACCTTCGACACGCGATTGGGATTCGCCTCGATCTTTCCAGGCGCGATTACTTCATCGGTCGCCAGATCCTCTTCCGCGACCTGCTCGCGGCGGATTTGCTTCAGCATCGGCGAGTCGGCCGGCACCTTGAGAGTGCCCGAGGTCCAGGCCACTTCGCTGGCTTCAGCCGCGGGCTCCGCATGACGGCAGCCGCTGACGGCGATGGCGAGCGTCAACGCGGCAGCGGCGGCGAGTGTTTTCATCGTGAACGTCATGGGCGAGCTCCTCCGGTCAAGGCGTCGAGCGTGTAGAGACTGCGCGCGAACTCCGCTCGCGCCTCGTTGTAACCCTGCATCGTGTCGTTGAACGTGCGCTGGGCGTCGAGCAGTTCGATGAAGCTCGCTTCTCCGCGTCTGTATGAGTAGGCCGTCGTATCGCGCACGTCACGCGCCTGGTTGAGCATCTGCTGCTCGATGGTGTCCACCAGCTCGTGCGTCGTCGTGTACTGCTCCCACGCGCTACGCAAGTCGCTGGTGATGTCGGACTGCAGGGCGCTGATGCGCGCGGTGGCCTGGCGCGCTTCCTGGCGTGCCCGCTCGATCTCGCCCTGATTCCTGTTGAAGAACGGGAGCGGAGCGCTGAAGAACAGACCCCACTCGTTCCCGCTCAGCGATCCGGGCGCCAGCTGCCGGTGAAACTCCGCGCTGACCGTGTAGTCCACCTTGCCCTGCGCCAGCTGCAGCCGAACGTCGGCCGCGGACCGCGCCTGGTCGCGCTGGAGGGCTTGCAGGTCCGGACGGAGCTGCAGTGCCTGTTGCTGCAAGGCTTCGGGGCGGAGCGCCGCCGTGTCGCGCCGCAGCTCGCCGGTCACCTCAATCGGGTTGGCGTCGGTCCGGCCGAGCAGCGCACGCAGCCGGTGAATCGCGACGGCCAGCTTGGTGTCACGGCTCCTGACGTCGTTCTGAAACTGCAGCGCCGCCAGCCGCGACCGGGCGAGCTCCACGGACGCGAGGTCGCCGGAGCGGACGCGCTCCGTGTTGATGGAGACAATCTCGTTGAAGGCCGCAAGTGACTCGCGTGCCAGCTGGAGATCCGCCTGCGCCTGCTGGACGTCGATGAAGGCGCTCTGCACGTTGAGCACGAGCGTGCGGACGGTGTTCTGCAGCTGCAGCTCGCTGACGCCGCGCGCTTCGCGCGCAACCTCGATTCGCCGATCCCGCTTGTCCCCGCGCTCGAGGAGCACGTCGCCGCGGACGATGCCTTCTCGCGGGTTGATGTTGCTGTTGAAGATGGTGGAGTCGGGCAGCATGACGCTCGCGGTCAGCACCGGGTTCGGCCGCATCGACGCCGTCAGCACTCGCGCGTCCGCCACCGCGAGGTTGTAGCGTTCGGCGATCACCGCGAGGTTGTGATCGACCGCCTCGCTGACCGCCTGATCGATCGTCAGCGGCGCGGGCGCCTGAGCTGATGCGCGTCCGCCGGCCATCGCCGCCACGCACAGCGCGGCCGCGAGCCTACGAGCTCGAAACATGGAATATCTCCCTCGACGCGCGCCGGCATGGCGCGCGCTACACGATGTCGAGTGCACGCGACCGCGGGTCGCGCCGCACGTAGTTCAGATGGAGAGTCGGGTTCGGGCGACTAGGCGATCGGGGGCGCGCGGGTAGAACGAACGCGGAGGTTGCGCAGGTTTGTGGCGGTGCGGACGACGGGTGTGAACGGGCTCTCGGGATCGTCGGCGCTCCGTTCGCGGAGCGAGGCGAGGTCCGCTCCGCGCGGCTGCCCGTCCTGGATCCACTCGTTCGACGTCAGCGGGTCGCTGTCGACCGATGGTGCAGGCGGCTGCGTCTGGAGCGCCAGATGCCGCGAAGAGGGCTGTCGCGTGAAGTGGCCGGCGCCGTCGTTCTTCCAGACAGCAAGATCCAGCGAATCGAGGCTGGCCACCACGTCGATGTCGCCGTCGCGGTCCACGTCGTCAGCGACCACGCGGACGAACTGATCGCTGGTCGCGCGATCGAGGCTCGCCGTGAACCCGGGTGGCAAGCTTGTGACGAGGTCCGAGTGGAACGCCTTATCGAAGGGGGCTGTCAGATCGCGCCACGACGAGGCTGTGCGCGGCGACCACGCGCACAGAAACGCCGTCAGCAGGAGGGCGACGCCAAGAACCGCGGGGCGCGACCGGCGCATCATGGATGTCCCTTCGATCCATGCGCTGCGTTGCGACGGGCGGTCTCACGCTGGCGTGCGTGGACGCCGTGATCCCCCAGCACGTTCCCGAGCACCACGGACACGCCGCCGAACGCGGTCAAAGCGGGAGCGGCCTCGGTCAACCCGACCTGCACGCCGCCGTCGAAGGCGAGCCGCGGGTTGATCACGTAGATCGCGCCGGTGTCCATCGCGACGACGGGACCGCCATCGGGATCCTGCCGCGAGTACCAGAAACCTTCCAGGTACGGCGTCACCGGTCCGGGCACTTCGACGCTCGCCGACCACGACGCGAGATGCTGCGTGAATCGTGGAAGTCCGCTGCCGGCGCCGATCCGGCCGATGCCGTAGTTGACGTCGACGTGGCCGCGCGTCAGAAAATCGGTGCCGGTCAGCACTGCGATCGTGAAGTCGGCCTGACCCGAGCCGAGGCCTTTGCTCTCGCTGGCTGCCGGCAGATTGAGCGTCGGGAGGATCGACAGGACCGGTACGCCTCCGGGATCCGACCACAAGCGAAGCTTTGCGCCGACTTGCACGTTGCCGATGCCATGCTGGGTGCCTGACGGATCGGTGACGGCGAGAAAACCGTCGCCGCTGATCCGCGCCTCGAGCCACTCCGACAGGCCGAGCCGAAACGTCGTAGGTGTTCCAACATCGTGCTGACCGGCACCATTGTGGTTCCAGATGCCTCCGACCTCCATCTGCAGAAGACCGACGTCCACGATGTGCGTGCCGTTGGTCACGTCGGGCCGATCCGGTTCGAGGTTGTCCTGGCCGACGGGAATCGTCGTTTGCTGCACGA
>DASSGK010000159.1:0-17559 GCA_035693505.1 Vicinamibacterales bacterium
TTCTTGTCCACGTCGTCAGCGTCGTAGATGCCGATGGTGTAGATGGCGGCGCTGGACTCCCGCGCTCGCGCGAGAACGGCGTCGAGCTTGGCGACGCTCGCGTTGTCTCCGCCGTCGCTGACCACGACGAGCACTTTTCTCGTTCGCGTGCCTTTCGTCAGGTGCTCGAGCCCGTCCATGATGCCGTCATAAAGCTGGGTGCGGCCGTCCGGTCGAATGGTACGCACTGCGGCTTCGAGCGCCTGGACGTCACTGGCCATCAGAAACGGGCGATTGGGGACCAGGTATTTCACCGTGTCGTTGAAGCGAACCGCGAAGAGCTCGTCATCGGGGTTGCTCAACCGCGCGAATTGCGTCGAGGCGGCAACGACCTCGGCGATTTTCGGACGCATGCTGCCGCTCGCATCGATGATCAGGCCGACGGTGACCGGCGTATCCTCATTCGTGAACAGCTCGATCGGTACTCGGCGTCCGTTGTCGTAGATGATGAATCGTTCCGCGGGAAGATCGGACACGTAGCGTCCGTCGCGGTCGGTGACGACGACCGGCAGCACGACGAGCTCGCTCGAACCGGATCGAAACACCGGTTCCTGCGCGAATGACGGAGATTTACTGCCGAATGACGCGACGAGGAGGAACGAGCAGAGGACGGCGAACGCCGACCTGACGGCGACCGACGGTCGCTGCAGGTCAACGCGGTGCGTTCGCCGTTCGCCGTTCATCGTTACGCGACGTGCTTGCGAATCTGCCGCACCGCGAAGCCGCCCGCCATCGACAGGCCGCTCAGCAGCTCGAAGAGCGCAAGGCTGCTGGCTGTGCGCGGGAGGTGCTGACGCGCGGGACGGGTGCCGGTCGTCGCAGCGCTCTGCGTCTCGGCCCTGGCGGTTTGCGCCGGCGGGTTGGACATCACGACCGGCCTGTCGGCCTCGCTCTGCCAGTTCCCGTTTTCGTCGAAGTATCCGACCGCGGCTGTCTTCATCTCGACCGGAATTTCACCAGCCTTGACGCTGGCCGTTGGTTCGTCGTTGGTCGCGAGCACCCGCGTGTGCGTCTCTTTGGCGATTCTCATCGCCTGCGACTTCGGATAGACGAACTCGTTACCGATCCGCTCTCCGGGATAGTACCAGACCTTCACAGCCTGCGGCGATCCGCTGGCGCGCTCCGAGAACAGCACCACCGGCTTGTCGCTGGGCTCCATCCGCTCGTTCGGAATGGCCATCATCGTGGTGTAGAGCTTCTTCTCGTCCTTGTCGAACACCTGCACGACATGTCGATTTCCTGCGAGATCGGCGAGCTTGAAGACGTACGTGCCCGCCGGCAGCGTGGCGCCTGGAATCTGTACCGGGCCGCTGAACGTCAGGATCGTCTTCTTGTTCCACTCGTCCGCCAGCGCGTTGGGCGCCAGCAGTGCCGTCAGCGCCGCCGCGCAACACAGTGTCTTGATCAGCCTCATGTGGAATCTCCTTCCAGTTTTTCTCTCTCGTCTGGATCAGGTGCACGTTGTGTGCCCGGGCAGGCTCAACCGTGTAGGGAGTGAATCGCTATCGCTGAGGTTAGAAGTGGGGAGCCTGGGTTCGGTGTGTGCAGGCCTGAAGGCCTGCACTACATCCCAGGCGACATGTGAAGGGCGGTCGCGCTGAGCTTTCCGAGGAGAGACTGGCGGATCGCCGCCGCTACTGCTTGAGCGCCGACATGAACGCTTCCGTGCCTGCGGGAGCCGCGACCGTTCCGTTCATCACGACATCCTTCGGGACGATGTTCTTGCCGTAGAGATCGGCGTTGTCGTCGGCATCCGCGCGCACGACGCCGCCCGACAGGTTGATGCCGGCAAAAAGACCCTGCGTACGCGAGTAGGAGAGGATCTCCGCTTTCATCTGCGCGTCGGTCGCCGCGCGCGCATCGCGTCCGACAGGTCCCGCGGCAATCGACGCTTCCGCGCCGAGCGACACCTTGTTGCGGAGCATCTTCTCCATGCCGGTCGAGTTCATCACGAGCAGCACCAGGTCGATCGACTGCGCGCCGATCTGTAGACCCCAGCTGCCTTTTTCAATCCGCATGAAAATCGGCGCGGTCCAGTTTCCTTCGTGGCGGCAACTCATCAAACCTTTGCCGTATTCGCCGCCGACGACCAGCGCGGCTTTCTTCAGGCCGGGTACCACGAGCACGCACGCGGCGCGATCCCACAGATCCTGCGGAATGCTCTTGTCCGGCACGCCGTGAATTTCCTTGAGCACGGTCGCCGCTTCCTGAACGCGACTGGCTTCCCTGGTCGAGAGGTCAGCCGCCTGTACCCGCGGAATCATGAGTCCCGTTATCACCAACGCCATTACTGCAGTCATCGCCGTTTTGATCATGCCCCAGCTTGCCCTTACCGGCCTTCGTTTTGCAACTTTCCTCATCGCGCGGAGCGGAACTCAACGACGTCGACGCGAGCGGCGCGGCTGACCGGTCGACGAGTCTCAGGAGCAGGCATGGCCAAGTACGGAAAGAAGGCGCAGAGCAAGGTCGAGCGGGCGATGCACGAGCGCAAACACGGCACGCTCAAGTCGGGGCGTTCGGGCAAGAAGGTTACGAGCCGGAAACAGGCCATCGCGATCGGTCTGAGCGAGGCTCGAAAGGCCGGCGCCAAGGTCCCCAGGAAAAGAAAGGGCGGATCCCGCAAGAAATAGCGCGTTTTCGCGAAACCTCTGCCGGGTATCACTCGTAATATAGTGGTACTATCTTCCGGTCCCCCAACTGGTCAATCAGCAGAGGAGCCTATGAATTCCACCCGGGTCGCCGTAGCCCTGGCCGGCCTCATCGGAGCGGCGTCGTCCGTGTACGCCCAGACGCCAGCCGCCCCAACGTTCAGCAAGGACGTTGCCCCAATCCTGTTTCAGAACTGCACCGGCTGCCATCGGCCCGGTGAAATCGGGCCGATGCCGCTGACCTCGTTCAGCGAGGCCAGGCCATGGGCCAAGTCCATCGCGACCCAGGTCACGAACGGAACGATGCCCCCCTGGCACGCGGACCCGGCGCACGGGCAATTTCTCAACGATCGGCGCCTGAGCGACCGCGATCGCGAGACGATCGCCAAGTGGGTCGGCGCCGGCGCGCCCGAGGGGAATCCGGCCGACATGCCGAAGCTCCCCAAATACACCGAAGGGTGGCAGATCGGGGAACCCGACACGGTCTGGTCGATGCTCGAGGACTATCCGATTCCCGCCAACGGCACCATCGAATACAAGAACTTCGAAGTACCCACCAACCTCACGGAAGACCGGTGGGCGCAGGCCATTGAAGTTCGTCCGGGCAATCGCGCGGTCGTCCACCACGTGATCGTGTACCTGATCGACCCGAAGCCTGCGCCGCGGGGCGCGCAACTCTTCGCGCCCGCGCCGAACATGCGCCGGCCGGCGGATGCGCCCAAGACCGAGCAGGGCGCCGAGCCGAACGATCGGCCGATGAAGCACCAGCCGACCGGCTGGCTGGCCGGATATGCGCCGGGACAGTCGGTGCGCGTCTACCAGCCGGGGACGGCTCTGCGGGTGCCGGCGGGCGCCACGTTGATCATCCAGGAGCACTACACCGCGAACGGCAAGACCGCGACCGATCGGACGCGGGTCGGCATCAAGTGGGCGAAGGAACCGCCGAAGACCGAAGTGAACGTCGCCACGCTGCAGAACATGAACTTCATCCTGCCGGCCGGGGCGTCCGACACGCGCGTCGATGCCGAGATGACGTTGAACCAGGACATGACGATCTGGAGCGTGCTGCCGCACACGCACATGCGCGGCAAGAAATGGGAAGTCAGCGCGATCTATCCCGACGGGCGCTCGGAAGTGATCCTGAACGTGCCGAAATACGACTTCAACTGGCAGACCGACTACGTCTTCAAGCAGCCGCTGACCATGCCGAAGGGGACGAAGATCCACACGGCGGCGTGGTACGACAACTCGACCGCCAACAAGGCGAACCCCGATCCCAAGAAGAACGTGTATTGGGGCGATCAGACGTGGGAAGAGATGCAGTTCACCGCGATCACGTTCAGCACGTCGAGCGCGGCCGAGAAGACAACCGGCGGCGATCAGAAGAAATAAGTCGTCGACCGCAATAACCAGTCACACGCTACGGCTTCGCCGGCTTGGCTCGCAGGATTCCCACCTGCAACAGCAACCCGGTGAAGTCGTAGATCCGCCGTCCAAATGCGATCAGCAGATCGTCGTTCATCTCCAGCAGCCACGCGTTCCGAAACTCGAGATGACGGTTGGTGCCAGGCATCCCGAAGAAATCGTTGACGTGTTTGCCGTCCATCGTCGTGAACACCGCCACGCGCGGCACGTCGACGATGAGGGCATCGATGGTGAGCCTGGCATCCGGGAACGATGTGAAGAAGGAGCGCGCCGCGTCTTCGATGGCCTTCCGTCCCTGCAGCGTCGAGTAGATCGGGCTTTCCATCACGCCGTCCGGCGCGTGATGTTGTGCGATGGCGACCGGGTCGCGGCCCTGCCACGCCTTGACATAGTTCTCCGCGGTAACCTGCAGATCCTCCCGCGTCATCGACCTTCCCTCCGCTGGAGCGGGGAGTATACTCCGCGGCTGTGAAGTTGAGCAGCGCCAGTTCCTTAACGGCAGCAGCCGTGCTCGCGCTGGCAGCCAGCCTCGCTGCCGCCGATGTCAAGCCAGGCGTGTTCGGCGTCGGTGTGCTCCGGCGCGACGGCATCATCGTGCCGTTCGCGACGTATGACGGGAAGCGATGGGCGGACAAGTGGCCGGTCCCGGACGTCCAGCTGGACGTACCGATCGCGCTCCGCGACGTGCCTTCAAAATGGTGGGGCCCGACGCGCGCGCTCGCGGAGTGGCAGTCGTGGGCGACGAAGGAACCGCAGACACTCCGTGTCGTGCAGCCGGACTGGATCGACGTGCACTGCACGCGTCAAATCGGCCTCCGCACCGACTACAAGCCGGACGAGTTGCCGCCGCCTCGCACGGTCCAGCCATATCCGAAGGACGGCCTCGTCGTATCGCCGCCGCAGGCGGTCGAACGGATCGCGATCGTGCCGCCAGATTCTCAGGAGGTGCGGACGGCGATGCCCGCGCTCCGCGAAGCCTTCAACCAGGCAGAGCGGTCCACGGAGAACCAGTACGGCCATCCCATTCCACGCCGCTCCCGCGAGGGGCACGATCCGGAGGTCGAAGCGATTTACGCTGTGGGTGAGCACCCGCGCATCTACCACGTCGAGACGTCGCGCCGTTATCGGCTGCTGGGTCAGAAAGCTGACGACTGCGAGGCTATCGCTTTCGGCACCGGTTGGTTCGCCGCCGACGGCGCGCAGGTGAGCTCGCTGTACATGAGGGTCGACCTGCTCAACTGCGACAAGCGCGGCGCAAGCTACATGCTGCCACTTGGCGCGATGCGTTTGCGCGGATCGCTGTACTGGCTCGCGCAATACTCCGGCTGGGACGACGAACGCTACGTCGTCGTCGAGATCAAGGAGAAGTCGGTGAAAGTCGTCTTGAATACATGGGGAGGGTCGTGTTGAAACGCTACGTGATGATTGCCGCGGTGAGCGCGGCGCTCGTGATCGGTGCGCCGATGTTGCGGCAGAGTGTGACAGGCCAGGAGCCGACGCTGTGGGAGACGGGGACGTTCTCGATCCTCGGATTCGATCCGGCTACTGGCGAGGTGGGCGGAGCCGTCCAGTCGCGTGTCTTCTCGGTCGGCAACGGTGTGCTCTGGGCGGACGCGGACGCCGGCATTGCCGCGACGCAGGCGATCGTCGACGTCGGCTACGGAGCGAAGGCGCTCGCGTTGCTGAAGACGGGCATGCCGCCCGAGGCCATCGTCAAGCAGATCTGGGAGAAGGATCCCGATCCGCTGCCTGATACGTGGAGCAAGCAGGGTCGTCAGTTCGCGGTGATGAATCTGAAAGGGCAGTTCGCGGCGTACACCGGCCCCAAGGCGACCGAATGGGCCGGCCACAAGAGCGGCAAGTACGCGACCGCGCAGGGAAATATCCTCGCGGGACCTGCGGTGGTCGACAACATGATCGCGGCGTTCGAGAGCACGACGGGCCATCTATCCCAGCGGCTCGTGGCAGCGCTCGAGGGCGGTCAGGCCGGAGGCGGCGACAAACGCGGGCAGCAGTCGGCGGCGCTGGTGATCGTCAAGAAGAACTGCGGCGTCTGGCTGCACAACGACACCGTCCTCCGACTGCAGGTGGACGACAACCCCGAACCGATCGCCGAGCTGAAGCGGATCGTCACGAAATGGAACGAGCGGCAGCCGCGGGCGGTGACGCCGGAGTGCAAATGAATTAAGAATTGGGAATTAAGAATTAAGAATTCCAGTTCCTAATTCCTAATTCTTAATTCCTAATTCTTAATTCTGCCGTACTGTCAGGATCAGCACGTGTGCGCGCGAGCCGCCGGTGTGGATCATCTCGATCCCGTCCTGCATCAGCACGTCGCCGCGGATTGATCCGAGCTGGCCGAGGTCCAACGACGAGACGTCGTACACGGCGTCGGCGAGCAGGCCTCGTGGCCTGACGATCAGGCGTCCGTCCTGGTCGTCTCCCTTGAAGCCGAAGATGAGCGCGCTTCGCGCCTCTGCCGTCACCTCCTCGAGCACTTCCCATCCGGTCGAGTCGATGGGCGCCTGCGCGGAGAGGAGCAATGCGTTGGCCGGCGCGACGATCGGACGGTAGGTCTTGTACTCCGCGATCTGCTCCCTCAGCAGTTCCGCGGTGTCATCGTCCAGCATGTCGGTGCGGTAGGTCAGGCCGAGGATGCCGGCGCCGCGGCTGCGCACCAGCAGCGGCAGATCCTCAGCGCCGGCAATGGGCTCGCCGTCGGCGTCGATCAGGAACGACAACAGGTAGGCGGGCGGAAACGCGAACGACAACCCCTCGATGTTGTGGCGGACGTGCGACGCCGGCGACGTGCGATCGTCCATCCAGGCGGTGTCGGTGAAGGCCATCATCCCGAAGTCGAGACGTGCGCCGCCGCCGGAGACGTTTTCGATCAGGAGATCCGGGTAGCGAGTGCGCAGCTCGCCGAGAAGGCCGTACAGCGCCTGCACGTGCGCCACGTTTCCGTCGGCCGGTCCGTGTCCGTGGCCGGCGCGATCGCAGTTGATCCAGAAATTGTTGTCCCACTTCAGGTAGTCCGGCCGCACGCGATCGATCAGCGATACCAGCTGATCCAGCACCCACTTGCGGCCTGCCGCACCCGAGAGGCAGATCTGCGCGTTTAGAGGCGAGCCGTAGTCGTTGCCGCGCGTGGCGAGCCACGACTCCTGCGCCAACCCGGCCTTGCCGACCGTCGCCAGCGAGACACGTTCGGGCTCGATCCACAGTCCGAACTTCAGCCCGACACCGTGCGCGTAGTCGGCGAGACTGGCGAGGCCGGATGGAAAGCGGTCGGGATCGGGCGTCCAGGATCCGAGGCCGGAGTCGAAGTCGAAATCTCCCGTCTCGCCCGCGCCGATGTACCAGCCGGCGTCCATCACGAACAGCTCGACGCCCAGTGATGCGGCGCGATCGATTTCGGCGACCATCGCGTCCTCGTTGACGCGTGTGCCGTACACGAACCAGGTGTTGTAGGTGACCAGTGGCTGAAACGGCCGTCCGTGACGAATGCCCTGGAGCACGAACTGGCGCATCGCGCCGGTCTCGTCGCCGGTGGCCTTCGCCGCCACGCCGAAGAACGTGTGCGGGAATTCGAACGGCTTCGACGGGGTGACGCTGGTCCCGACGCCGGGAAATGACACGGCGACGGCGAGGCGATCGTCGGTGCGCTCCAGCGACGCCCGCCAGACACCGGACCAGATCAGCCCGGCGTAGAACTGATCGCGTCCATCGTCCACGAGGAAGAACGGGACGAACGACTCGGAGGATCGTCCCTCGGCGCCGAGGTCGAGTCGTTCCCCCGGTTCAAAATCGTGCTCGGCGAACACGAACGCGTCCTCAGACGCGCTGTCAGGGCTCGCGGAGTCGCCGCGCAGTCCGCCCAGCCATCGCACGTTGCCGAGCGGCATCGTCATGGTCCAGGCCATCAGATCGGTGAGACCGCTGCCGTCGCCTCCAGTGCTCGACACGCGCGTCCAACTCTCGATCGTCGGCGACCCCGGATAGCAGGCGTAGATGCGCGCGATCTGCAGCCGCTGTGCGCGGTGCTCGAACATGAACGTCAACGTGACGCCGTCGGCGGTTTTCGCCGCGGTGGCGCTGACGAAGGTCACGGCGCCGCTCGACGTCAGCGTCATCCGCTCGCCGCCGGCGGTGAGGTTGAAGTCCGGTGCCGGCGAGATGTTCCACGCGCGGCCGGCAGGCGGATTCGCGAGCCGCTGCAGCGCCAGCGTGCGTGTCGCGTCGAAGCCGATAACCAGTTCGAGGTTGGCGCTGCCGATGGACCAGACGTCACTGCCACCCTGGTGCGTGACGAACGCATCGTTCAGCGAAGCGACCACGGGTGGCCGATCGTCGGCGCGTGCTGTTGCAGCCGCGAGCACGCAGACGAACGCCACGATCGCGGACCGACAGGTCACAGAGTTGTCATTCTACGAGATGGTCCGCGCAAAATTCTTGTTGACTCTCATGGCTGCGAAGACGACAGTGTGCACCACCATGGTCAACTCTTCCGCCTGGACGATCGCCGTGCCGCTCGCTTTTGCACTCTTTTGCCTCGGAGCGACAACGGCATCGGCCACCGACGAACGGCGTGAGCGAGATGCCGCGTCTCCAACCGAGTCTGCGTCCGGATGGGACATGGCGCTCACCGGCGGCTTCGTGGCGACGGGCCTCGTGGATCCGGTCTACGCGCTCGGCAACGTGTCCGGTCAGCCGTCGCGCGTCGTTCTGCGTCAGCCCGATCAGGAGAGCAGCGTCAACCTGGGCATCGCGATGTTCGCGCAGGTGTACCACGATCGGTACAAGTGGCTCGCGCCGTTGTCGTTCGGGATCGGCCTGCGCGGCGACTCACGCGCGACGTTCTACCTCGGGTCGGCGCTGCGCTTCGGGTCGCACGCCGCATTCACCGCGGGCGTAGCGATCGGACCCGTGGCGACCCTCCCGCCGGGCGTGGTCGAAGGGCGGCCGGTGACCGATACGAACTTCCTGACGGACCTTTCCACGCGGACCACGCATTCGTGGTTCACAGGCGTCACATACACCTTCGCGAGCATACGATAAGAAGGAACCGCGGAGGATACGATGAGAAGAAACCGCCGAGAACGCTAAGACCGCAGAGGAAATTTGTCTCAGCGATCTTTGCGGTCTCTGCGGTTTCTTCTTATTCGGCCCAGATCTGACTGAGGTGGACGATCACCTCGACCGCTTTCTCCATGTCCTGAACCGAGACCCACTCGAGCCGCGAGTGAAAGTTGTGCTCGCCCGCGAAGAGATTCGGCGTCGGTAGACCCATGAACGAGAGCCGGCATCCGTCCGTGCCGCCTCGAATCGGGTGCGTTCGCGGTTCGAGTCCGGCGCGGCGGATCGCCTCTCGCGCGTGCTGGGCGATCGCCGGGTGCCGATCGAGCACCTCCTTCATGTTCCGGTACGATTCCTCGACTGCGAACTCGACCCGCGAGCCCGGATAGGCGGCGGCCGCCTCTCGGGCGAGGCGTTCGAGCAGCGCTTCCTTGTCTTTCAGGCCCGCGGTCTCGAAGTCACGCACGAGCAGCCGGACCGATGTGCGATCGACCGCGGCTTGCACCACGTACGGGTGCACGAAGCCGTCGTGGTCTCCGGTGGTTTCCGGCGACAGCGCATCGTGCGGGAGGCTGTCGATGAAGGCCGCGGCGATCTTGATCGCGTTCACCATGCGTCCCCGCGCGTAGCCAGGATGCGTGTTGAACCCGTTGAACGTCACGGTCATCGCGTCGGCGGAGAAGCTCTCGTCCTGGATCTCGCCGCGGTGTCCGCCATCCATCGTGTAGGCACAAACGGCGCCGAACCTGGCGACATCGAAGTGATCGGTGCCATGCCCCACCTCCTCGTCTGGCGTAAACGCGAGGCGAACAGGTCCGTGTGCAAGCTCCGGGTGAGCCATCAGGTATGCGGCTGCGGTCATGATCTCTGCCACGCCGGCCTTGTTGTCCGCGCCGAGCAGCGTCGTCCCCGACGCCGTGACGATGTCGTTCCCGATCTGCTCGGCGAGGGGAGGGTTGTCCGCGAGGCGCACCACCGCGGCGGGATCGTCGGGCAACACCAGATCCCGGCCGTCGTAGCCGCGGTGGACGATTGGTTTGACGCCGGCGCCGGGCATCTCGGGTGACGTGTCGACGTGCGCGATGAATCCGATGGTCGGCACATCGCGCTTGGTGGTCGTGGCCGGGACCGTCGCCATGACGTAGCCGAACTCGTCGACCCTCACATCGGTCAATCCAAGGCTCTCGAACTCGGCCGCCAGATCTCGAAGCAGCACGAGTTGCTTGCTGGTGCTTGGATAGGTCGTCGATTCAGGGTCCGACTGCGTGTCGTACGCGACGTAGCGAAGGAATCGATCGAGGACGTTAGGCATAGAGAAAAGGGCTGAGGGCTTAGGGCTAAAGGCTCAGGGCTCAGGGCTGACTCCGATGAACGTTCGATGCAGCAGCCGCACACTCTCGTCCAGCCGCGCACGGTCGATCATCCACGTGATGCGAAACGACGAGGTCGCGATTCCTGCGATCGAGACGCCGCTCGCCATCAGAGCATCGGATCCGCGCCTCAAATTCTCGAACGAGGCATTGATGCCCGCGCCGACCACGCTCAGAGCGCCGAGGGCATCGTCCACGCGAACCGCGCTGCCGAAACGGTCGGCCAGCGCATTTCTAACGGACGCTTCCGCGTGAAGGTTCTCGCGTGACACGACGAGCGTGAGGCGATCGGCCGCGACATGCAGCTGCTTGCCCGCGACTCGGTGCTCGTCGAGCAACGCCAGGAGCGCGAGCCCTTCAGGCGAACTTATCGCTCGGCTGAAGCCTTCGCGCTCCGTACTCAGGCGACCTTCGCGCTCGGTACTCGGGAGAGATGCCTGGACGACCAGCACGTCGCGGTCGCTGGCGACGCCAACCACGGTGCCTGGCTGTCGCGGCGGGTGACGCCGGACCACCGTCCCATCGGCCGACGGGTCAGCGCCTGGCAGCGGCGAGGCGGTCGCGCGTGCGAAGATGGCGATCCCTTTCTCTTTTGCAAATTCGACGGCTTGCGCGTTGAGTACCTTCGCCCCGGACTCGGCCAGTTCCTGCGTCTCCTCGTACGACAGCGTGCCGATGCGGCGCGCGTCGGGCACCACTCGAGGATCGGCGGTATAGACGCCGTCGACATCCGAGCAGATTTCGCAGTACTCGGCGCCCAATGCGGCGGCCATCGCGACCGCGGTCGTGTCGCTCCCGCCCCGGCCGAGGGTCGTGACTTCGCGGCGGTACGACACGCCCTGGTACCCGGCGATGACGACGATGCGTCCCTTCGCCAGTTCGTCCTGCACGCGAACCGGACGCACCTCGATGATGCGCGCGTCGACATGACGATCGTTGGTGATGATGCCGGACTGGCTGCCGGTGAAGCTGATCGCATCGCCGCCCAGCTCCCGGATGGCCATCGACAGCAGCGCCATCGCGATGCGCTCGCCCGCGGTCAGCAGCATGTCGAGCTCGCGCCGATCGGGATTCGGAGAGACTTGCTTCGCGAGCTGGAGGAGCTCGTCGGTCGTGTCGCCCATCGCCGAAACCACCACGACGACGTCGTGTCCGGCCTGGCGCGTGCGCATCACGCGATCGGCGACGAGCCTGATGCGCGCGACATCGGCGACGCTGGAGCCGCCATACTTCTGCACAACGATCGACATTGCAGGACTTATGACATTGCAGGATTGCAGGAGGTTAAATTGCAGAAAGAAAAAGGGGGCAAGGGCATTTTCCTTTCTAACTTCCTTCGACCTTCACTTTTGCAATCCTGCAATTTTGCAATCCTGCAATGGGTGAGGGTCGCTAAGTGAAACTGGCGACCACGGGAGCGTGATCGCTGGTGCCGATCTCGGCTCGCACCGGGCACTCCGTTGCCCGCGCGGCGAGCGCTCCGCTGGCGAAGACATGATCGAGGCGCCACCCGATGTTGCGCTGCCGCATGTTGCGCCACGGCGCCCACCACGTGAACAGGCCGTCGTTGTCAGGATCGAGGGCTCGGCCCAGGTCTACGAGACCGCGGCTCAGAATCCGCTCGATGAGCGCACGTTCCTCCGGCAGCTGGCCGATCGCGCGCGGCTTCCGTTCCTTCGGGTGGACGTCACGCTCGGTGCGCGCGACGTTCATGTCGCCGAGCATCGCGAGCAGGCGTCCGCTTTCCTGATACGAGACGGCGAACGCGTCCATCGCCTCGAGGAACTGCATCTTGGCCGGAAAGTCCTTTCCGCCGTTCGGGACGTACACCGACGCAACTGTCACCTCGCCGACCGGCGTGGCGACATCGACGGTCGCGATGCGGGTTTCAAAGTCGAATGAGGGATGACTGAAGGCAGGCCGCTCGGGCGCGAACGCCTTGCTGACGTGAATGGCGACGCCGGAATACGCTCGAGCGCCGTGCCAGTAGCACCAGTAGCCCTCCATCTCGCAGAGGGCGGTTGGCACTTGATCCGATGTGGCTTTGAGCTCTTGCAGGCAAACGACATCCGGACGCTCCTGCGCGATCCATTCCTGGACCTGCGCCTGGCGCGCCCGGATACCGTTGACGTTCCAGGTGGCGAGTTTCAGTGTGATGCGTGTGCGGCCTGGCGTTCCGGCCCGGGAATCGCCATCAGCGCCGGCTGGGCCTCGCGGTGCGCCGCGACGATCGCTTCAGCCTTTGCCATCGCGTCCGGGTCGCCGAGGCGGTAGACCGCGTTGGCCTCGATCAGATCCTTCTGGTGCGACGGGGTCGCATCGATGCTCTCGTAGATCGCCGCGACGGGGCACGCCGGGACGCACGCGCCGCAGTCGATGCATTCTTCAGGATGAATGTAAAGCATGTTCGCCTCGGCGAACTCGGCTTCGTCCTTGCGGGGGTGGATGCAATCCACCGGACACACGTCCACGCAGGCGGTGTCCTTGGTGTCGATACACGGGTCAGTGATGATGAATGGCATGCTCGCTGCGTCTCCGTTATGGGACCTGAATGGTCGGCTTTTTCAAGCTCTGAGCCGGGGAATTATACCCTGACAACTGAAAAAAACATCATCGGGTTGGGCGTTTCGGCGTACCCCATCGCCTCGTAGAGCGGCTTCCCCTCGGGGCTCGAGTTCAGCGCGGTCGAGCCGATGTCGTGCTCGCGGCACCAGCCGTGGATGGTCTCCATGATCAGCTTCGCCAGCCCTCGCCGGCGATGCGCCGGCTCCGTGTAAACGTTGTAGACGAACGCGAGTCGATCGCCCGGATAGCGCGGTCCTGGCGGCCAGGGAATGATGGTGATGCCGCCGCCGGCGGCGACTTGTCCGTCGATCGTATCAGCGAGCCACGCACGGTACGTGCCCGCGGGCATGGTTGTCGCCAGCCATGCGCGAAACGCTTTGTCCAGCTCGGGAGCATCGAGCGGCACGCCCATGTCGGTGAACATCGCGATGCGATGCCGCGCGAGCACATGCGCGTCGTCGAGCGTCGCGGCGCGCACGCGATAATCGTTGGACACGTCCGCGAATTATACTCAGCGGATGGCAGACGACACCGTCGCCCGACAGGGATCGGGGCACAGCTCGGGACAAGCAGCGCGGCGGGGACCCGAGCCCCCGGACCTCAGCGAGAAGGGCGGCAACAAAGACGGGCAGCCTCAGCATTCCAACGAGCGCCTGTTCATGCAGTTTGTCGCCTTCGGCGGCTGCACGGATCCGGCGCCGCTCGCCAACGATCTTGAACGCGCCAGAATTTCCGGCGTCCTCTACGAGGACGCCAACGATCCGCGAGGCGTCGGTCTTCTCACGTTCAACGAGACGCCGGACTATTTCCTCGATCGCGTGCGCCCCGTGTTGAACGGCCCGGGATTTTCAGGACTCGCTCAGAAACCCGAGTACACGATGCTCGGCCGCACGTACTCGATCGGCTACGAGCCGGATCTTCCGGAAGTGCTGCTGCACCGGCCGAAGCGCACGGTCTTGAACCCGGCGTGGAAATGGGCCGTCTGGTATCCGCTGCGACGCGCGGGGAAGTTCGCCCAGCTCCCGGCCGACGAGCAGCGCGTGATTCTCGCCGAGCACGGGACCATCGGCATGTCGTTCGGCGTCGGTGATTACGCACACGACATCCGTCTTGCCTGTCACGGCCTCGACAGGGATGACAACGACTTCGTCATCGGGTTGATCGGCAAGGAACTGTACCCGCTGTCTGCGCTGGTGCAGACGATGAGGAAGACGCAGCAGACGTCGCTGTACCTGGAGCGGCTCGGCCCGTTTTTCGTAGGCCGGGCGCTTTGGCAGAGCGTCCAGTAGCGACGTCCGCTGGAGCGGCGCTCTAGTGCACGACGACGCGGATGATGATCTCGACGACGGCGGCCAATCCGAGGCCAACATAGAGCTGCGACCGGCTGAACATCAACATTTGCAAACCTCCGTTACGGATGAGGCAGGGCAACGGAGGTGCCAGCGCGCGGGTGACGGTGGTGTCGTTCCCATTCGCGGGGCTGCACACGCCGGCATCGTCGGTTGATGTCATCCCTGTTCCAAAAGGGTGAGTCATCAACGAGTTCTGGTGTTTCCTGATCGCCGCTTCCGGCGACAGATCAACGCGGCTGGGGCGTGATGTCGGCGCTTGGCGGGAACGCTGGAGCCTTCCGGTGCTTCGTGGCTTGCTCGTACGAGTACGCCAGCTTGATCAACGTCGGTTCGCTCCACGCCCCGCCGAAGAACGACACGCCCACCGGAAGGCCGCGATAGAACCCTCCAGGGACGGTGATGTGCGGGTAGCCCGCGACCGACGTCACGGTGGACGGTGAAGACCCGCCACCGCTGTCGCCGTTCACCAGATCGATCAGGCCCGCCGGGCCGCTGGTCGGCGCGAAGAGCGCATCGAGTTTGTACTTGGTCATCGTCGCGTCGATCCCGAGCGCACGCGCCATCTGGCGGTTGCGCGCCAGCGCCGAGACATAGGCCGCAGTCGTCAGCGGTCCTTTCTTCTCGGCCATTGTCATGATCTCCTGGCCGAAATACGGCATCTCGCGATCCTTGTGCGCGTCGTTGAACGCGATGACGTCCTGCAGCGAGTGCACCGGCGACGCTGCACCGAGCCAGGTGAGGTACTTGTTCAGGTCCGCCTTGAATTCGTAGAGCAGGACCTGGAACTCGCCGTCGTCGAACTTGCCGAGCGTGGGGATGTTGGCCGGATCGACGATCGTCGCACCCTGCTGCTTCATCACCGCGATCGCGGCCTCAGCCAACGCGTCGGTGGCGGGACTGGAACCGAAGTACTTGTTGCGCACGACGCCGATCCGCGCGCCCCTGAGGCCGTTCGGATCGAGCGCCGGCGTGTAGTCGCGGCGGCCTTTGCTATCAGCCTGTTTCGTCGCGACGTCGTCAGGATCCGCGCCGCTCATCGCGCCGAGCAGCGCCGCCGCGTCGGCGACCGTGCGGGTCATCGGCCCGGCGGTGTCCTGGCTGTGGGAAATCGGCACGATGCCGCTCCGGCTCAGGAGGCCCAGGGTGGGCTTGATGCCGACCAGGCCGTTGTTGTTCGAGGGCGACACGATCGAGCCGTCGGTCTCGGTGCCGACGCCGATCGCGGCCAGGTTCGCCGCGATCGCCGCGCCCGATCCTGAGCTCGACCCGGATGGATTGCGGTCGAGCGCGTACGGGTTCCTCGTCTGACCGCCTCGGCCGCTCCAGCCGCTGGTCGAATGGGTCGAGCGGAAGTTCGCCCACTCGCTCAGGTTCGTCTTGCCGAGGATCACCGCTCCGGCTTCGCGCAGGCGCGCGACGATGAACGCGTCCTTCGGCGGCTTGACGCCCTCGAGCGCGAACGACCCGGCGGTCGTCATCATGCGATCGGCGGTGGCGATGTTGTCCTTGATCAGAACCGGAATGCCATGCAGCGGTCCGCGGACGCGGCCGCCCTTGCGCTCGGCGTCGAGCTGGTCGGCGATGGTCCGCGCGTCGGGATTGATCTCGATTACGCTGCGCAGTGTTGGCCCAGAGCGATCGACGGCCTCGATACGGGCGAGGTACTTGTCGACGAGCGAACGCGACGAGTCCTGTCCCGACTGCATGCGCTGCTGCAGGCTGGCAATCGTCGCTTCCTCCAAATCGAAAGGCGACGACGGTGCGGGAGGCTGTGCGAAGGCGACGGCCATCATTGCGCCGATGACGGGGAATGTGTGGCGAACGATGCTCGAAAAAGAGGGCGGCATCCGCAGATAATACGGCATGCCACTGACGTCATTCCTGGCACCAACCGAGCGCTATCCAGAATTGTAAGAATGAACCGGATCCGGGTCGGTGCCGTCTTGTGTCCGGACAACGATGCATGAGTGGGTGGGCCGGTGGCCCGACAGCCTGGTGAGCGACGACGCCGACCTGGAGCGCGAGTTCGAGGCACGTCTTCGCGATTCATCCCGCCTGGCATTCAGCATCGCCTACGGTGTTCTTCGCAATCGCGCGGACGCCGAAGAAGTCGCGCAAGACGCGTTTGCGCGGGCGTTCGGGCGATTCCGGCAGCTGCGCGAACGTGAGGCGTTCAGGTCATGGCTGACCAGGATGACATGGCGTCTGGCGATCGACCGCTGGCGGGCCGATCAGCGCCGGACGGCGCGCGAGGACAAGGCCGCCGCCGAGCCGGTGTCGCCCAATACCGAAGACGTTGCGTCCGCGCGGGAGCGTTCCGCTCACGTGTGGCTCGCGATCGAGAAGCTGCCCGAAAAACTGCGTCTCGTCGTCGTCCTGTCCGCGATTGAAGGGCACGACATGCGCGAGGTCGCCACGCTGCTTGGCCTGCCCGAAGGCACGGTCAAGTCGCGGTTGTTCACGGCGCGAAAAACCCTGGCGGAGAACCTGCGATGGCTTGTCAGCAATTTGCCGCCGCGATAAGGGCCCACGCCCTCGGCGCACCGCTGGCTGGGGAAGCCGCGGTACACCTCACGGCCTGCCCGGTCTGCCAGGCGGCGTTCGACGTTGAGAGCCGCGTGCTTGCCACCATCAACGAGGCGTTGACGGACGTGGCGTCGGCGACGCCGTCCCTGCATTTCGAATCGCGGGTCCGGGCGCACGTGGAAGTCGCGGCGCCACGATGGGCCCTGCGCCGGTGGCTGATCCCCTCGGCGGCAGCATCACTTGCCCTGTTGGCCGTTGCGCTGCTCGTTCCGCGTTGGGCGCCGGAGCCGTCTGCGCCGCGTGAGATCGCGTCCATCCCATTCGTTGAACTGCCTCGGACGCCACCTGCGGGGTCGACGATCGAGGACGCGAAGCCTGCGGGGACGGAAGCGACCAAGCGACGCGCCCGGCGCGGCCACGTCAGGCCGGCGTCCGAGAGTCGTGCGGCCGCGGCACCCGAAGTCCTCGTCCCCGAACGCGAGCGCGCGGCGGTCGGCCGGCTGGCTGCGTCGCTCCGGACCGGTCGACCGGACGTCGTCTCGATGCTGATGAGGCTGC
>DASSGK010000160.1:0-8406 GCA_035693505.1 Vicinamibacterales bacterium
CGTGATGCTCGATGCGGTGGTGCTCTCCGACGGCGCTGTTGGAGACGTCAAGATCGCGGAGTCGCTCGACACGATGTACGGCTTGGACGCCAACGCGGTGAAGGCGATGAAGCAGTGGCAGTTCGAGCCCGGCAAGAAGGACGGCAAGCCCGTGGCGGTCCAGATCCACGTCCAGATGAAGTACACGCTGAAGTAGGAAGACGTACGCTCGGCTAAAGCCTTCGCGCTACCTTTGCTAAGCCGTCCACGCTCAGCTCGAGTTTCCGTAGCGCGAAGGCTTTAGCCGAGCGCCAAGGCTTCAGCCGAGCGCGAGGGCTTCACCGCGACCGGACCGCGGTGACGAACGACAGTTCGTGTGCACCGACTGTCGCGGTCACCTTCCAGCATCCCTCAGTCGGGAACGTGAGGCCCATCGTCTGGAACTCCGCATGCAGTTGCGGAACCCATTGCACCTCCATCGGCGGCGCCGGCCGGTCGATGCGCACGCCTGACATGGCCGGCCTCACGTCCGCGGGCTTCACCATCATGTTCTTCTGGTTGTAGCCGGCGTGCCACGGTCCCGTGGCCGACTGCATCCAGAGCGTTCGATCGGCGTTGACCCACCACGGACCGTCGCCGAGCGGGCCCGCATTGTTCGTTGGCGGCGGCGTCGCTCGAAGCGTAGGCGTCTCCGCGCAGCTCTGAGCTGCCGGTGCCTGCGAAGCACTCGCGGCCGCCGGGTACGTGCCTTTCCACTTTCTCCACCAGCTCGCTTGGTCGAGGCCGAGCGCGTCCCACCATTGATCGAGGGACGCGCGGTCGAGCCGCAGGACTGCGTCGCGCGACACCGCCGGCGGCATCGGCACGCGCGCGTTCAGCGCGTCGACGACCGCCGCACGGTCGTCCGCGCCGACGCGCGGAATCAGGTGCCACAGTGTCATCGCATCGCGCTGGCGGGCACGATCGAGAACGTAACGCAGCGACGTCTCCTTTCGCCGCGCATCGTGTCCGTTGTCCACTTCGTCGATGGCATCGCGAAACGCGGGCTCGGTATCGTCGTACCGCGGTGTCCCGGGTCCGTTGACGCGATCGGTGCGAGACGATGCGCCCGCCGGGACGAACGACTCGCGTCCCCGCTCTTCGAATGCCACCCAGCCCGCCTCCACGCTCAGCAATCCCGATCCATCGTCGTTTACATGCAGCGAGTAGACGCAGCCGAGGTCGGTGGCTGTTGCCGACGGCGTGTTGACGACGAACTGACCCGGAGGCGCGGCGATCGCGGCGTGCAGCGTGCCGCGGTCCAGCGCGAGGCGATGATGGCCGTCGCGAGAATCGATCAGCCGGATTCGCGTCTGTTCGTCGACGGTCACGTGTCCGATGTCGCTGACCTCAATCGTCGCGCGTGAACGAGCATCGGTGGTGAGCGTCTGGCCAACCGCGATTCGTCCGTCTCCGGTCAGGACACTGGCGTCGACCCGCGGCCTCCCGACGATGACCGCGACTCCCCAGGATGATCGGTTCGGGTCACCGTCGGCGACGGACTCAGGCCGCAGCGGCTTCCAGATGAGGCCGACCATCAGGATGACGGCGGCGGCAGTGGCGAGCGCAGGCGCGAAGAAGCGTGGGCCGAGGTACAACCTGCGGTCCGGCTTTAGCCGGACCAGAACGGGCGGCTGCGTGGTGGATCGCAACCGGCCGAGCAGCCGTTCCAGCCGCACGACCTCCGGATCCGGTGCGCCCGTGCCGTCGACGAGATAGTCGTCGTTCATTGACGTGCCCATCCTATGCTCTCGCCAACCGCTCTCGCAGCAGCTTCATCCCGCGGTGCAGGTTGACGCGCACCGAGGCCCGGGTCAGTCCCGAGCGCTCGGCGATCTCGGCGCCGGTCATGCCTTCGACGAGCCGCATCAGCAGCGTGTCGCGATACGCCTCGGGGAGCGCTTTCACGATGTCGAGGATCGCGAAGGCTTCGGTCTCGATCGGATCGCCTCCAGCCAATTCGTCGGGAAGCGCGAGCGGCTCTTTCGAGTGCCGCATGTAGTCGGTGGCCCGGTTGCGAGCGATGGCCGCAACCCAGCCGCCGAACGCCGCCGGGTCGCGCAGCTCCTTGATTCGCCGGTACGCCGTGAGGAAGACCTCCTGCACCAGGTCGTCGACGTCGCGCCGCGGAATCCGGCCCAGCAGGATCGCGTGGACCATGCGCACATAGTCCTTGTACAGACGCGCGAACGCCTCCTCGTCGCCGGCCGCCACGGCGCGAATCGTCGGCCCGAGCCCTGCGGTCCCGTCGGGGCTGGTCAGGCGGTCACCGGCGGGCAGGACGTGTCCAAGCTCGAGCACATGCTCCATTCGCAGGCCGTCAGGAACAGGACGGACCGTGCCGCCCCGATGTTAACCAGCCGGGGTCAGATCTCGCTTTTCGCGAAAACGAGAAGATCGAGATCTGACCCCCTCCCGTCAACCATTTCGCCCTTGATCTCGTCATATGCCGTTGAGCAATATGTTGCTATGCGATATATAAGGCCGGGCATCCTCGATCGCGAGATGAAAAAGGGGAGCGCCGAGCTGCTCATCCTGTCGCTCGTCGAGGATCAACCTCGCCACGGCTACGACCTGAGCAAGCTGATCGAAGCACGCTCCAACGGCGTGCTGAAGTTCCGCGTCGCATCCCTCTATCCGTTGCTCTACCGCCTCGAAAAGCGCGGATGGATTGCCGGCCGTTGGATCGAAAAGGCCGGTCAGCGCCGACGACGCTACTACCGCCTCACGCCTGCCGGAGCCGGTGTCCTTGCGTCGCAGCGCGATACCTGGCGGGCGTTCGCGGAAGCGATCAACCGAATCGCAGGAGTCGACCATGCCTGAGTGGCCTCGCCGGATCAGCGAAGAGTTGCGCCAGCACCTCGACGACGAGTACGACGCGTTGCGGGCGGGCGGTCTCGGTCACGACGAGGCGATGCGGCGGCTGGCGGGCGACGTCGACGAACTGGCCTCGATGCGGGCTCGCCCGATCGACGCGGTGACGACCGACATTCGCTTCGCGCTGCGCACGCTGCGCAAGAATCCGGGCTTCACGGCCATCGTCATGGTCACACTCGCGCTCGGCGTTGGCGCCACCACTGCGATCTTCACCCTCGTCGATGCCGTCATGCTCCGTCCCTATCCGTACGCGGACATGGATCGGATCGTGATGGTCGCCGAAACCACGCGCGCGGGACAGATGCTGTCGATCGCATGGGCCAATTTTCAGGACTGGCGCGAGCAGAACCAGGTCTTCGAACACTTCGGCATCTATCGCGGTACCGTGATCAACCTCACCGGCGGCGATCAGCCGGAGCGGCTCATCGCGAGCCTCGTCTCGTCGGATGTGTTCAAAGCCGTAGGCCTGCAGGCGATGATCGGTCGCACCTTCACCGCGGACGAAGATCGGCCCGGTGCTCCGCGGGTGACGGTCGTGAGCGAGCGTTTCTGGCGATCGCACCTGGGCGGTGATGCGTCGGCGATAGGCAGAACGATCGTGCTCGACGGCGAGCCTCACACAGTCGTCGGTGTCATGCCTGCAGGCATGCGATTTCCATCCCGCACCACCGACGTGTGGCTCCCCGTCGGCCTCTTCGTCTCGACGTTCCCCGCGGATCGGGGTGCGCACCCGGGGCTGTTCGGTGTCGCCAAGTTGAAACCGGGCATCGGCGCGGCACGCGCGGCGGCGGACATGGACGCGATCGCGCGCCGCCTCGAGCAGCAGTACCCGATCTCGAACACCGATCACACCGTGTCGCTGGAGCCCTACTACGAGCAGATCGTCCAGAACATCAGGCCCGCGCTGCTCGCGCTCTCGGGCGCCGTCGCTTTCGTGCTGCTCATCGGCTGCGCGAACCTGGCCAACCTGATGCTCGCGCGCGCCGACACAAGGCAACGCGAAATGGCCATCCGCGAAGCGCTGGGCGCAAGCCGGCGGCGCATCGCGCAGCAGCTGCTGACCGAGAGCGTGCTGATGGCGCTCGGCGGCGGCGCGCTGGGCGCCCTTCTCGCGTGGTGGGGCGTCAAGGCGTTCGTGGCGACGCGGCCGACCACCGTGCCGCGGATCGATCAGGTCGCGGTCGATTTTCGCGTCCTGACCTTTGCGCTCGCCGTCTCGATCCTCGTCGGCCTCGCGTTCGGCCTCGCGCCGGCGCTGCGCGCAGCGTCGGTAGACCTGCTGACGTCACTCAAGGATGCGGCGCGCGGAACCGCAGGCGCCGGCCGCCGCACGCGCTCGGCCCTGGTGATCGTCGAAGTGGCGCTCGCGCTCGTGCTGCTCGTCGGCGCGGGGCTGACGATTCGCAGTTTTGCGGCGCTGACGGCGATCGATCTCGGCTTCGACCCGTCGTACGTCGTCACGATGCGTGTCTCGCTTCCAAGCGCGCGCTATCCGCAGCTCGCGCGCTGGTCCACGTTTCACCGCGAACTGCTTCGCCGCGCGGCCGCCATTCCATCGGTCGAAGCTGTTGGAATGAACAGCAGCACGCCGCTCGAAGGCGGCGGCGCAGAGTCCGAGGTTCGCTACGAAGGGGAGCCCGCCCCGAGTTCGCTGAAGGAAGAGGCAACGACCTGTCTCTTCCAGGCCGCCTCGCCAGACTATTTCCGCGCGATGGGGATCTCGGTCGTCCGCGGCCGTCCGTTCACTGAGCGGGACAACGCCGATGCGCTGCCCGTCGCGGTCGTTGAAGAGGCGCTGGTTCAGAAGTTCTTTCCGAATAGCGATCCGATCGGCAAGCGAATCGCCTTCGAGTTCACCGGACACGGACCGGGCGGCCGGCCCATCTGGCGTGAAGTGATCGGCGTCGTTCGCCACGTTCGCCACTACGGCCTCGTCCGTGAACCGGACAATCTGCAGGTCTACGCGCCGCTGGAGCAGCTCCCCGTGTGGTTCGTCAATCGACGGCCGACGATGACGTTGTTCGTCCGGACGCCGCTCGAGCCGGAACAGCTCGCGGCGTCGATCCGCCAGGTGGTGTCCGGCATCGATCGCGATGTCCCGGTGTTCTCCGTCCAGACCATGGCGCAGTACGTCGCGCAATCAACGGAACAGTCGCGGCTCAACATGACGCTGCTGGGACTGTTCGGCGCGCTGGCTCTCGTGCTGGCAGGCCTCGGCATCTACGGCGTGCTGTCGTACTTCGTCAGCCGCCGCACGCAGGAGATCGGCATCCGGATGGCGCTCGGCGCCACGAGGACCGACGTGCTGCGCATGATTGTCGGGTACGGCATGAAGCTGACGATCGCCGGCATCGTGATCGGCCTTGCCGCGTCGTGGGCGATCACGCGCTCCCTCAGCGCGCTGCTCGTCGGTGTGTCGCCGCACGATCCTGGCACCTTCGCGGCGATCGGTCTGCTCCTGGCCGCGATCGCGTTCCTGGCGAGCTACCTCCCCGGCCGGCGCGCGACGCGCGTCGATCCGATGATCACACTGCGTTCAGAATAAGAAAAAACCGCGGTTTTTTCTGCCGCTATACTCATGGGATGGCAGACAAAGCCGAAGTGCTCCGGGCGCTGCACAAGAGCCCGCCCATGCTCGTCCTTCCGAACGCCTGGGACTCGGCGAGCGCGCGGCTGATCGAATTCGAAGGATTTCCCGCCATCGCCACGACCAGCGCGGGCGTCGCCGCGGCGCTCGGCTATCCCGACGGCGGCGTCGTGCCGCCCAACGAGATGATCGAAGCGATCGCGCGAATCGTGCGCAGCGTCAAGGTGCCGGTGACCGCCGACATCGAGCACGCCTACGCCGCGGCACCGGATGCCGTCGCCGACGTGGTGCTGCGCGTCATCGCCGCCGGCGCCGTCGGCATCAATCTCGAGGACTGCATTCCCGGTGCGACGGATCTCGAGCCGCTGGCGCTCCAGGTCGACAAGATCAAGGCGATCATCAAGGCCTCGACGAAAGCCGGCGTCCGGATCGTGATCAACGCGCGCACGGACGGCTTCCTTCGCGGCTTCGGTGCGCCGGAGACGCGACTCGGCATCGCGATCGAACGCGGCAGAGCGTTTCTCGGAGCCGGCGCCGACTGTGTCTTCGTCCCCGGCGTGCGCGATGCAGCCACGATCGGTGCGCTCGTCAAAGGCATCGGCGGCCCGGTGAATGTTCTCGCGGTCGAGGGCTCGCCGTCGATTCCGGACCTGGAGGCGCTCGGCGTCGCGCGACTCAGCCTCGGGTCGGGCCCGATGCGCGCGACCATGGCGCTGCTGCGCGACATCGCGCGCGAGCTGAAGTCCACGGGCACGTACCGGTCGTTCACCAGGAACGCGATGACATTCGCCGAGGTCAACGACCTCATGAAATGACGGCGATAGCGCTCGGCTTCCGCGTCAAGTCGGGCCGCGCGATTGCCGTGGCAGTTGGCGGCCCCGCCTCCGCCCCGCGGGTCCTGGCCCGCCGCATCGTCGAGCTCAGCGATCCGGGTGTTCCGTCGACACGACAGCCCTATCACGATGGCTTCTACAAGCAGGAAGAGGATCGAAAGGAGCTCGCAAGGCGCATTGCGATCGTGCGCCGCTGCACGGCGCAGTCGGTGGCCGCGTTCCTGACCGACGCGGCGCTTGCGGGAGCCCGATGCCGGGGCGCCGGCCTTGTCGTTGGCAGCGTCATCGATCCCGCGCGTGTCGGCAACCTGCACATCCGCGCCCACGCCAGCGAAGGTCAGCTGTTCCGCACGGTGCTAGCCGACGCGCTCGAAGCACACGGGATCCATTGCGACGTAATCGTGGACAAGAACCTGGCGGAGAAGGCGGTCCTCAAGCTTCGCCGCAGCAGCGCCGAGATTACCCGGGCCGTCGCTGCACTCGGCAAGGCGCTCGGCGGGCCCTGGCGCGCCGACGAGAAAGCGGCCTGCACGGCCGCCTGGCTGGCGCTCTGTTAGCGGCGCACGCCGGACGAACTTTCCCTAGTTGCTCTTCGTCTGTAACACCGTGCTCCAGAACCTTGTCGCCGACGTCCGCTACGCCCTGCGCTGGCTGCGTCGCAGTCCGGCCTTCACTGCCATCGCCATCGCGTCACTGGCCATCGGCATCGGGTTCAACACCGCGCTCTTCACGCTCGTCGACGCGCTGGTGTTCCGGCCGTTGCCGGTCGAACGGGTCGATCGCCTGGTCGACGTCTTCACCAGCGGCAGCGACAACGATCAGTACTCCACGAGCTCGTACCCAGACTTCGTCGATTTCAAGTCGCAGAACCAGGTGTTCAGCGACATGCTGGCCTACAGTCCGGCGTTTGGCGCAGTCAAGCTCACCGAACGCTCCCGCCTCGCGATGAGCGAGACGGTCACCGGCAACTATTTCCAGCTCCTCGGTCTCAAGCCCGCGGCCGGCCGTCTGCTCGCGCCAGAAGACGACAGGCCCGGCGCCACCCGCGTCGCGGTCATTTCGTACCGTCTGTGGAATCGTGAGTACGGCCTCAGCCCGACCGTGGTTGGCCAACCGATTCACATCCACGGGCAGCCCTACACCATCGTCGGCGTCGCGCCGCGGACATTCACCGGAATGTTTCCGCTGGTGGCCCCGGAGCTCTGGACGGCGCTGACGTATGTCGACGATGTGGAACCGGGCGGCATCATCAGCACGGTCCCGTCGCCGACGGGGAACACGCGGCTGGAGCGCCGCGGCACGCGCTGGATGTTCGTCAAGGGACGCCTGAAGGATGGCGTCACGTACGAGAACGCCGCTGCGAACATGCGCCTGGTTGGAAAGCGGCTGCAGGCCGACTACCAGGCGACGAACAGAAAATTCGAACTCAGTACCGTGCCCACGAAAGACGTGCACATCCATCCCGTCGCCGACCGCACGTTGAAGCCGATCGCGCTCGCGTTGATGATCGTCGTCGGGCTGGTGCTGGTCATCGCCTGTGCGAACGTCGCGAGCATGCTGCTGGCGCGCGCATCCGGCCGTCAGCGGGAGATCGGCATTCGCCTGGCCATCGGAGCCAGCCGGCGCAGGCTCGTGCAGCAGCTGCTGGTCGAGAGCGTCGTGATGGCGTCGCTCGGCGCTTCGGCCGGTATCGGCCTCGCGTGGCTGCTCACGCAGGTCGCGATGTCGATCAGCCTCCCGATTCCGATCCCGTTGTCCTTCGCGCTCCGCCTCGACGGCCGCGTGCTGCTGTTCACCGCGGTCGTGACCATGATCGCGGCCGTTGTCGCGGGGCTTGCACCCGCGCTGAGAGCGACGCGGCCCAACCTGGTCAACGAACTGAAGAACGACGTGGCGGCCACGCAGGCCGGCGGCCGCCGCTGGACGCTGCGCGACGGCCTCGTGGCGACCCAGATTGCGGTGACGATGGTGCTGCTCGTCGCCGCGGGTTTGTTGACGCGCAGCCTCATCAGCGCGCAGCACGTGAGCATCGGCTTCCGCACCGGCGGGCTGGCCATCGTCTCCACCGAGTTGAACATGCTCGGCTACGAC
>DASSGK010000161.1:0-3291 GCA_035693505.1 Vicinamibacterales bacterium
GAGGATCTCCGCGTCCTGTTCGCCGTAGGTCAGCGAGTGGCGCAGGCGGACAAGATGCCGGAGTGGAAACCGGGCAACGAGTTCAGGGCGAAGCGCGAAGCGATGCTCAAGACAGGGACCAGGGACTAGGGACTAGGGGCTTAGGGCTCAGGGCCTAGGGCTGAGGGCTGGATTGGATTTCGTGCTTTTCGTGAGTTTCGAGGGTTTCGTGAGAAAGAGGTCAGTCCGATGGCAACTGAAACGCTGAACAAACCGATGACCGGCGACGAGATGATTGCCCTGTCGAAGAAGCACACGCTCTTCGAGTGGTCGGCGCAGTCGAAGGTCGATCCGATTCCGGTCGAGCGGGCGAAGGGGATCTACTTCTGGACGCCCGAGGGGAAGCGGTTCATCGACTTCAACAGCCAGCTGATGTGCGTGAACATCGGGCACGGCGACGAGCGCGTGATCCGCGCGATCAGCGAGCAGGCGTCCGTGCTCGCGTACGCCAACCCGTTCATGGCGACCGAAGCGCGCGCACGGCTGGGCGCCAAGCTCGCCGAGATTACGCCCGGCGACATCGACGTCTTCTTTTTCACCAACGGCGGCGCCGAGGCGAACGAGAACGCCATCAAGCTCGCGCGGATGGCGACGGGCCGTCACAAGATTCTCGCGCGCTATCGCTCGTATCACGGCGGCACCGCGGGCAGCATCACGCTGACGGGCGATCCTCGCCGCTGGGCCGCCGAGCCCGGCCTGCCGGGCATCGTGCACGTGCTCGATCCGTACCACGGGATCGCACGCGGCTGGGACTCCGCGCAGGAATCGCTCGCGATGATCGACGAGATCATCCAGCTCGAAGGGCCGCACACCATCGCGGCGTTCATTCTCGAGACCGTCACGGGCACCAACGGCGTGCTGGTTCCTCCGGACGGCTACATGCAGGGCGTGCGCGCGATCTGCGACAAGTACGGCATCCTGATGATCTGCGACGAGGTGATGGCCGGCTTCGGGCGCACGGGCGAGTGGTTCGCGATCAATCACTGGAACGTCGTGCCGGATATCATCACGATGGCGAAGGGGCTCACCGCGGCGTACGTTCAGCTTGGCGCCGTCGGCATGCGGCGCGCCATCGCGGACAAGTTCAACGACAAGGTGTTCTACGGCGGCCTCACCTACAACAGCCATCCCCTCGCGTGCGCCACGGCGCTCGCCACCATCAAGGTCTACGAGGACGACAAGCTGCTCGACAACGCGAAGAAGATGGGCGCGCTGATGGCCGACCTGATGACCGATCTCAAAATGCGCCACCCGTCGATCGGCGCGGCGCGGTGCATCGGCCTGTTCGGTCTCATCGAGCTCGTGCGCGACAAGGACAAGAAGGTGCCGCTCGCGCCGTTCAACGGCACGTCGGACGAGATGGCCGCGCTCGGGAAGTTCTTCCGACAGGAAGGGCTCTACACGTTCGTGCGCTGGAACACGTTCTTCACGAACCCGCCGCTGTGCATCACCGAAGCCGAGCTGCGTGAGGCATTCGGGATCATCGACCGCGGGCTCGAGATCACCGACAGGGCGGTCAGTTAGATTTCAGAATTCAGAATTCAGAATTCAGAAATCCAATCTGAAATCTGAACTCTTAAATCTGAAATCTCATTTCGGTACATAGCCGAGGACGGCCTTCGTCTCGAGAAACTCCTCGAATCCGTCGACGCCCCACTCGCGGCCGTTGCCTGATTGCTTGTAGCCGCCAAACGGCGCGTCGTACGACGCCTGCGCGCCGTTCAGGTGCACGTTGCCCGTGCGCAGGCGCGCCGCCACCCGCCGCGCCCGATCGAGATCGCCGGATGAGACGTAGCCGGAGAGGCCGTACGGCGTGTCGTTCGCGATGTCGATGGCTTCTTCTTCCGTCTCATAGGGAAGAATCGAGAGCACCGGTCCGAAGATCTCCTCGCGAGCAATCGTCATGCTGTTCTTCACGCCGGCGAACACGGTCGGCTTCACGTAGAAGCCTGTGCCGAGACCGTCGGGACGGCCGACTCCGCCGGTGACGAGCTCGGCGCCTTCGTCGATCCCCTTCTGAATCAGTCCCTGGATCTTGTTGAACTGCACTTCGCTGACCACGGGACCGAGCTTGTTGCCATCCTGGAACGGATCGCCGACCTTCATCTTTTCAGCGGCGGCCTTGGCGATCGCGACGGCTTCGGCCTGGCGCGCGGCCGGCACGAGCATCCGCGTCGGGGCGTTGCACGACTGGCCGCTGTTCATGAAACAGCCGTTGACGCCGCCCGCCACGGCCGTCTGGAAATCCGCATCGTCGAGAATGATGTTGGCGGACTTGCCGCCGAGCTCCTGCGTGACTCGCTTGACCGTCGGCGCGGCGTTGATCGCGACCTGCACGCCTGCACGCGTCGAGCCGGTGAACGACACCATGTCGATGCCCGGGTGCGAGGCGATCGCGACGCCGACAGTCGGACCGTCGCCGTTCACGAGGTTGAAGACGCCGGCGGGCACTCCCGCTTCGTGCAGGATCTCGGTGAAGACGATCGCGTTCAGCGGCGCGATCTCCGTCGGTTTCAGGACGATCGTGCAGCCGGCGGCAAGCGCCGGCGCGACCTTGCAGGCGATCTGGTTGATCGGCCAGTTCCAGGGCGTGATGAGACCGCACACGCCCACCGGCTCGCGAATCACCATCGTCCGGCCCCGCGCTTCCTCGAAGGCGAAGGACTTCAACACGGAGATCGCCTGGTTGAAGTGGCCGAGGCCGGACGTGGCCTGCGCCGCCTTCGACAGCCAGATCGGCGCGCCCATTTCCGTCGAGATCGTCTGCGCGAGCTCGTCCTGCCTCGTCTTGTAGACGCGGACGATGTTTTCGAGCAGGGCGATGCGCTCGGCCGGCGACGTGCGCGAAAAGGTGGTGAACGCCTTGCGAGCGGCCTTGACGGCGCGATCGACGTCCTCAGCGCTGCCCATCGAGATCTTGCCGATCGACTGCTCCGTCGCCGGGTTGATGACGTCGCGGGTGGCGGGCTTCGCCGGCGGAACCCACGCGCCGTCGATGTAGAAGTTCAGATGATCTGCCATAACCAAACGATCGTAGCACGCGGCTCACGGCTGTCACGAATCGGAAAAAAACCGCGGACACGTCGGAAGAAACCGCGGAGCTCGCAAAGAACGCAGAGCCAATCAAATCTTTGCGATCTCAGCGGTCTCTGCGGTTTCTGCTGAACGTGTGTAGTCTGACGCTCGGCTGAAGCCTTCGCGCTACAGGCAGAGAGACGACAACGTCACGGAGCGCGAGGCTTTGAGCCGAGC
>DASSGK010000162.1:0-5422 GCA_035693505.1 Vicinamibacterales bacterium
TCCCGGATCCCGGGCAATCAGTGACGGCGTCCGTCTACTCATCAGAAGCCGCTCCGACAGACCAGGAGAAATGAACATGGCCCTTGTCACATGTCCTGAGTGTCAGCAGCAGGTCTCGAGCAAAGCCACGACGTGTCCCCATTGTGGCTTTCCAATCGGTCAGGCCCAATCTCCGGATCTCGAAGCCATCCTCTGTGGCGGAATATGGCTGGCACAGTCTGGAACCTTGGTGGACGCTCAACTTCACGCGGTCTTTTTATCCAACCACACGTTTCAAGGACAGACCACTCCCGACCCCAATCGATTCGCGGGCATGCAGTTGGTCATGAGCACGAGTTTCACGGGAACATGGCAGGTTGCCGGACCACAGCTTTTCTTCGAGTTTCCGCTCACGATGGCCAGCGGACCGGCTCAGACACAGATCGCGATTCAGTTCACGCGTATTTCCGCCAGCGCGTTGAGCGGTATCGATCGATTCGTACGACCGTGGGAATGGCAAAAGGTCGGGCGTGGCCGGTCGCTTCACGGATAGCTCGGACAAACGGACGATCAAGAGACTCGGTCTCCGTCTTATGGGAGCGCCGGAAAGGAGCGAGCGGTGGCAAAGACTAACCGGTTTCCGAAAAGTGATCCGGCGGCGCGTCTTCAACTGGCAAGCGAGCAATTCGACAAAGCACTCGCTGCGGCCCGCGAGGCGGGAAGGGCATTCTCGGCCGACTTTGCACCAATCGGCAAGGAGTTCACCCAGCTGTCGGATGAACTGCTGACGCTCGGTAGTACTGCCGAGGCGACGTTCGCCCTGCTGCGCTCGGCCGACTGCCTTCGGGTCGTGTCCGAATGGGATGAAGCGCGGCCCATTTATCAGCGGGTCATTCCGCTTGCGCGGCGGGCGGGTCGCGCCGACTACGAAGCGAAGGCATGGCTCGGCATCGGCAGGCTCGAGAATTATGGTCACGGCAACCATGGCGCGGCGCGCGAGGCGATCGACCGCGCGTTGGTGGTCCTCGGGAACTCGTCCGAAAATGCGACGTTGAAAGCGGACATTCTCATCGAGCGCGCCGATCTCGATTCGTCAGCAGGAGAGCTCGATCAGGCGCTTGCATCGGTGAGCCAGGCGGTCACGATTGCACGCAGCGGGACCGACCGGGATCTGCTGTTCAACGCTTTGAACAATCGCGGCGGTGTCCACCGGAAACTGGCAGATTCGCTCTTCAATCTCTACACCAGCCTCCCTTGCACGACTCCAATTGAATGGCGACGGTGCCAGCAGGTTGAACGGGAAATGCGGGATCACTCCGCCGACGCACGCGATGATTGGACGCAGGCTCGGAACGTTGCCCTCGAACTCGGGCAGTCGGCCTTCGCAAGCAGTATTCAGGGCGTCCTGTCGACGTTACAGATGGCCGACGAATCGCAACAGAGGACGATCGCTCTCGCCGGTCAGATGCATGACCTGGCGGTGAAACAATCGTCGGCCTCGACCCACTCTGCGTTCGTCGGGACCAACGGCTCCCTCATCGACGTGCCGCTTCTCGGGCCGGCGTTGCCGAGTACGACGCCGGAGCAGACCCGGGCCGTGATCGAGTTCATGCGTCGCGAGTTGAATCAGATACCAGACGTACCGGCGACGCGATGGCGCCGCCGGCTCAGCGAAGCGCAGATCCTCGAGGGTGAAGGCAACCTGCCTGGAGCGATCTCGTCATACCGCGAGGCGGCGATGCTCATCGAGCAGGAGCGGCGTACCTTGCCGGACGACGCGGCGCGCGCCGGTTTCGCGAACGACAAAGTCCAGGTCTTCGATCGGTTGGTCCTGACGCTTCTGAGTCAAGGCGACTACGCAGAAGCGTTTCGCTGGAACGAGCAGGCGAGGGCCAGGACGATGACCGAAATGCTATCTTCGGCGGCCGTGCAACTGCCGACCGACACTGAACGGCGTCTCAATTCGCAACTCACGGCGGCCCGTGCCGCGAATCATGCCGCGCTGGCGACGGCGGCGACGGATGCGGCGCAGGCTGCCGAGGTCCAGTACGACGAGGTTCTCGCTCGTATCAGGCAGGAAGCGCCACGTTTGCTCGAGTTCGTCGACGCGCCGCCGGCGTCACTCGACGAGCTGCGCCAACTCACGCGCGCCGATCGCTTCGATCTTGTCTACTACTTCCTCGACAGCGCCCGCCTCATCGTCTGGCACATCGGACCGGAGCGGATGGAGGTGCGGTCGTACTACGCGCCGATGTCGGCACTGCGCAATATCGCCGACCGCCTGCAGCAGAGCGTGGCGACGCGCAGTGCCGGATTCGATGCCGACGCAGCCCGTGATCTGTTCCTTTGCCTGGTTCAACCGGTGCTGACGGGTCTCGATACAAATCAGCTGGTCGTCGTCCTGCCGCCGGAGCTCGACGACATTCCGTTGGCCGCGTTGATGGATCCAGCCAGCGGCCGGTTTCTCGGCGAGACATTGGCCGTGTCGTACGCCCCGTCGGCGTCCGTCCTCATGCGACTGAAACGAGGTGCGAAGCTCGAGGACGCGAACGTGCTCGCGGTTGCCGCGCCGCGCCTCGCCAACGCGATCACGGACGCAGAGACGATCGCGAAGATATTTCCGCAACACGAAGTGGTTCCGCCCGGCTCTGCCACACGCTCCACGTTGATGAACAAGGCGCGCGGACACAATGTCATTCACCTCGCGGCACATGGTGTCTACAGCGAAGACGATCCGATGATGTCGTACATCGAGCTTCAACCGGAGCCTGGCCACGATGGACATCTCACCGCGTCAGACATGCTTGCGCTGCCGCTCGATGGGATGACGCTCGTCACCGTCGCGTCGTGCACTGCCGGGCGCGTCTCCGCGGATGCCGGTCGCGAGATTTACGGCATCACGCGCAGCCTGATCTACGCCGGGGCGCAGAGCGTGTTGCTGCCCCTGTGGGAAGTGGACGATGAGGCAACGACCCTCTGGACGACAGCGTTCTATCGCGCGGCGCGCAAAGCACCGCTCGCCGAGGCCGTTCGACGCGCGAACGTGGAACTGCGTCAGCACGAGGTGTACGGGCAGGATCCCAGATTCTGGGCGGCCTTCAAGCTGATCGGACATTAACCCGGGACGTTCTCATGGCCACTACGACCTCCGCCTCACAGGCCCCGACACCCGATCCGATTCAGTTGACGCTGCCGGCGTTCGGTGTCGCGCGTGCACCGGTCGTCAACGTTCGTCCGGGCGAAACCGTCACGGTTCATCCGGCGCGGCTCGGCGAGCTGATCCCGGCCATCTTCGTCTACGACGAGAGCCATGCACTGGTGGCCAAGAACGACGAAATGCGCGGCGACGGCGTATTCGAGTGGACGTCGCCGCGTGACGCGTCACTCCACATCGTCATCTACAGCAACAGCGACCAGCCGCTCGACTACTCGATCGCGGTCCTGCCCCCGGCGCCGACGCGTGCCGGAACCACGCCGCCTTCCCACGCCGTTGTGCGAGTGCTGTTCGCAACCGATCGTCGCGTCGAGACGCGGAGGCCGCTCGCCTTCGCGACCGAAGCCGCAGACGGGAACCATCTCTCTTATGGCACCTGCTTCGTGAGCGTGCCTCGCGATCATCGAATGGGCGAGCTGGAAGGACCCAGTATCTGGCGACTCGAGTTCCGCGCGGATCCGGAACATCACGTTGCCGTGCTGTCCAAAGAGCTCACGGATCAGTCGCGCTTCTTCGACGACGTGCGTCACTGGGCGCAGCGATCGGACGAACACGATGCGCTCGTGTTCGTGCACGGCTTCAACGTCGAATTTGACGATGCCGTTCGCCGGCTCGCGCAGTTGGCGTACGACCTTGGTTTCAAGGGCCCGGCCATCGCGTTCAGCTGGCCTTCGCAAGGGACGTTACTGGGTTACAACCGCGACGCGCGCAACGTGGAGCTGAGCGCCGACTCGCTTCGAACGGTGTTGTCGGATCTCTCCAGGACGGCTGGTGTCCAACGCATTCATGTGATCGCGCACAGTATGGGCAACCGGGCGCTCGTCGGGGCACTGTGCAAGCTCGAGAGCGACATCGCGATCCGCCAGATCGCCCTCATCGCCCCCGACATCGATGCGGAACTCTTTCGCCGGCTCACGCGCAGTTTTCCCTCGGGCATTGGCCCGATCACGCTGTACGCGTCGTCTCGCGACGCGGCGCTCGTCGCGGCCCAGCGTTTCGCCGGCTATCCTCGCGCCGGCCAGGGCGGGCAGGACATCGTCGTCACGCCCGGCATCGATACTGTCGATGCGTCCGCCGTCGATACCAGCCTGACTGGCCTCCGGCATTCCTACTACGCGGACGCATCGCAGATGCTCTCGGACCTGTTCGCCTTCTTCCAGGGCAGTCCCGCATCGAAGCGATTCGGCTTGCGGGCGGCTCAGGGCAAAGATGGGTCGTACTGGATCTTTGCGCCAGCAGCCCGCTGAGAAAGCCGCTCTTCACCTTCGCCGAAACGCCAACCGGGAGGGAACGCGCCACGTGCCGTTGTTCACCTGTCAATGGCGAATTCAAGAATGCGGAGTGCGCCAGCAATTTGCCGTGCACCGGAGGTCTCAAGCATAGAACCGTTGTTTCAAGAGTGTGATCGAGGACCCGCGAGCATCCGGGTGGCCGAGGGCGCGCCGACTCGGAGACCAGTTCCGCTAGACTTCTCGCATGTGGGACGCACTATGCCTTGACGTCCGGCATTCCGTTCGCGGTTTGCGACTGGCTCCGACGTTCTCGTTGATCGTCATCGTCACGTTAGCCCTCGCTGTTGGCGCGACCGCGGCTGTGGGCAGCCTGCTCAACGTGATCGGCGTCGTCGCCGACGCCCCGTATGGCAAGCTGGACGACCCGCGGCCGCTCGCCGTTTTCCGGCCGATTCTGCAGGAAGCGGCGAAGGCGCAGTATCCGATCGCCTATGTTCGTGCGAGCGGCGACCTCGCGACGGTGCGCGACGGATACACCCGCGTCGTGAAGTCGCTGGGGCATCGGTCGCTGCGCGTTTTCATCACGTCATCAGAATGGGTCGACCATGCGCTGTTGCAGGAGCGTTTCACCGCAGGGTTGGCTACCTTCGCAGCGGCGCTCACCATCCTGCTGGCCTGCATGGGCGTGTACGGGCTGCTCGCGTACTCCGTGACGGCGCGGGTACGAGAAATCGGTGTGCGCCTGGCGCTTGGCGCCGAGCGTCGGACGGTCGTCTGGATGATCGTGCGGGACGGTCTGGCGATTGCGGTGCCCGGCGTGCTCATCGGCGCTGCGTGCGCGTGGGCGGCCGCCCGGCTCGTACGAGCGCGGCTCTACGGCATCGCCCCCAGTGATCCACGAACGTTGCTGATCGCTGCCGCCATATTTCTCGCCGCGGCGCTCGCCGCGTCACTGGTTCCGGCGCTGCGCGCGTCGAGAGTGGCGCCCGTCGAAGCA
>DASSGK010000163.1:0-4020 GCA_035693505.1 Vicinamibacterales bacterium
ACGAGACCTCTGAGACGAGACCTCTGAGACGAGACCTCTGAGACGAAACCTCTGAGACGAAACCTCTGAGACGAAACCTCTGAGACGAAACCTCTGAGACGAAACCTCTGAGACCAAACCTCTGAGGTTGGACTGCCATGCGTACAATGATGGTCAGGTGACCGCAGCCTCTTCCACAGCCGTCGGCATTCCGGAAGTCTCACGCGAGACGCTGATTCGAGCGCTTCGCGACAGGAGCCTTACGCTGGTCGACGTCCTCTCTCCCGAGTCGTTCGTCGCGTTCCACATTCCGGGCGCGATCAATCTGCCCGTCATGGACATCGCGCGGCTGGCGTCACAGGTGCTGCCAGACCGCCGCCGGCGGATCGTGACCTACTGCGGCGGGCCTACCTGACCGCTCGGTGCGCAGGCCGTGAGCCTGCTTCGAGATCTCGGGTACACCGACGTCAGCCACTATCCCGGTGGACTGAGCGAGTGGCTGGCCACGACGGAACCGGAGAGCACCCACTCGGAACGCGGAGCTCATCCCGTTCCGGCCGCCGCGCCGGCGCGGTCAGGTTCAAAGCGTCTCGGATTGATTGACTCGCTCGCCGATCGCTCAGTTGAATCGCTCTTCAAGCTGTGGCTCGAGATCGTGATCGGTTGCGGCCTCGCGTACTGGCTGCTCGCGGAGGTATCGCCGGCCTTCGCGTTGAGGACCAACGCCGGTCCGATCCCTCAAGGACTCCGCGGTTTGATGCAGGCGCTCTATTTCAGCGCCGTCACCGCGACGTCGATCGGGTACGGCGATATCGTGCCGTCGAGCCTCGCGCGCGTGCTGGCGGTCTGCGAGGGGATCGCCGGATTGATCCTGTTCGGCTGCGTGGTTTCGAAGTTCGTGTCGCGGCGGCAGGAGGAGCTGATCGGCCAGATCCATCGCATCGCGTTCGAAGATCGTCTCGGCCGCGTGCGCACCAACCTGCTGCTCGTGCGAACCGAGCTGCAGGCGACGGCGCGACTGTGCGAAGGCAGCGAGATTCCCCCGCCGGAGGCTGTCGCGCGGGTCGAGAGCGCGGCGATGGTGTTCGTCGGCGAGCTGCACGCCGTCCACGATCTGCTGTATCGACCGCAGGACACGCCCGAGGAATCGGTGCTCGAAGCCATTCTCGCCGGCCTCGCGTCGGTGTTCCGCGAGTTCAACGAGCTGCTGTCGTGCGTCCAGGCACAGCGGGCGGAGCGGCCTCCGGCGCTGACGGCCAGCGTGAACACCATGTCCCGGCTCGCGCGCGAGATTTGCGGCGACTGCGTCCCGCGCGAATTCGCGCCGGCGCTGCGGACGTGGATGGATCAGATTCAGCGGGCGGCGACCGAGGTCGAGCAGATCTGAATCGTGTTGGCGTTGGGCTGTGCGGCGCAATAGTCGGCGATCGAGCGCTGGACTTCTTCGCGCGCACGGCGCACGTCATGCTCGCGCTTCGCTTCGGATGCCGCGTTCACCACGTAGTCGACGAGCGTCATCAGGTTGAACCCGATCGCCGGCGGCTGCCAGCCGATCGGGTCGAGCTGCCATGGCGGTTTGTCGAAAATCTCGTGCATCGGGTGGACGGCTTCGATGTGGATCTTGAAGTTGACCTCGGGCTCCGGCAGCGTCAGCTGAAGCGGCTTGTGCTGGAGCACGGCCCGCATGCGGTCGAGCGACTGATCCGGCGCGGCTGTTTGCGCGAGCGCCGTTGCGGACGTCCCGAGCACAATCGCCACTGAAAATGCGAGCAGGCGCTTCATCGAACCGGCGTCTCGCAGATCTGAATGCCGGCGCCGCCGCTCGGATGAGCGTCGCAGTACTGCGCGATGGCGGCACGCACTTCGTCCTTCGCCACCGCCTCGGCGTGCAACCGGTCTGCCCTCGTGACGGCTGACGCCACCTTTCCGCCCAGATAGCGGCCGGCGAGATTCTCGATGAGGATCGTCAGGAGCTCCGGCTGACTGAACGCGGACAGCGGCTGACGCAGAGGGTTGTCGACCGAGGGAAACATGATCCGATCCTGCTCGGCCATGTAGAGGCCGCCGGCGGGTACCGGACCTGCTTTGAAGTCGAGCGTCGCAAGCAAGTCGTCGATGTGCTGGCGTTCCTGAATCTGCACGCGGAAGATCGGCCGTTCGTCGAGCGTGCTCAGCGACAGGGTGGGAGTGGTTTCGAGCGCTTCCCGGATTTTCGTCACGGAGAATGCCGGCGCTGAGCCGGGATCCGTGGCCGCCTGTCCTGCCGTCGCGTCTTGTGGAGAGGACGCAGGCGTCTGCTGCGCCGCCGCGGGCGAGGCGACGACAATCGCCGTAAACAACAGAGCCGACAGACGCATACTCGTTAGGACGCCGCGGACCCACCCGCAGCTCTGTCCACAGGTTAACGTACACGGAAAGCATGACTTAGGCCAGTCAAACCCGTCCGGATTCGAACAGGTGCGCGCGTGCCACGTGAAGCGTAGAATGCGGACAACAGGGGAGCGCGACGGCTCCAGCCGAGAAAGACGAGGGAGGCCCGGGATGCATCAAGTCCTGCGCGCGGATCAGATCGAGCTCGCCGACGCCATTGCTGAAGGTGCGAAGCGTCGGCCGAGCCAGGCGTTCGGTGAGTACTTCTCGGCCAAAGGCGGCTCCTGCGCGCTCGGCGCCGCGTACGAAGGCGCGTATGCGCTGCCCCAGGAGGCGGGCTCGATCAGGCCGCGTCTCGATCGCCTGTTCGACTGTCTCGAGAACGTCCGCCGGCGGTGTCCCGAGGGCTGCAACAAACGCCTGCCGCTCAACGCCATCATCCTGCACCTGAACGACGATCATCACTGGACGCGCGAGCAGATCGTCAGCTGGCTCAGGAAATAACGCCCGCTCAACACATCAGCGCTCGCCGATGCCCGAGCTCCCTGATGTTGTCGTTTATCTTGAAGCGCTCAGCCGCCACATCGCAGGCCGCCGGCTCGATCGACTCACGCTTCACAGCCCGTTCGTCCTCCGCACCGTCGATCCACCGATCGACGCGATCCAGGGGCACATCGTTCGCGGCGTGCGCCGCATCGGCAAACGCATCGTGCTCGGGTTCGACGGCGACCTGTTTCTAGTCCTCCATCTGATGATCGCTGGACGCCTCCGCTGGCGCGAGCCGGGCAGGAAGCCTGGAATCGGTCCAAAGCTGATCCTGGCGTCGTTCGTCTTTGAAAACGGCACGCTGCTGTTCACCGAGGCGAGCTCGAAAAAGCGCGCGTCGCTGCAACTGATTCGCGGCGAGGCGTCGCTCCGCTCGCTCGATCCCGGCGGCGTCGAGCCGCTCGACGCGACGATCGAGCAGTTTCACGAGGCGCTGACGCGCGAGAGCCACACGCTGAAGCGCGCGCTCACCGATCCGCGCCTCTTCAGCGGCATCGGCAACGCCTACTCCGACGAGATCCTCCACCGCGCGCGCCTGTCGCCCGTGAAGCTCACGCGGAGCCTGACGGAGGACGAGATCGATCGCCTGCACGCTGCGACCCGGGCGACGCTGCTCGACTGGACGGAGCGCCTGCGGCGCGAGGCCGGCAACGGCTTCCCGGAGAAGGTGACCGCGTTCCGCGACGGCATGGCGGTCCACGGACGGTATCGCGAGCCCTGTCCGACGTGCGGGGCGCCCGTCCAGCGCATCGTCCACGCCGAGAACGAGACGAACTACTGCGCGCGCTGCCAGACGGGCGGCACGCTGCTCGCCGATCGCGCGCTGTCCCGTCTCCTGAAGAGCGACTGGCCGCGCAGCCTGGAAGAGCTCGACGAGCTGCGACGCGGTCCGGGCGAGCAGGGCTAGCAGGCTGCTGCCTGCTACTGGTTTCCCGGAGTAGCAGGGTTCGCTGGAAAACGCTCCGCGTTTTCCAGCGCCCTGCTAGCGGAGCGCCACCCAGGCTCCATCGTCGTGCCGCTCGACCCGGCCGACGACGGCCGGCGCGACGCCGACGGCGGCGAGCGCCTCCTCCACGCGTCCGGCCGTCGCGCCGGGCACGGCGACGAGGAGGCCGCCCGACGTCT
>DASSGK010000164.1:0-20289 GCA_035693505.1 Vicinamibacterales bacterium
TCGTCTAGCAACATCCATCAGGCGCCTGCCGTGGCGCCTATTGCCACCGGAAGATCTTCAGGGCGATCAGAAAACTGACGATGCCCCAGAAGGCGAGCAGCGCCAGCTGCGGCAACATCGATGACAGGCCCGCACCATCGAGCATCACGCCTCGGAGCGCGTTGTTGAGCGCGGTGAGCGGCAACGCCTGGATGAACGGCTGCATCGTAGCGGGAAACCGCTCTGTGGAAAAGAAGATGCCCGAGAAGATCCACATCGGCACCATGACGAGATTCATGAGGCCGGAGACTCCCTCGATCGTCCGGGGACGCGCCGCCGTCAGCAGACCGAGTCCGCTGAATGCGAGCGCGCCCAGAAGCGAGACGGCGACGAGCAGCAGCAACGATCCGCGCAGCGGCACACCGAGCGCGAAGTGCGCAAACACCAGCAGCGTCCCGGCTTCAGGAACCAGAAACAACAGGCGCGAGATGAGCTGTGCGCCAAGCACGTGACTCCGCCGAGCGGGCGCCGCGATCAAGCGCTTGAGAAGGTTGCCGTTGCGCGCCACGACCAGTGAAAAGCCAATGCCCCACATCCCGGTGCCCATCAGATTCATGCCGAGCAGGCCCGGCACGAGAAAATCAACGTAGCGGGCGCCCGGCTTGGTGATCTCGATCCGCTTTGCGGTGAACGCATCCGTGCGTCCCGCCGCGCGCTGGAGCGCGGCATCCACCAGCAGGAACGCGGTTCGACTGTCCGGCTGCGTGGGATCGTAGGTGTAGTGAGGCGTGCCCTCCGAGTCGACGGTCAACACGACGTGACCTTGTGCGAGAGCCTGCGCGGCTTCCTCAGACGCCAGCAGGCGTGGCCGAAGTCCGCTGTCACCAGAAAGCGCCGCCATGCGTGCCGCCGCCTGCGGCCCGTTGACGACGCCCACGGGCAGAGGATCGGGCGGACGACTCCTGAACGCGAGACTCAGGATCGCGGCAAGCAGGATCGGAAAGACGAAGACCCAGAAGACGGCTTCCGGCTCGCGCGTCAACTCGCGGATGCGCGCGAGCGTCAGCTCGGTGAGCGCGCTCCGCACTTTGTACTGGAGAGGCGTGCTAGCCATCGCGCAGCCGCCGGCCGGTGAGTGACATGAACACATCCTCGAGCGTTGCGTGATGCGTGGTCAGGTGCGTCGGTTCGAGCCGCCGCTCGGCGAGCGCCAGCAGCAGCGCCGGAACGGCGCGATGCACCTCGCGCACGGTGACACGCCAGACACCGTTCTCGCGCGCGACGTGCTCGACGCTCGGTAACGCGCGAACGTCGTCGTCGCCGAGCGCACCATCACCGCTGACGGAAAACTCCACGACGTGCTCGGCGCCGAGGGAGGCGATGAGCTCGCGAGGCGTACCCAGCGCGATCACCTGCCCGTGATCGACAACCGCGACTCGATCGCAGAGCTGCGCGGCTTCCTCCATGTAGTGCGTCGTGAGCAGCACGGTTCGGCCGCGCGCCTTGTACGCCTGCACGACATCCCACGTCTGCCGGCGCGACTGCGGATCCAGGCCGGTAGTCGGCTCGTCGAGAAACAGGACCTCCGGGTCGCCGACCAGCGCGCAGGCCAACGAGAGGCGCTGCTTTTGTCCGCCAGAGAGCGTACGAACTTGCGCGCCGGCCTTCTCGTCGAGCGAGACCTGCGTCAGTGCTTCCGCGACGTCGAGCCCGCGCGGGTAGAAGCTGCGGAACAGCGCCATGACTTCGGCGACCGTCAGCTTGTCCTGGAACTTCGTTTCCTGCAGCTGAATCCCGAGTCGCACGCGCAGGGCGATCCCGTCGCCTTTCCATCGCTCGCCGAGGACTTCGACCTCGCCGGAGTCGGGTTCGCGGAGACCCTCGAAGATTTCGACGGTCGTGGTCTTGCCTGCGCCGTTCGGGCCGAGCATGCCGAAGCACTCGCCTCGATGGACGTCGAGGCTGAGTCCGTTCAGAGCGACCACGTCGCCGTAGCGCTTGATGAGCGCGCGGCAGGCGAGAGCGTGCATTCGAAACGATCCTACGTCGCCGGTGGCCGTGTTTTCACTAAGATAGAACCGTGAACCGCTATTGCCGTCTTCCGCTTGCCCTCGTGTCCGTCGCGGTCGCAGTCGTCGCTGTCTCGGCCCAGCCGTCCGACCGCGCGAAGGCGCTCGACGATCAGATCACGCAGATCTTCGCGGCCAACACTTACCAGGTGCCGCGCTTTGGTCCGGCGCGATGGTTGCCGGACGGATCGTCGTACACCACCGTCGAGGAATCCGCCGACGGGAACGGCCGCGACATCATTCGCTACGACGCCGCCAGCGGTGCCCGCAGCGTGTTGATCTCCAGCAAACAGCTCGTGGCTCCCGGGACGTCTCAACCCATGTCGATCGACAACTACGTGTGGTCGAGCGACGGCAAGCGGCTGCTCATCTTCACGAACAGCAAGAAGGTCTGGCGCGACAACACGCGCGGCGACTACTACGTCCTCGACACCGCGGATGGCAAGCTGCACAAACTGGGTGGTAAGGGTCCCGAGTCCACGTTGATGTTCGCGAAGTTCTCGCCGGATGCCACCAAGGTGGCGTATGTCCGCGGCAACAACATCTTCGTGGAGATGATCGAGGAGGGACACATCCGTCAGATCACGGCGGACGGCACCGACACCACCATCAACGGGACCTCGGACTGGGTCTACGAAGAAGAGCTCGGCCTTCGCGATGCGTTCCGCTGGAGTCCCGACGGCGCGAACATCGCCTTCTGGCAGTTCGATGCGACGGGTGTCGGCACGTTCACGCTGATCAACGACACCGACACGCTGTATCCGGAAACCAAGAAGATCGCCTATCCGAAGGTCGGCACCGCCAATTCAGCCGTGCGGATCGGCGTCGTCAACGTCGAGAGCAAGAAGACCCGGTGGATGAAGACGCCGGGAGATCCGCGGGACAGCTACCTGGCGCGCATGGAGTGGATGGACGGCTCGACGGTTGGCATTCAGCAACTCAACCGCCTCCAGAACCAGAACGACCTGCTGCTCGCCGACGCCAGGACAGGCGAAGCACGACGCGTGTTCCGCGATGAGAACAAGGCGTGGGTGGACACGCAAGGCATCACGTGGATCGACAGCGGCAAATCGTTCCTGTGCCTGAGCGAACGCGACGGGTGGCGCAAGATCTACAAGGTGTCGCGCGACGGCTCGCAGATCACCCCGATCACCCTGTTCGACGCCGACGTGCTGGAGCTCTCCGGTGTGAACGAGACCGCTGGCTGGGCCTACTTCATCGCCTCGCCCGAGAAGGCGACCGAGCGGTATCTCTATCGGTCGAAACTTGACGGGACAGGCACGCCGGAGCGAGTGACGCCGGCGGAGCAACGCGGCACCCATCGCTACGACGTCGCACCGGGCGGCAAGCTGGCGTTTCACACGTACTCGCGATTCGATCAGCCGCCGGTGGTGAGTGTGGTCAGTCTGCCTGAGCACACAGCTCTTCGGACGCTGACCGATACCAGCGCGCTCGTGGCGAAGCTGGCGCCGATCCTCAAACCCGAAGTGGAGTTCTTCACCATCGATGTTGGTGACGGCGTCACGCTCGATGGCTACATGCTGAAGCCGTCGACGTTCGATCCGACGAAGAAATATCCGGTCATTTCGCACGTCTACGGCGAGCCGGCCAGCCAGACCGTGATGGACCAGTGGGGCGGCTCGGGGATCCTCTTTCATCGCGCCCTGGCCGAAGCCGGCTACATCGTCCTCAGCGTGGACAACCGGGGCACTCCCGCGCCGAAGGGCGCCGCGTGGCGGAAGGTGATCTACGGCGCCGTCGGCGATTTGGCGTCGAAGGAGCAGGCGGCGGCGATGCGCGCGCTGGCGGCGAAGTATCCGTTCATCGATGCCAGTCGCATTGGCGTGTGGGGCTGGAGCGGTGGCGGCACGAATACTCTCAACGCGATGTTTCGATTCGGCGACGTCTACAAGGTCGGCGTATCGGTGGCGCCCGTTCCGGATCAAAAGCTGTACGACACGATCTACCAGGAACGCTACATGGGACTGCCGTCGACCAACGCGGATGGCTACAAGCTCGGCTCGGCGATTAACTTCGCTGACGGCTTGAAAGGCAAACTCTTGATCATCCACGGGTCAGGCGACGACAACGTGCACTACCAGGGGACCGAGCGGCTGTTCAACAAGCTGATCGAACTCGGCAAGCCATTCGATGTGATGGTCTATCCCAATCGCACGCACTCCATCTCGGAGGGCGCCGGGACTTCGGTCCACGTCTACAAGCGGATCGCGCGTTACTTCATCGAGAACCTGTCCGCCGGGCCGCAGTAGAGCGGTGTTATGCGTTTCATATGCGGCTGCCTCGTTGCCGTTCTGGTGGCTCCGATCGCCGCGCAGGAGCGCCCGCTGCCCGACTACGCCACTTTCATGGCGGAGACGCGTAAGCGCCTCGAGGCTGACGATGTCCGGCAGAGCGAGTACGTCTACGTAGAGACGCGGCGCGAGCAGAAGCTTGACGCGACCGGCACGTCCACCAAGGAAACGCTCGACGTCTTCGAGAGCTATCCATCACTGCCGAACGAGGCTCGCTGGCGGCGGCAGACGGTCAAGGATGGCAAACCCGTGTCGCCCCAGGACCTCGCCGAAGTGGATCGCGAGCGCCAGAAGAAGGTGCTGGAGTACGCCAAGAAGCTGGAGCGCAATCCGGAGAAGGTGCGCGAGGCCGAGAAGAAGAAACACGACGAGGAACGGCGCGACTCCGATCGCGCGGTGGACGATGCGCTGCGCGTCTACGACATCAAGATGCTTGGTCGCGAGGTGGTGAACGGCTACGCGACCATCGCACTCTCGTTCACGCCCAGGAAGGATGCCCGGCCACAAACCAGCGAGGGCAAGATCATGCGTCATTTCGCGGGGAAGGTGTGGGTGAGTGAGTCGGAGTACGAAGTGGTGCGGCTCGAGGCGGAAGCGATCGAGACGGCGTCGTTCGGTTTGGGACTGCTCGCTCGCGTGCACAAGGGATCGAAGGCCACGTTCGAACGTCGCAAGGTGAACGGCGAGCAGTGGTTGCCGGCTCGCGCCGCCTACAGCGCCAGCGCGCGCGTGCTGCTGCTCAAGGTGATGCGCATCGGGGGCACGCTGGAGTTCTCGGACTATCGCAAGTTCAGCGTCGAGACTGAAACGAAGATCGGCAAGCCACAATAGGGCGTCGCGAGAAGATGTGGTGCAGGCCTTCAGGCCTGCCCACGGCGGCGGCCTGAAGGTCTGCATCAAAGCGAATCGCTAGCGCGAGGAGGGCACTGCTGCCGGCGTCACATGGATCAGGGCGCCAGGGTTGGCGTCTTCCAGCATCCAGAGCGAGCCATCCGGGCCTTGTTCCACATCGCGGATGCGTTTGCCCACATTCCAGCGCTCGGCGGTCTTCGCGCCGCCGTGGCCGTCGAAGATGATGCGATTGAGTGACGTGGTCGCCAGACCGCTGACGAAGCCGCTGCCGTTCCACTGCGGGAACGTCTGCGTGCCGGTATAGAACATCAGATTGCCGGGCGCGATCACGGGCACCCAGTAGAGCACCGGCTTCGCCAGATCGGGCCGCGTCTCGGGGTCGCCCACGGGCACGCCGTTATAGTTCGGACCATACGACACGAGCGGCCAGCCGTAGTTCTTGCCCTTCTCGATCAGGTTCAACTCGTCGCCGCTGCGCGGTCCGTGCTCGACCTCCCACAGCTCGCCGTTGGGCGAGAATGCCAGGCCGTACGGCGTACGGACGCCGCTGGCCCAGGTTTCGGCCGGCGTCATGTTCTCTTGGGGAAACGTATAGGTGCTCACCACCTTCGCAGTCTTGGCCTTTTCGGTGTCGATCGGCGGATCGATCAGCGGAATCGTGGCCGCGCCGGTTTTGCCAAAGTTGGGATTGCCCGGAGCAGGTTTGCCGTCGAGCGTCAGGCGAAGAATCTTCCCGACCGGCTGATCTGGATCCTGTGCCGGCGTCATGCGCTGGCGATCGCCCACCGCGAGGAAGAGAGTCTGACCGTCGGGCGAGAACGCTACAGCCGCACCCTCTTGACCGCCTTTGCCCCTGGGCATCTGGCGCCACAAGACTTCGAAGTTCTGCAATCTCGCCGAGGTGGGTGAAACCACGAGCTTCGCGCGCGCCAGCGCAAGGCCGCCGCCGTAGTCACCCGGTTCGGCGTACGTCAGATAGATGCTCTGGTCGGTGGCGTACGTGGGCGAGATGTACACGCCGTGCATGCCGTTCTGACCTTGCCAATAGACGGCGGGCGTGCCGGCGACCGGGCTGATTTTCTGCCCCTGTGCGGACACCAGCCACACCGGGCCGACCTTTTCGGTGACCAGCATGCGGCCGTCGGGCAGGAAGGCCATCCGCCAGGGCAGTTCAAACGTCGTCACCGTGGTCATCGTAAAGGGCAGGGAGGCTTCGGGTTTCTGCTGGCCCACGTTGACCTGAGCCAACACCGCCGCCGACGTGAGCATGCAAAACAGCGCGACCTTCGCTAATTTCAAAGTCATCTCTCCTTCGTTTCTAAAAGGCTCTCTGTCATTTCGGCATCGGGATCGAGACGGCTTTGCCGGTGCCGCGCTCGGCGATCCAGATCGTATCCCCCGCCGGTTCGACGGCGGTCGGCGTCGTGAGTCCTTCCTTGAGCACGGTCACCACGCCCTTGTCGCCGGTGACCGTGATCGCCGAGATCTTCCCGGCGCCGTTCTCCGCGAGAAGAAGTTTACCGTTGGCGGCGCGCATCCCGTCGGGCCCCTTCACGGGCTGATCCAGGACGATCTCGACGGCCGGCGCCGCCTTACCCGCCCCGTCGACCGGAACGCGATACACCTTGTTCGTGCGGACGTTGTTCACGTAGAGCGTGCCGTTCAGAAAGGTGATCCCGTCGATGCCGGCCAGCGCCGCGCGATCCTCGAGGAACAGGTCGGCCGCGGACTTGCCCGCCGGAAGCTTGAAAATCTTCGCGTTGCCGGTGTCGGTGACGTAGAGCGCCTTATCGGGCCCGATCGCAAAATCGTTGCAGACACTCACGTCGCCCGGCAGATCCCAGCGGATCTTCGGCGCACCGGTGTCGAGCGTGAAGCTCCGCAGCGCGCTGTGACGCTGCGCCGGGTTGCCCTGAACCGGCGTCAGCTGACAGGTCCACAACGTGTTGGTGGACGCGTCCGCAAGCATGCCCAGAAAAAACGTCCCCGGACCTTCGGCGCTGGCATCGATGAACTTCTCGGCGGTGGTCGCTCCGGCGCGCACTCTGTAGACGAACGGCGTGCTGGCGCTGCCGACGATCAGCACTCCGCCCGGCGCAACGGTCAAACTCTCCGGCCCTGACTTCGCATCGTTGATCAGAATGTCAGCGCCGGACGCGGCTTGCGCCAGGCTTGCCGCCACGGCGAGGCACACGGCAAGGCGTCGCGCATTCGAAACAGGCATCGTCACAGTCTCCTTCATATCAAGCGCTAACCGAAAGTAAATGCGTAGACCTGCACGCCGGGATCGAGAAACCGGATCTCGAACGTGCGGTCGGTGATGGTTCCCGCCTGCCGGACCAGCTGATAGAGACGCTGCTCGGTGACGATGCCTCTGCCTTCCGCGTCGACATCGGTTCCGTGATTCTCTCCCGGCGCCGCGCCATCAATCGTGATGCGAAATCGCACGGATGTGCCGGCTGCGGCCGGACCGAGCACCAGGTGAAGATCTCGCGCGTGAAAGCGATAGACGAGGCGCCCGTCCTTCTCGTCGAGACGCGCGTCTTCCTCGCGAATCGTCCAGACGCCGGAGAGTCCCCACTCGTTGAGCCTCGGCGTGCCCGTCGCGTAGGAGTGCCGCCGGTCCCGGACCGCCCCGCCGGACGAGACGAAATGCTCGGCGCGTCCATACCCGACATACGTCTCCGGCGAGAGCGCGTCCTCCAGATCGGGCGCCGCCTCGGCGCCGGTCGCGCGCACGGAGACGAAGTCGTGGTGGCTCATGTCGATCCCGGCCTCCTTCAGCAACTGCTGAATCACTCGCTCCGAGCCGCCGTAGTCGCCTTCACCGAAATGGTGATGGCGGATGCGGCCCGTCGCATCGATGAAGTAGTGGGCCGGCCAGTATTCGTTCTTGAACGCGCGCCACACAGCGTAGTCGTTGTCGATCGCGACGGGGTAGCCGATCTCGAGGTCCGCGACGGCCTTACGCACGTTGCCAACGCTCTTCTCGAACGCGAACTCCGGCGTGTGGACGCCGATGACGACAAGCCCCTGCGCTGCGTACTTCTCGGCCCAGGCGCGCACGTAAGGAATCGCGCGCAGGCAGTTGATACAGGAGTAGGTCCAGAAGTCGACGAGCACGACCTTGCCGCGGAGGCTGTCCGTGGTCAGCGGCGGTGAGTTCAGCCACTCGACGCTGCCGGCGAGTGGCGGCAAGATCCCTTCGTCTGCCAGAACCTCTGTCGTTACCGCTGACGGCGGCGCGGTGGCGGACGAGGCGGGATGCAGCGCGTTGAGAAGGCGCTGTTCGAGCGCTGAGGTTCCCGACAGGGAAACTCTCGTCAGAAATCCTGTGTCGACGCCCAGCGCGATCGCCGCGACGGCGCCAAGGATCGCGATACCGGCCGCGCGCCTGATCCACTCGCCCAGCCCGAGCGATTGCTTCAACGCGGCGAAGACACGCCCGCCGATGAGCAGAGCGAGCGCCAGCGACGTGGCGGAACCCGCCGCAAATGCGAGCAGAAGGAACGTCGTGCGCGCGCTCGCGCCTTGAAGGGCGGCGCCGGTCAGGATCAGGCCAAGCACCGGCCCCGCGCATGGTGCCCACAACAGGCCGGTCGCGACGCCGAGGAGCAGCGACGAGCCAATGCTGAACTCAGGGCCGCCACCAACCGCGGCGCGCGACAGGCGCGCGCCCAACGAAACGGCCGGTTGCATCACGCGATCCGCGACGGCAGGAAACAGGAGCGTGATGCCGAATAGCGCGAGCAGAGCAAGCGCGACGCCGCGTCCGTACTGGTTGGCACTGACGGCCCAGCCGCCGCCGACGGCGGCGAGCGTGGCGACCAAGGCGAACGTCGCCGCCATTCCAACGAGCAGCGGCAATCCGCTCCGAGTGAATGGCCGATCCGCCCGCGCGAAGACAAACGGAAGGACCGGCAGGATGCACGGGCTCACGATCGTCAGCACGCCGCCGAGATAGGCCAGGACGAAGAGGATCATGAGGCGCGAGCGGCTTCAGGTCGTCGCGGGCTTGAACGTCATGGCGACGCCGTTCATGCAATAGCGCAAGCCTGTCGGCTTCGGGCCATCGTCGAACACGTGGCCCAGATGTCCGCCGCAGCGCCGGCAGCTGACGGCCGTCCGGTCCATGCCGATCGACAGATCGCGTGTGTTGATCACGGCCTTTTCGAGGGGTGCCCAGAAACTCGGCCACCCCGTGCGGCTGTCGAACTTCGTGGTCGAGGAAAACAGGTCGAGACCGCATCCCGCGCACGCAAACGTCCCGCGGCGGTTTTCGTGGAGCAAGGGGCTGGTGAACGGGCGTTCGGTCGCCTCGTGCCGCAGCACCGCGTATTGATCGGGCGTCAAGAGCTTCTTCCACTCAGCATCGGTGTGCGTGACTTCGAATGCGGTTGCCGCGGCCAACGAGCGCGATCGCCACAGCGCGCCGATCGTCGTCATCGCGCCTGCAAAGCCGGTCGTGATCAGACGTCTTCTCGTCATCATGCTCGTGCTCTCCTGGTTTCTGGAGCAGGCCAGAACCTGCCGAGGTCGTGTGCGATCTGCCGCAGGCTTATTGTCGCTCGAATGGACACTTGACGACCCACTGACTAGTGGATGTCCGCGTGGCGTGTTTTCGCGACGAGGAAGACGGGAATTTTCAGGGATCTGGTCTTGTCGCGCGCGCTTCGCGCCTACATCGACGCAAATGGCCTGGATGCGTGCCGCAAACAGCGGCTACACGGCCGGCTTCACGACCCGCACGTGAACAACCGGACGAAGAGCGCCGGCTGACCGCCCGTGCCCGACGTCACGGTTGCGGTGTTGCCGCTGCTGTCCGTGATGGTCAGCATCACCGACAGCGGCTGGGCGATCCCATCGCTCGTGCTTGTCGTCTGTCCACACGTATCGGTGAATGAGACCGAGGGACTCGCGCCGCTCTGCGTGATGGTCTTCGTTGTCCCGTAGGTGTACTGAACGGTCCACGAGTAATTGACGATGCTGGCTGTTCCGAGAGGTACCGACGTCGATTGGACGACGCAGGTCGTCGGCGCTGGAGGCGTCGCTCCGCTGCGGAACTGGCAGTTCGTGGTCGGCCCGGCGGTCTGTGAGGGATCGAGCAGCTGGAATGCCGCGGCGACTGAGGCGCCCGCCTGGGTGACCGTGAACGTCTGGCCGGCAATGGTCACGGTGCCGGTCCTCGACGGACCCGGGTTGTCGGGAATCGCGATGAGCACGCCGCCGCTGCCGGTTCCGCTCGCGCCGTTCGGGAACGTGATGAATGGCGAGGTCGTGGTCGCGGTCCACCCGCAGCCGCTTCCCGTCGTGACGGCGATGGTCGCTGTGGCGCTCGTGCTGTTGATGTTCAGCGTCGTCGGCGAAATCGTGTAGGTGCACGAGGTCGGCGTTCGGAACGTTTCGGTCGGCGAATACGCGCTGGTCGTCACGCCATCGGTCGCGCGCGCGTGCCAGTACCAGAGCACGTCCGGTCCGAGATCGCGATTGAGAGTCCAGCTCGTCGTGCCCGCGCCCTGGGCGATCCCGTCCACGGTGAAGTTGCGAACCGGATCGTTCGGGAAGGTGCTCTGGTCAGAGATTTCGAATCGATAGGTCACGGTCCCGACAGTTCCGCTGGCGACGGCGTTGTTCACCACCAGAGTCGGCCGCGCGATGGTGACCGTCTGGCCTCCGACCGGCGAACTTGCCGTCGGAGCCGACAGGCTGCCTGGTGTCGACGGGGGAGCCGATGCCGCGCTCTGGGAAATAGTGAAACCCGTGCCGGCAACCGTCAACGTTGCGGTACGCGCGGCGCCGGTGTTGGGGGCGACCGTGAAGGTCACGGTGCCGTTGCCGGATCCGCCCGCTGAAACGGTGACGAAGGTTGCGGAGCTGGTCGCCGTCCAGGTGCAACCCGTTCCGGCAGTGACGGGTATTGATCCGGTTCCACCCGCCGCGCTGAATGATGAGCTCGTGATGGCCCCGGCTGTCACCGTGCACGATGGGGTCGTCGTTGACGTGCTGTTGTTGTTGTCCGAGCATGCCGCGGACACGAGTAACAGCGCCGACACGATCCAGAGACGAGCGGATGCAGGCATGAGGCACCTTATACACCAGGGTCCCACACGGATGCGCCGAAGTTTTCCATAAGGGTGGCGGCGCGGGATCAACGCCTTGCCTGATAGATCGGGCGCGCGCTATTCGTCGTCGTGAGGGCCGCGCAATCGGGCAAGGATGTCGGTCAGGAGGGTGATGAGGATCATCGCGGTGATTAAGCCAAGGGACAGCACTGAGGCAAATCCGCCTATTCGTGATGACCTCTGAGACGAAACCTCTGAGACGGAACCTCTGAGACGAAACCTCTGAGACGAAACCTCTGAGACGAAACCTCTGAGACGGAACCTCTGAGACGGAACCTCTGAGACGGAACCTCTGAGACGGGACCTCTGAGACGGAACCTCTGAGACGGAAATGGGAGGAAATCATGCATGTATTCATTGCGGGAGGAACAGGGGCGATCGGCGTGCCGCTGACCCGTGCGCTCGTCGCTGGCGGACATCAGGTGACCGCCTCGACGCGGTCGGCGGCGAAGGCGGCGATGATCTCGAAACTTGGCGCGACTCCGGCGATCGTTGACGCGCTCGATGCGGATGCGCTGAGGCGCGCTGTCGTTGCCGCGCACCCCACACACGTGGTGCACCAGCTGACAGCGCTGCCGAAAGGCGGCGCAAAGAGCGCGCGCGATCTGGAAGCCACCAACGAGTTGCGCATCACCGGCACCCGAAACCTGATCGCCGCCGCCGTTGACGCAGGCGCCACCCGCATCGTGGCTGGATCCTTTGCGCCGATGGCCGGCGTGGGACCCGAGATGGCCGACATGCAGGCCGCAGCGGAGGCCATCCGTTCGATGGAATCACAGACACTCGACGCCAGCCGCGCCGGCGCGATCGAAGGCGTCGTCCTCCGCTACGGCCTGTTCTACGGTCCCGAGGCGGCATCCACCATCGAAATGATGGCGATGGCCCGGCGCCGCATGCTCCCGGCGATTCGAGGCGATCGCAGCCTCCTCCCCTGCATTCACGTGGACGATGCGGCGAGCGCGACGGTGGCGGCGCTGGAGCGCGCACACCCCGGCGGCATCTATGACATCGTCGACGACGAGCCCGTCAGCTTCAGCGAGATCGTCCGCGCCGTGGCAGGCGCGGCCGGCGCTCCGCGGCCGATTGCCGTGCCATCATGGCTGCCGCGTCTGATGGCGCCGTTCTTTGCGAAAATCATTTCGTTGAGGCTCGCCTTGTCCAATCAGAAGGCGCTCGCCGACATGGGGTGGCGCCCGTCGTACCCGAACATCCGCGCCGGCCTTGCGCAGGTCCGTGCGCATGCGGCCTGAGCCATGACCGACGTGGATCTGTTTCAAGCGAATCGCTCCGCGCTTTTCGGCGTGGCCTATCGGATGCTCGGCAGCGCAACCGACGCTGAAGACGTGCTGCAGGACGCGTGGCTGCGCTTCTCGTCGGCGGGGCCGGCGAACCTCCGCTCGGCCAAGGCCTACCTGACGACGATCGTCACGCGCCTGTGCCTCGATCGCCTGAAGTCGGCGCGCGCCACGCGTGAAGAGTACGTCGGACCGTGGCTGCCGGAGCCGGTCGCGACCGACGACCGGCGAGAGCCCGAGCGGTCGCTGGCACAGGCCGAATCGGTGACGCTGGCGTTCATGGTGTTGCTGGAAACGTTGTCACCGGAGGAGCGCGCGGTGTTCCTGCTGCGCGAGGTGTTCGACTACGAGTACGACGAAATCGCCGGCATGCTCGAGATGACCACCGCCAACTGCCGTCAGCTATTCCACAGGGCGAAGGCGAGGCTCGCGGAGCGGAAGCCGAGGTTTCGCGCCACGCTGGACGAGAAGCGGCCGCTCGTCGAGCGCTTCGTGCGCGCCTTCAGCGAAGGCAGCGAGGAGGAGCTCACGAGCGTGCTCGCGGCTGACGTCGGCTTCTGGAGCGACGGCGGCGGCAAGGTGCTGGCGGCTCGTCGTCCTCTCTTCGGCCGGGAACAGGTCGTCAACCTGCTCCTGGGCATCCGCCGGACCGCGCCGGCGGCAGGAGTGCAGCTCGAGGCCGTCACGATCGACATCGCGGAAGTCAACGGCGAGCTGGCACTCGTGCTGCGCGTCGCCGGCCGGCTGGATGGCATCTACGTGACGACAGTCGAAGACGGCGAGATCACCGCGATCCGCGTCGTGAGAAACCCGGACAAGTTGACCTACATCGACCGGCAGCTCACGAGGCACTGATCGCAGGCCCGGTAGTGTCCGCCTTCAGGCGGACCGGCGAGAGGTCCGGCTAAAGCCGGACACTACCTGAGGTTCGTTACGTAACGAGACTCGACGTCGCTCCCGTGTAGTCCTTCGTCTTCACGATCGACGCGATTTCCGCCATCACGCGATCGATCTCATCCATCGTGTTGTAGAAGTGCGGTGAGATCCTGACGCCCACCGGCGGCCGGTAGTCGACGATGAAGTCGCGTGACTTCAAGGTGCGCGAGACGAGGAGCGCATCTGGAACGTTCACCGCGACCGTGCCGGCCAGCCGATCCGGATCGCGCGTCGCGGCGGAGGTGAAGCCGTAGCTGTCGACGAGCGCGAGAAGGCGTCCGGTCATCGCGCGCGAGGCCTCGCGGATGGTCTTCATACCGACCGCGTCGATGATGTCGAGGCCCGCGATCGCCGCGTAGTACGCAGGGATCGACGGCGTCCCGTTCATCATGTGCATGGCATCGGTCCGGAGGTGGGGGTCAGATCTCGCATTTCTCGTTTCAGTCGCGGCTGCGTCGGAAGCGAGAAACGCGAGATCTGACCCCTCGATGTCGAAGTCGAATGGGTGCGCGCGCGAGAGCCAACCGGTAAATGACGGCTTTGCCTGCGCCAGCAGATCCGGCCTCGTGTAGAGAAACGCATTTCCCGGCCCGCCGCAGAGCCATTTGAGGCAGCCCCCGACCGTGAAGTCCACGCCAAGCGATGTGACATCCACCGGAATGATCCCGGCTGACTGATAGGTGTCGAGGATCGTGGCGGCCCCGACCTCGCGCGCGCGCCTGACGATCGCCTCGGCATCCATGATGTACGACGTGCGGAACAGCACGTGCGAGAAGGCGACGACAGCTGTCGACTCGTCGATGGCCTCCAGCATGCGCTCCGTCCGGATCGTCAGGTCGTCTTCGCCCGGTACGATCACCAGCTCGAATCCCGCGGCCTGCTGCGCGCGATAGAGGTACACCATCGACGGGAAATCGAGCGCCGTGCAGACGATCCGTTTCCGCTTGCCGCTCGGCCGCAGGCACGACAGCGCAACCATGTGCGCGGTCGTCACGTTCTCGTGCATGCTGACGGTGCCGGCCGGCGCGCCGATGATGCGCGCCACCTTGTTGCCGACCTCGATCGGCATCTCCCACCAGCGCTCTTCCCACCCGCGCACGCCGCGCGTCGCCCACGTGTCCGCGTACTCGGCGAGGTCCTGCGCTGTCCGGCGCGGCATCGCGCCGAGCGAGTTGCTGATCATGTAGACCGAGCGCGCAAGAATCGGAAACTCGTCGCGCCAGCGTCCGAGATCGTTCATGGCCCCTATAATACGCTTCCGTGAAACGCGAAGGCTGGCAGGGCTGGGACACCTATGCGCCGTTCTACGACTGGGAAAACGCCCAGACGCTCGGCCGTCGCGACGTGCCGTTCTGGCGCCGCGTCGCCGCCAATGCGACAGGCCCTGTGCTCGAACTGGGATGCGGTACCGGCCGCGTGTCGCTGCCGCTGGCGCGCGCCGGCGTGAACCTGATCGGCATCGATCGATCCGAACCGATGCTGGAGCGTGCGCGCCGGCGAATCCTCAAATCGTCACGTTCGCGAATCCGCAAGCCGCAGCAATCGCTCCGTCTCATCCGCGGTGACATCCGGGCGCTCCCGTTCGATGACGACGCCTTCCGGATGGTGCTCGCGCCGTACGGCATCCTGCAGTCGCTGATCCGGCCGCGCGATCTCACGGCGACGCTCGCCTCGGTGGCGCGTGTGCTCGCGCCTGGCGGTATCTTCGGAATAGATCTGGTGCCCGACGTGCCCAAGTGGCGCGAGTACGAGAATCGCGTCCAGCTGCGCGGGCGCGCGGGTCGCGCGCAGCTCACGCTCGTCGAGTCGGTCCGCCAGGATCCGGTGAACCATCTCACGACCTTCGAGCAGACCTACATCGAGAAGCGCGGCACGCACACGCAGGAGCACCGGTTCGATCTGACCTTCCGCACGCTCTCGGTCCGTCAGATGACCCGGCAGCTCGAGAACGCCGCGTTTTCGGTCGATGCCGTGCTGGGCGACTATCGGGGACGCGCCTGGGACGACCGGGCCGATGTCTGGATCATCCTGGCGAAAAAGAGGTAAAATTTCCGGTCCCTTTCGTCTCATCTTCGCGTTTTTCCGGGGAGTTTTGACATGTCCGGCCACTCCAAATGGGCCTCCATCAAGCATAAGAAGGGCGCGCTCGATGCCAAGCGCGGCAAGATTTTCACGCGGCTCATCAAGGAACTGACGGTGGCCGCCCGCAACGGCGGCGGCGATCCCGACATGAATCCGCGGCTGCGCTCGGTCATCGCCGACGCGAAGGCGGCGAACATGCCGGCCGACAACATCAAGCGCGCGATTCGCAAAGGCACGGGCGAAGAGCCCGGCGTGGCCTACGAAGAAGCGCAGTACGAGGCCTACGGGCCGGGCGGCGCGGCGGTCATCATCGACGTGCTCACCGACAACAAGAACCGCACGGTCGGCGAACTGCGCCACATGCTCGAGAAGCACGGCGGCAACCTCGCGTCCACCAACGCCGTCGCCTGGATGTTCAACAAGAAGGGTTACATCGTCGTCGAGAAGGCGAAAGCCGACGAGGAGAAGCTGCTCGGCGCGGTCCTCGATGCCGGCGCCGACGACATGCAGGACGACGACGATAACTGGGAAGTGCTGAGCGCCCCCGAAGCGTTCCAGGCGGTGCGCGATGCCGTCAAGCAGCTCGGCGTCGAGCCGGCGAGCGCCCAGGTGTCGATGATTCCGCAGAACTACGTGAAGCTCGAAGGCAAAGTCGCGCAGCAGATGCTGAAGCTCATGGAAGCGCTCGACGATCAGGACGACGTGCAGCACGTCTGGTCGAACTTCGACATTTCCGAGCAGGAGATCGAGGCCTCGCTCGCGTGAGGGTCTTCGGCATCGACCCAGGGTCCGAGCGCACCGGCTACGGTTGCGTGGAGACCGACGGGTCGCGCCACCGCATTGTGGTGTGCGGCGCCATCAGGTCTCCGGCGCTTGCCTCGTTTCCCGACAAGCTTCTTCGCATCCACAGCCAGCTCTCGGAGATCCTGGCCGATTGCCGGCCGGCCTGCGCGGCGATCGAGAACGTCTTCTACTCGGTCAACGCGCGCAGCGCGCTCAAGCTCGGTCACGCCCGCGGCGTCGCGATGCTCGCGGCCGTCGAGGCCGGCATTCCGGTGTTCGAGTACACGCCGGCCGAAATCAAACGCGCGGTGGTGGGATACGGGCGTGCGGAGAAGCCGCAGGTCCAGCAGATGATCAAGCTGCTGCTGGGGCTCGCGGAAGTGCCGTCGCCGCACGACGCTGCCGACGCGCTTGCCGTCGCGATCTGCCACGTGCACGCGCAGCCGCCGTCGCTCGTGCTCGGCGCCGCGCAGCCGGCGCGCAGCAAGGCCTCCAGCTGGCGTCAGTACCGGCCGCAGCGCTGATGGTCTTCGGCCTCTCCGGGATCCACCGATGATCGCGCACCTTCGTGGTTCCATCCTCGAGAAGCATCCGAACCGCCTCGTGATCGACGTCAACGGCGTCGGCTACGAGGTATTCGTGCCGCTGTCGACGTTCTATGGGCTCGGCGAGCCGGGGACGGGGACTGCGTTGCGCGTCCACACACATGTTCGAGAGGACGCGATCGTCCTTTACGGTTTCGCCACCCAGCTGGAACAGGACCTCTTCGAGCGGCTCATCAGCGTCAGCGGGATTGGCCCCAAGGTCTCGCTGGCGGTGCTCTCGGGGATCGAGCCGGAAGACCTCATTCGCGCGATCGAGCGCGGCGACCTGGCGCGGCTCACCGCGATTCCCGGCGTCGGCAAGAAGACGTCCGAGCGCATCGTCCTCGAGCTGAAGGATCGCCTGCCTCGTGCCGCGGTCGCCGCCGCTGCGGTTGGCGTCGCGGAGCCGGAAGCGCCCATGCTGCGCGATGACGTGGTCTCGGCGCTCGTGAACCTGGGGTATCATCGGCCTCTCGCCGAAAAAGCCGCGGAAGCCGCGATCAAGATCATCGGATCGGCATCCGACGCCAGCTTCGAGCGCGTGTTGAAACAGGCGTTACGGGAAGTGGCCAAGTGACGGACGACCGCCTCGTGACCGCGGCGCGCGTGGACGAAGACGCGCAGTACGAAGCCGGACTGCGTCCGCGCCTGCTCGACGAATACATCGGCCAGGATCGCATCCGCGAGAACCTGCACGTCGCGATCGACGCGGCGAAACAGCGCGGCGAGCCGCTCGATCACGTACTCCTCCACGGTCCCCCGGGCCTCGGCAAGACGACGCTCGCGTACGTGATCGGCAACGAGATGGGCGTGCCGATACGGGCGACGTCAGGTCCCGCCATCGAGAAGCCCGGCGACCTGGTGGGCATCGTTACGAACCTCAAGAAGAACGAAGTCCTGTTCATCGACGAGATCCATCGGATGTCGCCGGCGGTGGAGGAGATCCTCTATCCCGCGCTCGAGGACTACGAGGTCGACATCCTCATCGGTCAGGGGCCGAGCGCGCGGACGGTGAAGATTCCGATCGAGCGCTTCACGCTCATCGGTGCGACGACGCGCACGGGGCTGCTGACGTCGCCGCTGCGATCCAGGTTCGGCATCACGCATCGACTGGAGTTCTACGCGCCGAAGGATCTCGAGGAGATCGTGCGTCGCTCGGCCAGGATTCTCGGCGTGCCGATCGAGGACGCCGCGGGTGTGGAGATTGCCCGCCGCGCGCGCGGGACGCCGCGCGTCGTGAACCGGCTGCTCCGCCGCGTGCGTGACTTCGCGCAGGTTCGCGCGTCCGGGACGATCACGCTCGACGTGGCCCATGCCGGGCTGAAGCTGCTCGAGGTCGACGAGCATGGTTTCGACGAAGTGGATCGCAAGCTGCTCCGGACCATCATCGACAAGTTTGGAGGAGGCCCGGTCGGCCTCAACACGATCGCGGCCGCCATCAGCGAAGAGAAGGACGCGATCGAAGACATCTACGAGCCGTTCCTGATTCAGGCCGGGTTCCTGGATCGCACGCCGCGCGGACGTGTGGCCACGTCGCTCGCGTACGGCTATTTCGGGCTGCCCGCGCCCGCGGAACAACGAAGGGACTCACGACTGTGGTGATCGATGCTTCGACAGGCTCAGCGCAGAGCCGCAAGGCCCCGCGAATCGGCGGACGTCCGGCGACGATTGCGTCGCTGGCGACGTACGTGCCGCCGCGGCTGCTGACCAACGCCGACCTCGAGAAGATGGTCGATACGACCGATGACTGGATCCTCCAGCGGACCGGCATCCGCGAGCGGCACATCGTCGACGAGGGCGTCGCGACCTCCGACCTCGGCAAGGAGGCCGCGCTCAAGGCGATTGCGAACGCGGGGCTGACGCCGGCGGACATCGGCGTCGTGATCGTCGGCACCGTGACGCCCGACATGATGTTTCCGAGCACCGCCTGCCTGATTCAACACAAGATTGGCGCGCACAACGCGTGGGGGTTCGATTTGAGCGCCGCCTGCTCGGCGTTCACCTATTCGTTGACGACGGCATGTCAGTTCGTGGCCAGCGGCGCGCACGAGCACGTCCTCGTGGTCGGCGCCGACGTGATGTCGAGCATCATCGATTACAAGGACCGGGCGACTTGCGTCATCTTCGGCGACGGCGCCGGCGCGGTCGTCGTGTCGGCGGCCGCAGAGGGCGGCCCGCAGATTCTCGATTTCGAGCACGAGATCGACGGCGGCGGCGGCCCCGCACTCTGCATGCCGGCGGGCGGCAGCCTCCAGCCGGCGTCGCATCAGACGGTCGATCAGCGCCTGCATTACGTGAAGCAGGACGGCCAGACCGTGTTCAAGTTCGCGGTCAGGAAGACCGAGGAAATCGCGCGGCGCCTGCTGGAGCGCAACGGCCTCGGCGCGTCGGACATCGATCTGTTCGTCTCGCACCAGGCGAACCGCCGCATCATTCAGGCAGCGACCGAGAAGCTCGGCGTCGATCCGGAGAAGGTGATCATCAACATCGAACGGTTCGGCAACACGACGGCGGCGACGATTCCGCTGGCGCTGAACGACGCGATCGCCTCGGGCCGGCTGAAAAAAGGCCAGCTCGTGCTGCTGGCGTCCGTCGGCGCGGGCTTCACGGTCGGAGCGGTTCTCCTGCGATGGGGGTTCTAGCGCACGGGGATCCCGGACACTGGTGACTGGCCGTATCTTTCTCCTGTCCCCCGCGAATTGCGGGGGGAGTCGTGCGAAGCAGGCGCTCTCACCGCGCGCGACGTTTGCGCTAGCGGTCGCCTTGCGGTCGCCTGAAGGCGCTCCGCTCGGCGACCTGTTCAGTTTCATGAGCGGCTTGTACTTCCGCGGCAAGCTGACGTACGCGCGCCGGTTCGCACGGCCGATCGAGCCCGACAATCCCGTGGTCGGCTCCGGCATTCACATCATCACGTCGAACGCCGGCCTGCGCAGCCCGGACACGCTCGTGACGCGCACGGCCGTGCAGGCGTTCGGTCAGGGTGACATCGACGCCGACAATCCGGCGTACCGGCGGCCGCTCGAGACCAGCGCGCGCGCGCTCCTCAACGAAATCGGGTCCGAGTGCGACATCGTGCTGCTGGGCAGCATCGCGTCGCCGAAGTACGTCGATGTACTGACGGACATCTTCGGCGCGCGGCTGCAGTTCCCGAGCGCGTTCGTCGGCCGCGGCGACATGAGCCGCGGCGGCCTGCTGCTGCGGCACGCGAGCGACGGCGCCGAGCTCGAATACGAGCCCGTGCTCGGCGCCCGGCGCCACGGCGCGCGGCCCCCTCG
>DASSGK010000165.1:0-10198 GCA_035693505.1 Vicinamibacterales bacterium
AATGTTCTGGTAGTACATCGGCTGCGCGTTGACGGTGCCGCGCCGCTCCCAGCTGTCGCCCGAGTCGAGCGACGCGTAGATCGCGGTGTTCTCGCTGGTCTCGACCTTGGCGTAGACGAGTCCCTTCTGCGCCTTCGAGAAGGAGAGGACGATGCGCCCGAGATCGCCGGCGGGGAGGCCGCCGCGAATGCGGCGCCAGGTCTTACCGCCGTCAGTGGACTTGTGCAGGCCGCTTTCCGGTCCGCCGTGAATCAGCGTCCAGGTGTGACGGCGCCGCTGATGCGCGACCGCCAGCATCACGTCGGGATTGTTGGGATCCATGGCGACGTCGCTGATGCCGGTGTTTTCGCTGATCTCGAGAACCTTGTTCCAGGTGGCCCCGCCGTCGGTCGTCTTGTAGAGCCCTCGCTCTCCGCCTTCTTTCCACAGCGATCCATACGCGGCGACGAACACGACGTTCGAGTCGCGCGGATCGATCACGATGCGGCCAATCTGCTCGGACGTCTTCAGCCCGAGATCCTTCCAGGTCTTCCCGGCGTCGTCGCTGCGATAGACGCCGTCACCGTAACCGGTGGCGCGCTGGTTGGTGGCTTCGCCGGTGCCGACCCAGACCGTGCTGGGATTCTTCGGGTCGATCACGACGGTGCCGATCGCATAGCTGGCTTCGTTCTGGAACACGGGCGTGAAGGTGATGCCGGCGTTGGTGGTTTTCCATACGCCGCCCGACGACACGCCGATGTACCACGTCTGCTTGTTCTCGGGATGCACCGCGATCGAGCCGATGCGGCCCGACGCGATCGCGGGCCCGACCGAGCGCAGGCGGAAGTCGTCGAAGGTAGCCTGGACGAATGGATCCTGGTTGCCGCTGCCGGTGGCCGGCTGTGTCGATTCTTGAGCCGAGACGACAAGCGCCGAGAGCAGCGTGCATGCAAGGAGCAGTCTTTTCATGTCGGTCTGGGATGTTACCGCACCAACGAAGCGCTCCGCCAAAGCCTCGCGCGTCGGCGACCGCCCTGGACGTTTCCGTCGCGTGATCCGTCAGTGGGTCATGACCCAGACGGCCACGTTCACACCCAGCGCATAGCCCTTCGGCGAATAGGTTTCGAAGTAATCCCGGTTGTCGCCTTCCCGCTCCCAGCTGTCTGAAACGTCGGAGTTCATGCTGACCAGCACGAGGATCCTGTCGTTGTCACCGATCACCGCGTAGTAGTGCACGGTTGACGGTCCGATCTCGGAATCCTGGCGGTTACGCTGCCACGAGCCGAGCGACGGAATCTGAGGGAGCGGGTCGACGTTGTAGAGAATCGAGAACATCGGGTGGTCGACCGGCAGGTCGACGAACGCGGCGCCAGGCAGGATTCGCTCGATGTTCGGACGGATGTACTCGAAGTCCGGATCCCAGTTGTCGTCGATCCAGAGAAAGCCGCCCTTCAACAGGTAGTCGTGCATGCGGGCCGTCTCTTCGGGCGTGAAGTCGTAGTTGGCCGCATTCTGCATGCGGAGGTACGGACACCGGAACAGATTCGGATCGGTGGGGGTGACGTTCGCAAAGCCGGGGTCGCCGTTGTTCCAGGTGCTGATCGTCGTCCTGGTCAGCTCGGAGAGACGCACCAGGAAGTTGTAATCCGCTTGCGGATAGTCGTCGCCCCACCCGGACTTCCGCGCCCTGCGGATGTTTTGATACCGCAGCCGGCAGAACGTGAAGCCATCCGGCCGGTCCGGGAGTCCGTGGTTGATCGGGATCTGGAGGTTCCGTCCGTTTGTCAGGATGTGCTGCTGCGCCGCACCCGCGACACCCAGTCCCAGGGCCAGCGCAAGGGCCATCGCAAACCGCATCAATCGAGCAGACGATAGCGTCCGCCGCATGTCGGGATCGTACATCGACTCGCGACGCCATCCTGATGTTTTACCCGCCGCCGGGTGTGCATTTGGAACGACGGGAGTAGACTGTCCGGCGATTCCGGAGACCTCAATCGGTTCGGCTACAGCGAGGAGCAAGCATGAGCAACTCGTCGAACGTCACACGTCGAGCAGCGATTCGGGTCGCGATTGCCGGTGCGGCAGCGGTCGCGACCGGCGCGACGCGAGTGTCAACCCAGGGAAGCGGCGGCATGGAACGCGTGCAGGGCATTGGCGGATTTTTCTTCCGCGCAAAGGATCCCAGGAAACTTGCTGAGTGGTATGAGGCGAATCTCGGCGTCGCCCCCGTCCCTCAGAAACCCGGCGCCACGCCGTGGCGGACCAGTGCCGGGACGACCGCCTTCGCACCGTTCAAGGAGGACACGTCGTACTTTGGCGATCGCCGGTTCCAATGGATGATCAACTTCCGCGTTGGCGACCTCGACAAGATGGTCGCCCAGCTTCGCGAACGGGGCATCGCTGTCGAAGTGGACCCTCAGGCCTACCCGAACGGCCGCTTCGCCAAACTGAACGATCCGGAGGGCAACCCGATACAACTCTGGCAGCCCGAAGGCAAGGAGCGGGGCTGAGCGGATCGACAATATTTCCGACATGCTGGCGCAGCTGAAGCGCAACGGAGTCGACATCCTGAAAGGCCCCGATTCCGACGACAACGGAACATTTGCCTGGGTCCTCGATCCTGACGGAAACAAAGTCGAACTCTGGGAGCCGAAGGCGCAGAACGAACAGGACAAGACGAAGTAACTATCGGCGACGCCGCTGCAGGGCCATCAAGAAGTGCGGCCGCGGACTCGATAGCGCACGTGGATGACCCCGTTACTGAAACGGCGCGTCTCGAGGAGTTCGAGATTCAGTCGAAGTGCAGGTCGGAATGCCGGCTTGCCGCGGCCGACGATCACCGGGTTGATAAACAGGTGACACTCGTCGACGAGATCCGCTTCGAGCGCCACGCCAGCCAGCTCGGCGCCGCCGATGCTGATGTCGTGCGCCGATTCCTTCTTCAGCGTTCGTATCGTTTCGACGTCGAAGTCCCGCTCGACGCGCGTGTGGCGTGTCGTCGCGCCTGCCAGCGTTCGTGAAAAGACGATCTTCCCGGCCTTCTGCCAGACCTCCGCGAAGTCGCGGCGTTCGGGTGGATAGCTTTCCACCGGCGCCTCCCAGTAAGCCATCGTCTCGTAGAGGCGCCGCCCATAGAGATAGGTTCCGATCGGCCGGATCAGCTCGGTGATGAATTCGAACACTTGATCGGGATTGACCCAATCGAACGCGCCGGTTTCGTCCTCAATGTATCCGTCGAGCGACGTATTGGTGATGTAGATCAACTTTGCCATCGGCCGCGCGTGATTATAGGCCGCTGCTACACTGCCTGCATCTCGAGGAGGCATCGATGAATCAGACGGAGTTGACTGATTTCGCAACGCGCTACGCAGCCGCCTGGAGCAGCCAGAATCCTGTCCGCCTGGCGTCGTTCTACAACGAGACCGGATCCCTCTCGGTCAATGACGGTGTTCCGTCGGTCGGGCGCACCGCGATCGCCGAGACGGCGCGCGGATTCATGATTGCGTTCCCGGATATGGTCGTGAAGATGGATCGAGTCACTCAGGACGGCGGCAATGCCATCTTCCATTGGATATGGACCGGCACGAATACCGGGCCAGAAGGTACCGGCAAGCCGGTTCGAATTCATGGATCCGAAGAGTGGACGATTGGTGCCGATGGCCTCATCGCGGAGTCGAAAGGTCGCTACGACGAGGCGGAGTACCAACGCCAGTTGAAGTCAGGCGCTCCACCGGCCTCCTGATACTTACCCGCCCGCGACATCCCGCTACGAGTTGACGGCGTTGTTCAGCGCTCGATCGAGATCGATCCAGAGATCGTCAACGGCCTCGATCCCCACACTGAGCCTCAGCAGCGCAGGAGGCAGGTGTTCCTGACCAGGAACGCTGGCCCGCCGTTCGATCGTCGACTCGACAGCGCCCAGGCTGGTGGCGTGTTGAATGAGTTGGAGTCCGCTGCACACAGCATCGGCCGCGGCTGCGCCGCCGCGCACGTCGAACGAGATGATCGTGCCGAAGCCCTTGAGTTGGCGTCGCGCGGCTTCGTGTGTCGGGTGAGTGGCGAGGCCCGGATACCGGGTCAGGGTAACGCTCGGATGACCCGTGAGACGCTCGGCCAAAGTCATCGCGTTCGCCTGCGCCCGATCGAGCCGCACGGCGAGAGTTCTGGCGCCGCGGACCGCGAGAAAGATTTCGAGCGTGCCCGGCGTTGCACCCGAGAGCTCGCGCGTCTGACGCAGTGCGGCCAACAAGTTCGCGTCGCGCACGGTGAGGACGCCGCCGAGCAGGTCCGAGTGTCCGCCGATGAATTTCGTCACCGACTGCACGGACACGTCGGCCCCAAGCGTGAGCGGCCGCTGATTCAGCGGCGTCGCGAAGGTATTGTCGACGCCAAGAATCGCGCCGCGCTTCCGCGTGGCGGCACAGATGACGTCCAGATCTCCGACGATTAACAGCGGATTCGAAGGAGACTCCAGCCAAATCAAGTCGGCGCTGCCGCACATCTCGACCCAGCGCGCCGTGTCGGCGACAGCCACTCGATGGACTGTCCACCGCCCGCGAGCCTGCCCGGCGTTAGCGAGTCCCGCGACACCCTGGTAGCAGTCGTCGGGCAGCGCGACGACCGAGCCCGCGGGAAGTTGATCGAACACCGCTGCGATTGCCGCCATGCCGGACGCGAAAGAGATCGAAGACCCGCCTTCGAGGCCGCCGACGATCTCTTCCAGTGCGTCCCAGCCCGGCGTGCCATCGTCGCGCGCGTAAGCACGCCGGTCTCCCAGGACGAAGTTCGACGCCGGCCACAGCGGCACGTTCAGGGGTGAGCCGGGTTCGCGGCTGCGTCCTGCAGAGACCAGCCACGATTCAACCGACGCCGAGTCACCCGCGTTGTGTGCCGGCGAGTCATTTGATGTCATTGCAGGATTCTAGCGAATGCCTCGCCGCGGGTTTCAACCACCGCGATCGCTACTGGCGAGAGAAGTTTTGCAGTGCGGTGTGCACCGCAGCGGGACACTCCAGATATGCGAAGTGTCCGCAGTTCTCGAAGGCCGTCAGCTTCGCCTGCGGCAGCGCTTTGACGAGATGTTCCGAGATGTCGCGCGGGATGAAGTCGTGGTCGCCGTACAGAACGAGCGTCGGGACTCGCAGGGACGACACGCGCGGGATCAGATCGTAGTCGGGTCGTTCCCAGGTGTCCGCCATCAGGCGGCTCTCGACGGCCCGCGCTTTCAGGATGCCGGCGGCGCCCTGCGAGATGAACGCCGCTCTCATCGCCTTCATCAGCGCCTCGTAGTGCGCCGGCGTCGCCAGGGCATGAGAGAAATGAATCCGGTATCGATCGGCGACGGTCTGCGGATCAGCCTGCTGATACGCCTGGCCGGTGACGATGGCGCGCTGCCGTGCCACGGCCTCGTCGCCGAGCTGGGCGGTGTACGCCTTCCGCAGCAATGCGGCCTCGGCGGATGACGAGGGAGCGGGATTCATCAGGATGAGGCGTGACACCCGTGCCGGATAGCGCAGCGCGTATTCGAGCGCGAGTACCGTGCCCCACGAGTGGCCCAGCAGCGTCGCCCGTTCGAGTCCGAAATGCTGCCGTACGCGTTCGATGTCCTCGAGCTCGGTGGCCAGCGAGACGTCCTCCGGACGTACGCCTTCGGCCGATTTGCCGCGCCCGCGTTGATCGAAGTAAACGAGGTGATAGAGATCGGCGAGGCGATCGAGATCGGGAAGAAGGTACGCGATATCGAAATCCGGCCCGCCGTGGAGAACGATAGCGGGCTCGCCCTCTCCGATGTCGCGGGTGTACAGCGAGGCGCTGCCTGTCGCGACGCGGCCCTCCTTCGCTTTTCGGCCGGCCGCCGTCTGCCCAAGCATCGGCGTCGCGAACAGCGCGGCGAGGATCGCCGGAATGACGCCGAGCGTGAGACAGCGCGGCACGGGGATTTATACCACCATCGCACGGCTGAAGCCGTGCGCCACAACTGTTCTGCTCAGGACACCACACCGCCCCCCCGTATTCGGCGGCTCTGGACGGGCGTGTAACGGTCGCCGGAGTCGTGACGCTTCCTGTCTGTGGCGCCACGACGGCGTCCAGGGAGGCAACATGGCTGCGCGGATCGACGAAATCGCACCGGATCTGTATCGAATCTGTGTATACGTGCCGGACTTCAATCTTCAATTCAATCATTTCCTTGTCCGCGACGATGAGCCGCTCCTGTTTCACACGGGCATGCGCGGCATGTTTCCGGTGGTGCACGAAGCGGTTGCGAAACTGATCGATCCCGCCAGCCTGCGCTGGATCAGCTGGAGCCATTTCGAGGTCGACGAATGCGGCGCGCTCAACGAGTGGCTGTCGGCCGCGCCGGACGCGCTCCCGGTTTGTGGAGAGCTCGGCGCGATGATCAACATCGCCGACTTCTCGAACCGGCCGCCGCGCGCGCTCAAGCCGAACGAGATCCTCGACACCGGACGGCATCGTTTTCGTTTCGTGCCGACGCCACATCTGCCTCACGGGTGGGACGCCGGCGTGTTGTTCGAGGAGACCGACCGCCTGCTGCTGTGCTCGGATCTGATGCACCAGCTCGGCGATGTCGAGCCGGTGACCTCCGGCGACGTCGTCGGCCGGTATCGGCAGGCCTTCGAAACCTATCAGCACTCGCCCGTGCTGATGGACTACGTGCCCTACACGGAAAATACCAAACGGCAGCTGGCCAACCTCGCCGCGCTGCAGCCGCGGATTCTGGCGGCGATGCACGGATCCACGTTCGTCGGCGACGGCGCGGCGGCGCTCGTGGCGAGCGGGGAGGTCATCAGGCAGGTGACCGGTGTCTCGGCGACCGTCTGACAGAAACGCCCGCGGTTCGATTGACGGTGCGCTCGAGCGGATAGTACCGTCACCGTCGAATGCACACGAGCGTCGACTCGAGCGACGGCGACCTCGCGCGCGCCGTGGCGGCGCGCCAGCATGACGACGCCGGAGCGGCGGAGAACGAGCTGTATCGACGTTTCGCGCCGCGGGTGCGTCTCTACGGGCTGCGCCATCTGCGCGACGAGGACGCCGCGCTCGACCTCGTGCAGCAGGTGATGCTCGTCACGATCGAGAAACTGCGGAGCGGATCGGTTCGCGAAGTGGATCAGATCGCGTCGTTCGTCCTGGGCGTGAGCCGGACCATGGTGAAAGACCAGAAGCGGCTGGAATGGCGGCGCGAGAAACTGCGCGAGACCTTCATGCTTCCGGATATCGTCGCGGCGCCGGCCGGCGACGCGGCGCTCGACGTCGATCGCCTCGAGCTCTGCCTGGGCCGGCTTGCCGAGCGTGAACGCATCGTGGTGCTGCTGACTTTTTACGCGGAGAGAACCGCAGGCGACGTGGCGAAGGAGCTGGGGATCAAGGAGGGCAACGTCCGGGTGATCCGACACCGCGCCGTGGAGCGCCTTCGGACGTGCATGACGTCCGCGGAGGCGACGCCATCATGACCGCATGCCAGTCTCCGATCTCAGATGGAACGCTGCTCGACTACTGGGCGCGCGACCTGTCGGACGATGACGAAACGACTCGCGTCGAGGAGCATCTGTTCGCATGCGGCGACTGCTCGGCGCGCCTCCACGAGATGGCGTCACTCGGGGCCGGGCTCACGACGCTCGTGCGTCAGGGACGCGTGTCCGGCATCGTGTCCCGCGCCTTGCTCAATCGCATGCAGCGGGATGGTCTCCACGTTCGCATGTATAGCCTGACACCGGGGGAGACCGTGCCGTGCTCCGTCTTTCCCGGCGACGATCTCGTCGTCACCGCGCTGCGAGCGGATTTCTCCGCGGTGGAGTCGGTGTCGATGTCGGTGATGGGACCGGGAGACTCACCGTTCAGTCGAATCGAAAACGTCCCCCTGTCCAAGCCGGACGACGAGCTCTTCTGGGCGATGCCTGCGGCTGTCGTGCGACAGATGCCATCGATGCGCCTGGAGCTGACGCTCGTCTCTGCGGACGCAACGCGCGCCGAGCTCGGAAGGTACGTGCTGGAACACTCGGCCTCGACGCCTCCGGCCTAGCAGTCCCCGTTCCTGGTAGTGTCCGGCTTCAGCCGGACTCTCTACGGTCCGCCTAAAGGCGGACACTACCTGGCTGTGGAAACTGCTGCACGGCGCTTTTCCGTGGCTCGGTACCCAACCCCGAGCCACGGACGCAACGCGCGATCAGTTGGCGTTGTTGTCGATCGTGCCAGTCGGCGGGGGCGGCTCGACGGCGGCGGTCGCGGCGGCCCTGATCGGCGGTCTCCTGGCGGCCTTCGCCTTTTTCTTCGGGGCTTTTTTCGTGGCCTTCTTCTTCGCGGCCTTCTTCTTCGTTGCCTTTTTCTTTGCCGCCTTCTTCTTCTTCGCCATTCGTCGCGCTCCTTTGTTGTGAGACGTCTTGCCGCCTACCACTTTAAATTGAACCGGTCGCAGTACCAGTCATCGTCGCGCACGCGCCGCGCGCGCAGTTCCCGCCGCCGCTCGGCGATGTCGCTCTCGGCAAGCAGCGCAAGCGCTTCGCCAAAGCCAGGATAGTTCCGGAGGCTGGCGACCACGCGTCCGAGACGCTGCGGACCGAAGTGCACGTACGCCAGGCGCAGGCGATTGAACATGAACTCGGGCCACCCGACCGGGTACGGCGATCGTTTACGGAACTTGTGCGCCACGACCGTATCGGGCGTCACCATCAGATCCTTTCCCAGCGTCCAGAAGCGCACGCAGCCTTCGTTGTCGACGTTGCCGCGCTGCAACTGACGATCGTCCCAGCCGCCGGTGGCCTCGATCACATCGCGCCGGGTCGCAAAACAGCAGCCGGGAATGATCGGCGCGGCCGCCGGCCCCTGCGGCTTCCGGCGCCGCCAGCGTACTTCGAGCCGAGAGTCCCTGAACGTCAATCCGTAGCCGATGCGGCCGCCGTTGAATCCCGTGATGGCCGGCGCCACGCCGCCGACTTTCGGGTCGGCGAGGACATCGAGCATCGGCCTCCACCACTCACGAGGGAGCCGAAGGTGCGCGTCGGCGTAGACGATGATGCCGCCGCGAGACTGCCGTGCGCCAAGGTTCCTCGCCCGGGCGACGCCGTAGTTCGCCACCCGTTTCACCCGCACACGTCCGCGCCGGCGCGTCACGCGATTCGCCGAGCCGTCCGTGGATCCATCGTCGATGACGACGATTTCAGCGTCCGGCGGCAGCGTGTCGTCGAAGTTCTGGACGGTTCGCTGCAGCTCGTGTCCCTCGTTGCGGCTGATGACAACGACGCTGATGCGGTTAGCGGCCATTCGTCTCCAGCCAGACGTTGCCCTTGAGCTCGCCCATGGCAAACACCAGCCCGCCGTCGCCGACGGTCAGGCCGGTCAGGAACCCGCGGCTGCCGACTTGCCGCAGCGAGAAGCGCGCCGAGTGAAAGTGTCGGACGGCGAAGGCGTCGGCGGCCGGATGTTTCGTGATCGGATCGAGCGCGCGGGCCCACAGGCACCTGAAGCCATCGCGCTCCGAGATGAAGTACAGGAAGCGGCCGTCCGGAGACCAGGCGGGATCACGTTCGAGGGCGTCGCCTTCGCTGACGGCAATCCAGGAGGCCTGCGGCACAGGCCGTTCAGGGCCGACGGGAACGATCCAGAGTTGCGCGGAGTTGGTCGCGTTTCGGAGGGCATGGAACGCCACCCATTTGCCGTCGTTCGAGAACCGCGCGCTCGACAGGATCACGTCCGGGCCGGGCCGCTTTGCCAGTGTGACTGTCGCGTGTGCGTCGGGGTCGTACATCAGGACGTCCTCGTTTTCGAACGGTTCGTACAAGGTGCGGCGTCCGTCGGTCGATCCGCCCATTACCTCGCCGCAGTGCTCGCACAGCTTTTCGGCCGCGCCCCCCGTCGACGCGATCGACATGAGGTCGAAGTTCGACGAGGTGAAGAGAATGCGGCTGCCGTCACCCGACAGCCGCGCCGTCTGCAGGCGAGTCGGGCTCGAAAGCACCGACCGTTGCGTGCCCGATGCGATGTCGATCGTCCGCAACGACCAGGTGTTCGACCGGCGGCTCACGTAGGCGGCCGTCGTGCCTTTCCAGTCGATGGACGGACTCCAGTCATCGGTGAGCTCGTCGGTCAGCCGTTTCGTGTCGCCGCGTGCCGCACCGGTTGCACGATCGAGCGGCTGCATCCACACGTCGAAATTGAGCTCCGCGGCGGCAAACGTCAGGCTCTTCGCGTCGCCAGTCCAGCG
>DASSGK010000166.1:0-5155 GCA_035693505.1 Vicinamibacterales bacterium
CGCTTTGCGGGAACGCTGTCGCAGTGAGCGTAAAGAGCGTGGGCGGCATCAGCGGGAAGGCGAAGCTGCCGTCGCTTGCCGTCGTCCCGTTGAAGCCCATGCCGATGCTGCCGAATACGCCGCCCGCCGCGACCTGGCCGCCCGCCACCGGCGCGCCATTCAGCCGCACGATCCCCCTCAAGACGCCCGTGGTGCTGAAAACGACGTCCTGCTGCGCGGTGTCCGACCCGCTCGCGAACGTTCCTGCGGTCAGCGGCGTCGGCAGCTGCGCGCCAAGGACAGGATGATTCCCACGCAGGGTGAAGTCTTCAATCGGGATGGCTCGCGACGCGCCGTTGTCGGTCTGGACCGAAGTGAATGCAAAGCTGCCGTCAGCGGCGGTCGTGGTCTGGTAGCTTCGGAACAGCGGGTTGCTGCTCTTGAAGCGTACCGCCACGCCGCCGGCCGGAGTGCTCGCGTCCGACGCGAACACTCGTCCAGTCACCGTGCCGGTCAGCGGGGCCAGCGGCGCCAGCGTGCTGACGCCATCACTCGGCGTCACGAAGTTTCCGACCTGCGCGAGTTCGTCGGTGCTCAGGCCGGCGAGGGCTTCCGGCGGCAGCTGCACCAGACGCTCGGCCGCGGCCTGCGCCGCCGATCGCGACGTTTCCTGAACGGCAAAGTGCATCAAACCGATCGTTTCGCCCGGCTGAATCGTGATCGAGCTCCACTGGTAGTCCAGCTCGCGCGGGTCGAGGGCAATCTGCGACTTCGACGGCGCCAGCGACGCCGAGCTCACCGGGCGGGCGCCGCCCGGCCCGTCGAAGACGAACGCAGTCGACGGCGGCGTCGACGTGGCGAACGGATCGGCAGGCTGCGCCGCGTCGATCACCAGCCAGCGGTCGGGCGTCGCCGGATCGGTCACGTCGAGCTGATCGTCGCCGCTGGAGGTGGCGACGATGGCCGTGGCCAGGTCGCTGCCGTTGTTGCGGAGGATGTCGCTCGACACTCGCACGTCGACGGTCACCGGCGTGTCCGCCGGGTTGGTCAGGAGCTCGAGATAGCGTGCGAAATACCCGGCCGATGGCACGAAGACCTTGCGGGTGACGCTAAGGCCGCCGACGTTGTCCTGATGGACCGCGACCTCGCGGCTCTTGTCCTCGACCGATCCGAAGTTGGCGCCGGTGAAACGCGTTGCTGTTCCCTGCGCGATCACGTCGAGGTGCATCCCGCCAAACGGCTGGCCCGCGTCCGGTCCCACGAACACGTTGTTGGTGCCGCGCAGGATCGACGCGTCCTTCTGCAGATCGAACGTGAAGTTGTTCGCGTCCCACTTCGTCAGCGGCAGGTCGACGAGGTTGTTCTGCAGCAGGATGTCGATCGTCGGCACCTCGCCATCGTCGTGAATCGTGCCGGTCGCCTCGCCGCGCAGGTGCAGCACGGGGTTTGCCACGCTGACGGTGAAGTCGCCGACGGGCAGGCTGTCCGCCTGGTAGAAGCCGCCGTTGTTCGTGGTTCCTCCGGAGTGGAATCCGCCGAACTCGGGGTTGAGGCTGCGGATCTGGACCGAGAGGCCGATCGCGCTCGAACCATCCGGATTCAGCACCCGTCCGTTCACGCCACCGAGGCCGACGAACTTCATGCTGGTGGAGGCCACCTGATTCGAGGCCGCCAGGACCACCGGCGCGGAATGAGCGCGCACACGATTCTGCGAGTCGTACGCCGTGATCTGGTAGGTAGCGAGGTTCAGGTTGTCGGCCCGGAACGCCCCGTCCGCGTCGAGGACGATCGTGAAGCTGGCGTTTCCGCCCTGGCCGAATACCGTGCCGACCGCCGGCGCGCCGTTGGGCGCCTTCACCGTGCCGGTGATGCTCGCCGTGGGTTCGAGCTGCACCAGAACCGACTGCTGCTGCCCGGCCGACAACGTGCCTGCGGCGGTTCCCTGCAGGGTCGAACTGTTCGCGATCACAGAGAACGGACCGACGATCACGTGGTCGATCACCACGGTGCCGTTGGCGCCGGTGGTCCCGAACAGGACATCGCTGGCCACCCCGCTGCCGGCCGACACGCGCACGGACGCGTTGGGGACAGGCACCTGGTTCGCGGTCTGAACCGTCACGACCAGCGTGCCCTGCGCGAAGAGCGTGACGTCGACGTTCCTGGTCTGTCCCTGCTGATCGAGCGTCACGCTTCCTTGTCCGATGCCGCGCGACGCCGCATCGCGCACCGACACGGCCGACGTGCCGAGCGGCAGGAAGGACAACGCGTAGTGTCCCTGCGTATCCGACAACGTGCTGACGCCGAAGGCCGACACCGTTGCACCCGAGACTGTCGTGACGCCATCGGCTCGATACACGGTGCCCTGCAGGTTGGCGTAGCTCGAGAGCGTCAACACTCTCGCCGCATCCGGCGCTGAAGCCGTCAGATCGCCGGTCACGGACGCCGCCTGGTTCGTCAGCGGATCCCTGGCCTGGACGGTGAACGTGCCAAGGAACAGGTTCCCGACGGTGAAGGTTCCGCCGATCGCCGTGCCCTGAATCGGCGGCGTCCCGCCAAAGATGCTGTAGCCGTACACCGTGACGAGCGCTCCGTTGACGGCGTTGCCCGATCCATCCTTCACGGTCACGGTCACGCTTCCGCGTCCGAGGAACGCCACCGGGGCGAGCGCGTCCTGGCCGCTCGTGGCGATCTCGGTCGATGCGCGTCCACGATTCCCGTTCGAGTCGCTCGCTTCGATCGTGTACTTGCCGAGGCCGACCAACGGGAATTCGTACGACCCGTTGCTCGTGAACGTCGTGCTGATGGGCGTCGACGCATTGGCCTCGATGAGGTCCACGCGCACGCCATCGGGGGCCGGCGTGCTGCCGTCGCTCAGGAGGACCGGTCCGTGAATATCGCCGGCTGCCACGAGGACGACGTCGACGTTGACGAACCCGTTCGCGCGATTCATCGTGCCTGACGCAAACCCGAGCAGGCGCGTGGAGGCGTCAACATCCTTGAGGACCTTGACCGACACGAATGGCCCGAACACGCCGATCACACGGTAGCGTCCGTCGGCGTCGGTCTCCGCGGTGAAGTTCGAGAGACCCGAGGCGACGGTGATCTTGGCGCCCACCACCGGCGCCAGCTGCGGATCGCGCACGATGCCGGTGACAATGCCGCCCTGGACCACAGCCGTCACGCTTCCGCGCTGAACGCCCTGGATCAGCGCGTTGATGAAGGCGGTGCCGCCGGCGACGCCGCTGACCGAAATGGTCGCGTCGGTCTGACCCTGCGCAAACACGAGGAATGGTGTGGCGATCGCGATTGTCGTGTCGGTGGCGAAGTCCACTCTGAGGCCCCCGCTCGGCGCAGGCGCAGACAACTGGACGGCGAGATCCTTCGTCTCGCCGGCGGCCATGATCAGCGACGGTCCGAACGCCACATCGGGGAACGCCGTGACCGTGAGGGCCAGCGTGGCAGGCGCGCTGGCATTGCCGGACAGATCGACGGCGGTCGCTCGCAGGAGGAGCACGGTGCCGGGCACGGCGTCCGCCGGCACCTGCACGGAGAACGTGGTGCTCGCGGTGGCGAGCGGCGGAGCGATCGCCTTCGCGGTGTCGACGACGAAGGCGCCGTCGCCATGCAGATCGATCTCGGACACGCCGAGATCGTCGTCGGCGTCCACCTGGATCGTCACGCTGCGGCCGGGCACGATCTGCAGCCGGCCGGAATCGGTGTGCATCGAAGAAATCGTGGGAGCGACGTTGTCGCCGACCGGCAGGATCACGCGTGCCGCGCTGCCGACGTTGCCCGCGCGATCCTCGGCCGTCGCGTCGAGCGTCAGGCTCTGCGGCGGCTGGGCGCCTGCCGGAATCGAAACTACGAACGAGGTCACGATCGACGCCTGCGGCGGGTCGATCACGCGCGTCTGCGTAAGCGCCGCGACGCCGCTGGCTTTGAACGTGAGCGACTTGACGAGCCCGGCATCCTGCACGGTCACGAGCACAGTGGTCTGCTGTCCGGGTCTGACGAGTGTTCCGGAAGTGGCGCCGGTGATCTTGACCGTCGGCGGCACCGCGTCTCGCACGACGACGTTGACGGGATCCGCGTTGACGACCTGCCCCTTCGTATCGGTGACCGAGGCTTGAATGGCGATTGACGATCCAGGGATCGCGTCGGCCGGAACGATGAAGCCGAACGACTCCGTGCGGTTCTTCACCGGCGGCGTGACCGCATGCGTCGCGGCATCGATCGGTTTGCCGGTCTGCGCCTTGAAGCTCACCTGCGCCAGGCCGACATCGTCGGTGGCCGACACCGTCACGTCCACCTGCTGGCCGTTGATGGGCGTCAGGCTCGCTGCCGGCACGGTGATGAGCGCGGTGGGCGGCACGTCGAGCGTGATCGGCACGTAGGTAATCAGCGGGGGCCCGCGGCGCCCGGAGGTGTCGGTCGCAATCGCCGAGACCTTGATGAGATCGTTGGGCTTGCCGAGCGTCGGCACGGCCTGGAAGTTGATGACGAAGGGCGCCGGAACGGTCGCAGAGAACACATCGTTCAGGAAGAAGTCGACGAACGCGACATCGAAGGCACCGACCGTCGCCGTCACGCTGGTGGCCGTGTTCTCGATCACGGTGCCGTTGCCGGCAACCGTGAGCTGCGAAATCGACGGCGGCGTGCCATCCGTCGTGCTGAACACGTAGTCGAGGCCCGCGCTCTGCGCGTTCGAGGACATGTCGACCGCGGCCGGCGATTGCACGCGATAGGTCGCGCCGGAGGTCAGCGGCAGGTTCGGCGTGAACACGACGACGGTGTTGCCGAAGAGGAAGTCGAGCCGCCCCGCGACCGGGCTCCCGGACGGCGACAGGAGCGCGAAGGACGCCGCGCGGAACTTCGCGGGATCGATCGCCTCGTTGAAGGTGATGCGGATCGGGACGAAGATGCTGGCGCCGACGGTCGCCGCCGCGGGACTCGTGCTCAGCGTCACCGGCGGAATGGTGTCGGCCGTCGTGAACGTCGCCACGAACTCGGCGCGCATCACGTGGCCCACACGGTCCTGCAGCGCCTTGACGCGCAGCGAGTACTTGGTCTGCTCGTTCAACAGCGAGAGCGGCGTCAAAGTGATGGTCTTGTCGCCGTCGGTCAGCGTCACCGAGCTCGCGATCGCACCGTTGGCGTCCGACAGCGTGACGTTCGT
>DASSGK010000167.1:0-3279 GCA_035693505.1 Vicinamibacterales bacterium
GTACTATCCGAGCCGGCGGCAGCAGCCCGCAGCGTTGTCGGCGCTGATCGATACACTTCGGTTGGAGGTGAGTCGCCGTACGTGATCGAACGCGGTTGCCGGCGATCGCGAAGGCATTCAAGAATCAGATGTCGTGTCCTGGACACCAACAACCTGGCAGCGTATTCAAATCGTCGCCACAACGCCGATGCGGCGGACGACGACTTCGAAGCGCGGATCGTGTTTGAGCGTATCGAATCGCGGGTCCACCTTGATCGAAATCAGATCGAACGAGCGATCCTCGAGCGCTTTCTGCATCCAGTAGAAGCCGAGGTCGATTTCGCCGAGCGCGAACTGAATCCAGGCGAACTCGAGGGGCGACACGTACCGTTCTTTGGCGTAAGCCTCAAGCTTGCGCAATACGTCGAGCGCGCGTTTTCGTCGCCCTGAGAGCGCGAACGTCCGGCCGAGCGCGCCGTGCATGCGTGGCGTCTGCGGCGAGAGGTGGACGGCACGCTGGAAGGCGGCCGCCGATTCATCGAAGTCCTGGCGCTGTTCCTGAATAACGCCGAGAATCCAGTACGCGGGCGCGAAGTGCGGGTTGAGCTCGACGGTGTGGTCGCACTGCTCGAGCGCGGTCTCGAAGTCGCGGCGGTAGAAGTGAATCACCGCGAGATCGCGCGCGACGATCGACGACACCGGGTCGAGCGCCTGCGCGACGATCATCTCGTCGAGCGCTTCGTCGAGCCGGCCGAGCGGCGACAGGCATGACATCGCGTACCAGTGGTGCGACGTCGCGCAGCGCGGGTCGAGGCTGATCGCGCGCTGGAATTCGCGCTCAGCGCCGAGCCAGTCCCAGTCCTGCGTGGCCTTCACGTGCGCGAGCGATGTGTGGGCCTCGGCCGAATTGGCGTCCAGCAAGACGGCCGCGGTTGCGCTCGCGGCGGCCTTCGTCCACACCTCCGCGGGACCGAAGACGCCGTAGTGCGCCAGCAAGCCATAGGCGTCGGACAGCCCGGCGTGCGCCGCCGCATACTCGGCATCCTCGACCAGCGACTTCTCGAAGAAGTCGAGCGCCTTTCGCAGCCCTTCCTCGGTGCGCTGGTTCAGGTGATAGCGCCCCTGCAGATACAGATTGTGCGCGGCCAGGTTTTCGTTCGGCTTGCGCGACGGTGATCCGGGCCGGCCGTCGCCGAGCTCCGGCTCGATGCGCGCGGCGATCGCGGCTGCGACGCGCTCCTGCGCCGGAAACAGATCGATGAGCGTCGCGTCCACCGATTCTGACCAGATATAGCAGCCAGTGGCGCCGTCGACCAGCTGCGCCGTGATCCGCAGCCGCTCACCGGAGCGGCGGACGCTGCCGTTGATGATCATCGCCGCGTCGGTCTTGTTGCCGGTGGTGCGCGGCTCGTCGGACGCGAGGATCCGCAGCGACGGGAACCGCGCCAGGTGATGGACGATTTCCTCGCGCATGCCCCGGCAGAAGTAGTCGAGGTCGCGCTCGCCGCTGTGATCGGCGAACGGGAGCACGGCGACGGTGTTGCGGCTGACCAGCGCCGCCGCCACCGTTCGCTTGATCAGCACCGGGGTGTCGCGGTGCTTGAACACCGGCGCGTAGCCGCCCTTCGGCAGCTCGATGACCGTCTCGTCGGCGCGCCCCTCGTCGCGGTAGTACCGCACCAGCTTCGCGCGCAGCCGCCGCGCCTGGACGCGCACGATCGGGTCGGTACGCGGATCGAAGGTCTCTTCCTTGCCGAACACCTCCACGCCGATGACGTATTCCTTCAGCTCGTGCCGGCGCCCGGCGACCGCCTCGACGACGATGAATTTCAGGAAACGCTTGAGGCGATCGCCCTGCTGGAAGGTCGGGCTCGCGAGGATCCGCTCGAGGTGTTCGAGGACCGCCTGGTCCTGCAGAACCGGCGTCGCGGGGACGCTGGAGCGGCTTCCCATCGGAGTATCTTACCGCTCCTCGAAATTGATTTCGATCTTCAGGCCGTCGGGATCGTGGATGAAAATCTGCACCGTGTTGTCGCGGGGAACCACGGTTTCGCGAAACGGTACCCCCGCGGCGGTCAGCGTGGCGCGGGTGCTATCGAGATCCACGCCGTGAAACGCCACGTGGTCGACGTTGCCCGATCCGGTGGCGTGCGCCTCGCCGGCGGCGCGCAGCACGAGATGCACAATCGGCGTGGCGTTGAGATACAGCCAGTAGCCGGCGGACGTAAACGGCGGCCGATCGCCGACGCGCAGGCCCAACGCGTGCACGTAGAAATCCCGCGCCCGCTCGAGATCCGTCGTCCTGATGTTGACGTGCTGAAATGCGTCGATCGGCATGGGCTAGTCGGTGACGATGTCGAGCCGGTGAATGTCGCCGAGGATGACACTGTACGAGAAGGCGCCGATTAACGCCACGACGGCGATATAGGCGAGCGGTCCGACGAACGACCCCGTCAGGTCGAACGCAATGCCGATGATCAGGGGCGTGACGATGCCCGCGAGGTTCGCACTGAAGTTGAAGATACCTGCCGTGAGGCCGATCAGCGGCTTCGGCGCGATGTCTGACACGACGGTCCAGCCCAGATTGGTCATGCCCTGTCCGAAGAACGCGATCGACATGATCAGGATGACGAGCCCGTTGCTGCCGGCCGTCACATAGTTCGCGGCAACGATCGTCGCGGCCAGCAGCATACCGCCGACGATCGGCAGCTTCCGCGACAGGTTGGCCGATCCGGTGCGCTTGAGAATCACGTCGGAGACGAGGCCGCCCGCGAGCACGCCCGCCGACGCGCCGATGTAGGGCAGCGACGTCATCAGTCCCGCCTGGATGAACGTCATCCCGCGCGCCGTCACGAGATACGTGGGGAACCAGGTGACGAAGAATACCTGCGTCGAGTTGCCGCCGAACTGCCCAAGCGACGCGCCCAGCACCTGCCGGCAGCGCAGCAGCGCGGCGATGTGGCGCCACTTGAACTGCACCGGCTGGCCTTTGTACTCGCCACCGCCGCCGGCTTCGATGTAGTTGATCTCGGCGCGGTTCGCGGTCGTCGACACGGCCGGCTCGTGATACAACAGCCGCCAGGCGGCGCCGAATGCGATCCCGAATCCGCCGACGACGAAGAACAGGCCGCGCCAGCCGAAGCGCTGCGTAATCCAGAACAGCGGCACGCTCAGAAATCCGAGCCCCACGTACTGCCCGAACGAGTAAATGCCGTTGGCACGAGCCCGCTCGTGCTGTGGAAACCAGGTCGCGAGAATCCGGCTGTTCGCGGGGAAACACGGCGCTTCGAAGACACCGAC
>DASSGK010000168.1:0-3372 GCA_035693505.1 Vicinamibacterales bacterium
CAACCGTCCGCGATTTAACGTTGCCGGCCGAGGCGATCACAAGGCATCCGGCGTCGAGCGCGCGCCATCCCGCGGCTTCGAATTCTGATGACGGCTCATCGTGCGAAGCGCCGATGGGCATCGAAATCACCTGACAGCCGAGCGAGATCGCCCACTCGATGCCCGCGATGACGTTCGGTACCTCCGTGCGTCCTGTGTCATCGAGCACTCGGCCAATGCACAAGCCGGCGTCCGGCGCGATGCCGTATCGATGGCCCGTCGGGTCGCTGCAGCCGGCCGCGATGCCCGCGCAGTGTGTGCCGTGGCCGACCGAGTCTTGCGGAACGCAGTCCGGCACGAACGATTCGGCCGAGACGATGCGCTCCGCGAGATCAGGATGTGAAAAGTCGATGCCCGAGTCGAGGATTGCAATCCGGACGCCTCGACCCGTCCACCGTCGCGCCGACTCGCTCAACACGGTGGTCGCTTTCAGTCCCCATGTCGACCCCAGCCCGTTCGAATACGGAATGGGCGGGGACTGAACATCGACCGGGAAATTCATCTGGGGATCCTGACCATCGCGTTCGGGCAGATGCTCGTTGGTCCCTGCGCGGTGATGCCGGCGGCCGCCGCAGTGGGTGCGACCGCGCCGACACAGCCGCCAATCGTGGCGAGCGGAACGAGTTCGTTCAGCGCCCAGAAGTTCTTCTGCGGGCATCCGAGGCCGTCGCCGTTGTGAATCCGGATCGTGGTTCCATCTTTGATGTCGAGGAACGCCGTCCCGTTGATTTGCAACCGCGCAACCTCTCCGTCGGGAATGTCCATCTCGAAGACCGCAGTGTCGGTGACCGTGAACGAGCCCTTCGGGAATACGTACGGCACACGCTTCTCCGGAACGCTGCATTGCAGGCCGTTGATCCGCCCGCCTCTCAAGAAAAGCCGTCCGTTGATGCACGCGGGGTCGACGGGAGTCGAAGGATCGTAGAGAGACGACGCGACGTCACCTGGCCCGTAGGCAGAGTGGAGGTCGAGCACGAACTGTCCGTACCCTGGTAATTCCGTCGGCGGCGCAGCGGGCAGCGAGCGTCCGCCCGGGCCCATAATCTCCATATCCGCGCCGTGAACGACCGGCACGGTCCAATTGGGTCCTTCGACCGTCAGGACGTGATCCTGTTCCGGGAAGATGACGGTTATGCCGTCGGCGTGATTGATGAACAGCGCGTACTCGAACAGTTCGACTGTGATTTTGCCCATGTCATCTCATCCTTTCAGTATCGCTGCCGCCCATGACGGTGAATCCTGACCAGGCCGATGGCGGCAACCCGGCCTTGATCGACTCTCTCTGCGACACCGCAAGGCTGTAGGCGGGGTCGGCACCCGTGGACAACCGCGCGTGAACGCCCCTCAAGAGCCGTGTGGCGTCGTCGTCGCGTACATCCCAGAGCGATGCGATGACGGCCGACGCGCCAGCCCCCAGGAACGCACGCACCAGGCTCATAGGCCCTTCGCCGTTGAACGTCCGGCCGAGCGCGGTTTCACACGCGCCGAGCACGGCCACCGATCCTGGTCGCAGTGTCAGGGCGGCGACGTCGGCCGGCGTGAGCGCCTCTTCGCCGGCGAGCAGCAGTCGCGATTGCGACGGAAGGATCGGATCCAGGCGCGAGTGCCCGGCGAAGTGAATCACCGACGTGGTGGTCATCGCGCGCAGCACGCTGTCCTTTCGGGCCTGCGGGCCGACCAGCGAGTCGTGTGTGCGATACATGGCGGCCACTCCCGCTGCTTCGCGCTCCGCGCTCGTCAATCGCGGGAGGTTGTCCGGACCTGCGGCGTCGTTCACGCCGACCGCAACGATCGACCGCTGACCCGCGGCGCGGACTTCGCGTGATGCGATCGCGTACATCGTCAGGCTCGGCGCGACGATTGGAATCGCGGACTCCACCAGCCGCCTGCCGTTGCCCGGCAGCGGGAGCGCGCCAAAGGGGACGCGATACAGCGCGCCGTCGGGAACGATGACGAGCGTGCGTCGGCTGTCCTCAGTCAGCGCTGCAGGCAGCAGCGATTGTCCGAGAGCGATCGCCTGCGGCGATTGAGGTCCTGCATCCAGATGCTCGAGAAATGCATCGACCATGTGCCGCATTTGCGCTGATGACACCGGCCGTTCGAGAAACGCAATGTCGGACGATGTAATGCGCCAGATCAACAGTCGAGAGGGCAGCTGCGCGTAGACGAGCGCCTGGCTGCCGCCGGACAGCGCCTCCTGCCAGTCGGCGATGGAGAGCGTGCGCGGGTTGCGCTCCGAATTCAGCGAAAGCAGGAGCTCGCGCGCGTGAGAGCGCTCCGCAAGTTCCAGCGCTCGGCGGCTGTCGGTCGCGATCTGGCCCATCAACTCGGTATACAGCTCCCAGAGCGCGGCCGTCCGCGATACTCGCATCAACTCGTCGCGCAGGCTTGGGCGCTGGTCTTCGACGATGGCGATGCCGCGCCGCCAGCTGGCTTCGGCATCGGCCAGCCGGCCCAGTCGCGCCAGAATTCGCCCGCGCTGAAGCAGGAGTTCCGCGACGCGTATCTGAACGTTTCCCCCGAAGTACGTGAGCGCTTCGTCAGCGCCGCGGAGCGCCGCTGCGTCGTCGCGGACGGCGAGCGAGAACGCACGCGCCGCGGCGATTTCCGCCGACTCGCGCGTCTGCGCCTGCGGCCGCGAGGCGAGCGCCGGCAGTAGCGCCTCGGCGGCGTCGAGATCGGAGGCTCCGCGGTCGTTGGCGGCAAGCACCGAATATGCGCGCGCGCGCCGCAGCCGGCCATCGATCTGGCCCTCCGGGTTGCTCCAGTCGCGAGTCGAGGAGAGCAACTCGTCCGCCAGTTCCAGGGCTGCGTATTGGAACCCCGCACTTTGCGCCGAGGCAGCGGCGAGGTTGAGCGTCAAGAACCGCTGTCGCTGCGTTCGGAGACGGGGGAGGGTCTTCAACGCCACCGCGAAATGACTCCAGCTCGAAAGCGCGTCACCTTGCACCTGGAACGCGTCTCCGAGGAACGTGTGGAACAGCGCGATCAGCTCCAGGTCGCCGGTACGCTGCGCCAGTTCAAGTCCTCCCAGGTATCGTTCCTGCGCCTCGGCCACTCTCGTGGCCAGCATCGCCGCGAGCGCGCGCAGTCGTGCGGCTCGAGCCGCCGCGCGCCAGAAGCCCTTTGTCCTCGCCCGTGCTTCCACGGGCGCAAGCCTGGCCAGCGCCGCAGCCGTCCGCTCGGCGGCCTGGTCGGAATGGCCGGTTTCGACTTCGGCTTCCGCCGGGTCGATACCCGCCGCGGTCAATGCCGCGGTGGCGCGCGGTCCGAGCGGTTCGGCTTCCTTGTAGCGGCCGCTGTCGATCAGCTGGTGCCACTGGTACAGATCGC
>DASSGK010000169.1:0-22524 GCA_035693505.1 Vicinamibacterales bacterium
CAAACCGGCTTTGCTGCCGGAGGGGCCGGACCTGAGCTGATTTGCGAGCTGCAGAGTGGAGGACCGCCGATATGCTGGGTCACCCATCCGAAGGTGCTGGGGATCCTGGTCAGCCAAGGTGTTGCCACGAGCGCGCTGCAGTTGCAGGGTGTTCAAGGGGCCAAGGTTCAGACGATTCCCGAAGCCCACGCGCCCGCCGCCCTCCTCGATTCACTTGAACGGGGCGTCGGGGCAGCGCTACTGATCGATAGACTGCACTGGGTCGTTGTCTACAAGAGCGAACCGTTGCCCAACAACGACCGGACGTTCTACTACCACGATCCCCTCACGACGGCTCCAACGCAATGGGCCGACCTGGACTCCATGATGGCTGAAATTGTCGACATCGACGGCCATGGAGTCTCGCAGACGGCGGTCGTGGGGGCGAGCGGCGGGGCACCGCTTGCGGCGCTTCATCATCCGGCTCCGGCTCCGGTCGCTTCGGCTGTCGCCGCGCCCGCAGGGCTCCATCAGTTGGCTCAACAGGACTTTTCAACGACAGTAGGCACGGCCATCCAGACTCTGCAGCATCTCGGTCCCGGACTCGCGAATAAGGCGCCCAGCCGGGTGCTCAGCGTCAGACATCAGCGGAAACCGGCCGGGAACTACAACATCCTGGAATTTGATCGAGACGCATTGGTGGTTGTGGACGCACAGACGCGCAAGGCGCGCGTGATTTCGGCCGTCTCCGAGCCCGGCCAGGAACTGCCGACGATTCTGGATGCCGCGGCCATCGCAACGAAGATCGATGGCAAGGCCATCGAGGTTGACGGTCGCGAAGTGGTCCTGAAGAAGGGCACGTTCGAAATCGAGGATGAACTCGTCTGGGACCGATGCGATCAGTCCCGCTCCATGTTCGCGCCGTTCTATGTCGTTCGGCAGCCGGGTCCTGATGGAGCACACGACGACACGGTTTACGTCCGCTCGGTCGATGGGGCAGTCTTCGCTCATCTCACACGACGTCTGTGCGGTGCCTGACCGCGTTCGCCATTGCATTCGGTAAGAGTCGTCAACACGCGATCGCTCCGATTTTGGGGAACTCAAAAACACCGGCAACGTCATAGAACACATAGCGCGCCTCCGACGTGGCGCAGGGTCCGACGCCGCTCCCCCCGGCGTTCCCTGCGAGGCGGTCGCGCCGTATTCCTGGCAATGCGGGGCTGAACTCGCGAACCACGCCGAGCAGGACTCAGAGTCGAGGCGCGCACAAGGCGCCGGGCTTGGGTTGACCCGCCGCACACCTGTTACAGATCAGCCCGCCAGACGTTTATAGGGTTTAACGGGCCGTACACAGCGGCCGAATTCTGGAGAGCCCCATGAACAGCAGTCTCTGCCCGGAACCCGAAAGCGACAATCTCCGCTGGCCCGATCTGCTTGCTTCCATCTACCCGATCGTGGAGGAAGTCGTCAGGTTCGTGGCGCACCGGCATCGCCTGAGCCCGGACGATGCCACCGAGCTCGGCTCCCTTGTGCGATACAAGCTGGTCGAAGACGACTACCACGTGCTTCGGAGCTTCCAGAATCGCAGCAGCCTGAAAACGTACCTGACGACCGTGGTGTCGCGCGTCTGGCTCGATTGGCAGGTCACGCGCCGCGGCAAGTGGCGGCCCTCCGTGGCGGCGAAGCGTCTCGGGGATACGGCCGTCCGGCTCGAACAGCTCCTGGTCCGCGACCGGCTGACGTTCCCGGAAGCCTGTGAAACACTCAGGCAGAACATCGGCGTCCGGGCGAGCTCGACCCAGTTGGATCACCTGCGGGCGTCGCTGCGTTTCAGGCCGCGTCCGGTGATGTGCAGCCTCGAGGAAGTCGATCAATCGCAGTGTGTGGCGATTCAACCACCGGCGTCCGACTCGTCGATCTCTCTCGCGTCGAGACGGGCGCTGCATCAGGCGATGGCCAAGCTGCCGGCGACGGAACGTCGATTGCTCACGCTCCGCTTCGTGCAAGGGTGGACGGTGTCGAGGATTGCCCGGCATCTGGGGCTCGATCAGAAGGCGACCTACCGTCAGTTCACCCGGATCTACCGGACGCTGAGGGCTTCGATCGAGCCGAGGCGTTCGAGCCCCGAAAGCCAGGACGGGGGAAGCGACACCCACACGCGCAGCGGTCACCTCAAGCTCAGAGTCTCGGAGGGTTCATAAGGTTGCCCGGATACATCGACGCGCCCGAACAGCTGCATCGCGCCTTTCAGGACGCGTTCAATCGCCACGACCTGGAATCGATTGCCGCGCTGTATGAGCCTGACGCGGTGCTGGCCACCGCCGGCGCACCCGTGCTGGGGAGAGAGGCGATTCGGGAGCACTACCGTGGCGTGCTGGCCGGACAGTGCTCCATCGAACTGCGGACGCTGCAGGTGTACCGCGCGGGGAAGCTCGCCATGATGCACGGCGCGTGGATCCTGGAGGAGACGCGCGCCGATGGCACGACGGTCCGCAGGGAAGGTCGCAACACCGAAACCGCTCGCGAGCAACTCGATGGCGCGTGGCTCTTCGTGATTGACAATCCGCGAGTGCCGCAGGACTGATTGATAGCTTCTTTATTTTTCGTTCCCTCCAATCGCATCAGCGACTGAAAAGAAGCAGGAATAAGCGCCGACGGATCCGTCTATCATGCGAGGGCACCGAACACCCTCGAGATCTGCGCAGCAAGAACATGCGCTGATGCACGGACGGCGAAACGGATCGGCGGTTGCGATCACAAGCCTGCGTAACACACAACCATCGCGAGTCGTGTGGCGCCCAACAGGGGGCTCGCAAGCACCCGCGAACGCAGACTGCGAAGGGGGACAGACATGAGCAAGAAGCGCGGCCTCTCACCCACCTGGCATATCAACACCTGCATCGATCGTGTGGTTCCGCCGGGAATGGACGGGGAAGTGGACAAGGCCCATGAAGCCAGCGTCATCGTGGCGCGCGGACTGACCCGGGGCGCGCCGCTTCACGATCTGGATCCGTCCACCGTGCGCCTCGCGCGCATGGCGCTGATTTCGGCGAAGAAATGGCCCAACAAGAAGAAGCTGCGCTGTCGCTTTCTGGACGGATCCCCGACCCAGCGGGCCAAGGTGCAGGCACAGGCCAGGACCTGGGAGAAGTACGCCAACGTCCAGATCGCGTTCGGAAACGATCCGAAATCCGAGGTCCGCATCTCGTTCAAGGCCGACCCCGGTTCGTGGTCCGCGGTGGGGATCGATTGCCTCGTCAAGAAATACTTTCCGGCCGACCAGCCGACGATGAACTTCGGATGGCTCGAAGACAACACGTCCACGACCGAGTACCGGCGCGTGGTCGTCCACGAGTTCGGTCACGCGCTCGGCTGCATTCACGAGCACCAGAGCCCGACCGAGAACCTGAAGTGGGACACCGCCGCGGTCTACAAGGCGTTCTCCGGACCACCGAACAACTGGAGCAAGGCCGACATTGATTCGAACATCCTGGAAAAATACAGCCCGAAGGGGATCACGGCCTCGTCGTTCGACATGAAGTCGATCATGCTCTATCAGTTCGACCCGAGCCTGTTCCTGGATCACAAGGGCACGCCGCTGAACACGAAGCTCTCGACCCTCGACAGGAGCTTCATGAAGACGATGTATCCGAAATAACGCAGCGCTTCGAAAACGACGTAGCGCGAAGGCAGTAGACGAGCGGCGCTCGCGCGGCTGCCGCCTTCGCGCTCCACGGAAACGAACCGCTCTACACCCCCGGAGTAAAGGCGTACTGCTTTTCGAGTTGGCGGGCAATCATCGGCGCGAACAACGGGAACGCCCGATCGCGGATCCATCGTCCCACCGCGCCAAACTCCTTGAGCTGTCGTTCGTCGTTCTCGCGTGCCAGCGCCACGGTCCGTTCGGCCCGCCCTCTCAGCAGCGCCTCGACGTTCCCGAACACGCGCTCGACCGGAACCGTTCGGTCAGCGAGACGCTGTCCGAGGACCATCGCGTCTTCGAGTGCCAGCGATGCGCCCTGGCCGCCCGCGGGGCTCATCGCGTGAGCGGCATCGCCGATCAGCATCACGCGCCCGACGTGCCACGTGGGAAGAGCGGGCACGTCATAGATCGCGGTGCGCATGATCTGATCCGTGGCCGAGACGAAGGCCTCGATCGGTGCATGCCATCCGCGGAACGCATGGAGAACCCGCGCCCTCATCTCCGCGTCGGTGATGGCCTGAAGGTGGTGGCGCGACAGCTCCGGCTCCTGGGGCAGGTGACACCACCAGCCCCACCGCGGCGCGCTGGCCGACAGACTCGCGTAGCCGAATTGCAGCCGCGCCCCCATCGTGAAATTCAGCTGGCGGGCATCCGCCGGATCGACGGGGATGGCGCTCGCCGCGCCGAGAAGTCCGCCGACGCCCAGCATGCCGGTGTACTGCGGCCTGGCGTGATCGGGCAGGATGAGGCCGCGGGCACGCGAGTGGACGCCGTCGGCCGCGATCAGCATGTCGCCGCGCGCCTCGCTTCCATCCTCGAAATGAGCCGTGATCTCATCGCCGGAGTCCTCGATGGCACACAGACGTCTGCCATACGCGATCGTCAGGCCCTCGCGCGCGGCCGCGTCGAGCAGGACCTGCTGAAACGCGGCGCGCATGATCGTGACACCGGTGCCGCACCGGCTGAGGTCGATGTGGCCGATGCTGCGGCCGTGGTGATTGCGGAAGCGGAATTCGCTCGTCGGCGCTCCGGCCCGGCTCACCTGCTCGGCGAGGCCGAGTGCCGCCAGCACACGCATGCCGTTGGGCGCGATCTGGAATCCGCCGCCGATGGTGGTCGGGCCCGGATAGGCCTCGAAGATCCGCGCCTCGATGCCGGCGCGCTTCAGGAAGAGCGAGAGTGCCGGTCCGCCGATGCCGCTTCCGATGACGATGGCTCGATGTGTATGTGTCATGCACCGCAGGTTACGACCGGGCGGTCATTCTCTCCAGTCATGATTCATGATACGAATCATCATGGCTGTGAATCTGTCAGCGGTCGACCTGAACCTGTTGCTCGTGCTGCACGCCGTGCTCGAGGAGCGCAGCGCCACGCGCGCGGCCGCGCGCCTTCACGTCACGCAATCGGCCGTGAGCAACGCGCTGGCGCGGCTGCGGGCTGTCCTCGGGGACGCGCTCGTCGTGCGCAGCGGCCGCGGTCTCGTGCCGACGCCGCGGGCGGAAGAAATGGCGCCGCTGCTTCGAGAGGCGACGGAGCGGCTCACGCTCGTGCTGGATCGGCGCGGGTTCGTTGCCGAGGAATGCACGCGCACGTTTACGATCAGCCTTGCTGACAACTACCAGGCGTGCGATGTGCCGCGGATTGCGCGGGCGTTCGCTGCGCGCCTGCCTCACGCGACCCTGCGGATCGTGAGCGCCGACTATCTCGCGGCGACCGATGGCCTGGCGTCCGGTGACGTCGATCTGACGTTCGCGCCAGCGCAGATGGTGGGACCGGGGATGCGTTCGATGGTGCTTTTCGAAGAGCGCGCCGAGCTATTGGTGCGCCGCGATCATCCGCGCGTCGGGCGCCGGATGACCCGTGAGCTCTTCAACTCGTTGCCTCACATCGACATTCACGTCGTGCTCGGCCAGCCCGGCAGCGGACATCGCGCGGCCCAGCAGCAATGGGAAAAGGCGCGGGTGCGGAGGAGGGTGACGCTGACGGTTCCGCACTTCCTGATTGCGGCGATGGCGGCGGCTGAAACCGATTGCGTGGCGGCGCTCCCGGACCGGCTCGCCGCACTCTGTCTGCGGCTGCTGCCGCTGAAGAAAGTCGCGGCCGGGTTTCCGCTGCCGAGCCTGACCACCGTCATGGTCTGGCACGAGCGAACAGATGCCGATTCCGGGGCGGCGTACGTTCGCCAACTCGTCGCGGAGGCGGTCCGGGAGCCCGTTCCTGGCATCAGCGTGCGCCGATCAGCGCGCGGATCATCCCGTCGGTCTTCGTGAAGACGTACAACTCGCCGGCGGAGTCGACGCCGAGGTTCGCGTCAGCCCGGCCTTCGCCGGAGACGAGCGCCCGCCCGGGAAGAATTCTGCTCTTGCCACCGCGAGCGTGATACGCGGACTGCGCGATCGGAAACATCGTGTCGAACACCTGCTTCTCCCAGGCGAGCTTGATTTCGTGGCGCTCGGCCATTGTCTGCGGCTTGCCATCGTCGGCCGCCAGCATCTCCTTGTAGTCGGCGTACCACAGATGACCGGTTGCGATGTCGGTGAAGACGTACTTCCCGCGCAACGCCGGGATGGCCTTGCCTTCATACAGGAAGCCGCTGCCGATGGCGTCACCGCCGCCCGGGACGTGGCCGTATTGAATCACCGGATACGTCGGCGTCACCGTGCCGATGGTCGTGTCGCCGACCAGCATCGGGATGCTGTCCCCGTCGGGCAGCGGGGCGGTTTGATTGCTCGGCTGCAGGGCCTGGTTGCCTTCCCGCCGCGAATAGCCGTAGTTGCCGCCTTTGTGAACGATGTTCACCGTTTCCCACGTGTGCAATCCGATTGAGTCGGCCACGAGGCGATTGTTCGACGGATTCGTGCCGTCGATCGCCCAGTGCAGCCGGTGCGGATTCCGGAACCCGTACGCCCAGATTTCTCCGCGCGCGCCCGTGGTCGAGACGAACGGGTTGTCGTTCGGGACGCGATAGCGACCGTTCTCGCTGACGGTGCTCGACGTCGTGTGTGCGCCGAGATCGGGAATGATTCGCAGAATCTTGCCGACCAGCGTGTCGAGCCGCTGCGGATTGCTGCGGATGGCGGTCCGCGATTCGCCCGATCCGCCGTCGCCGCTGCCGATGTAGAGGACGCCCCACTCCGCGTCCCCGGGTTTCGCGGCGGGGTTGAACATCATCTCGCCGAGCGGATGGATCCGCGTGTTGACTCTCAAACGCAACAATTCTCGCGCCGTGCCCTCGAACGTTGCGTTCTTCGTGTTGGTATCGGTCCATTCGACGAGCACGCATTCGCGCTGGATATCGCCAGGGGTGCCGACGGCGGTCGTTGTTTCATAGCCGCCGCGTACATCCAGCGCGGCGAGGTGCCCGTTGTCCGGCGCGAGCGTTCCCGTCAGCGACGGATCCTCGATGTGGATCGTGTAGAAGCGTCCGTTGCGCCGGTAATCGGGATCGAACTGCAGGCTGACAAGGCCGTTGGCGTATCCGACCTCGTAGCTGAACTTGTGAAAGAGGCCGGTGTGGTTCGCGCGTCCGTTGAAATCCAGATAGGTCGTGAACGCCTTCGTCTTCTTGTCGAGGATGTAGAGTGGCCCGTTCAAGTCGTTCACGAACAGGCGGTCGGCGCCGCCGGGCTCTTCGCGCAGCGAGTTGACGCGGGCGAGCAGGCCGTCAGTCTGGCCCGTCCCGTCCACCGTGCCCGTGACAGGGAGCGTCGCGTAGTCCTTCAGTTCGACGGTGATCAGCGGCGACGACTCCGCGGCGGCCAATGCGGGCAGGACGAGCGCAAGACTGGCGAACCGCAGGCCTCGAACCATGGCCACAGCTTAAACCAGCAGCCGCGCAAAGCCGCCACTCGCCAAAGTGGTCAGATATCTTTGGCTGCCGTTTCGGCCAATAATGGCGCGGTCGTGTTTCTCGCGTCGCCCGCGTCGATGTATGTTCATGGGCACGTGCTGGCCGTCGACGGCTGCTGGATGGGCCGGTGATACCTATGTCGCTGACGATTCCTGAAAAAAATGGCCGCCGCTGGGACCTCGTCGCGCTCGGCGAAGTCATGCTGCGATTCGATCCCGGCGAATCGCGGGTGCACACGACTCGATCGTTCCGCGTGTGGGAAGGCGGCGGCGAGTACAACGTCGCCCGCGGGCTGAAGCGCTGCTTCGGGCTCGACACGACGCTCGTCACGGCCTTTGCCGACAATCCCGTGGGACGGCTGGTGCAGGACCTGATCTATCAGGGCGGTGTCGATCAATCGCACGTGCGCTGGGTGAAGTTCGACGGTGTCGGCCGTGCGGCGCGCAACGGGCTCAACTTCGTGGAGCGCGGCTTCGGCGTCCGCGCCGGTGTCGGCTGCTCCGATCGCGGGCACACTGCCGTTTCGCAATTGAAGCGGGGAGACATCGACTGGGCCGCCATCTTCGAGCGCGAAGGCGCGCGCTGGCTCCATACCGGCGGCATCTTCTGTGCGCTTTCCGAAACAACTCCCGATGTCGCGCGGGAAGCGATGGAAGCTGCGAAGGAGCGGCATGCGTTCGTGTCGTTCGACCTCAACTACCGCGAGTCTCTGTGGCGGGCGTATGGCGGCCACGAGCGCGCGATCGCAGTGAACCGAGGTCTGGTGCCGTTTGTCGATGTCCTCATCGGCAATGAAGAGGACTTTTCAGCAGCGTTGGGTTTCTCAGTCGACGGCGTCTCGAACCAGTTCGCCGAGCTCGATCTCGATCAGTTCAAGGCGATGATTCTGCGCGTCGTCCGCGAATTTCCCAACCTGAAGGTCGTGGCGACCACGCTGCGCCATGCCAGGACGGCAACGGTGAACGACTGGTCCGCCATCGCCTGGGCCGGCGGCGAATTCTTCGAAGCGACGCCGCGGCCGAATCTCGAAATCCTCGACCGTATCGGCGGCGGCGACTCCTTTGCGTCCGGCCTGATCTACGGCCTCATGACGAACCGCGGCCCGCAATGGGCGGTCGAGTGCGGCGCGGCCCACGGCGCGCTGGCGATGACGACGCCAGGGGATACGAGCATGGCGACGTTGGCGGAAGTGGAGCGCGCGATGAAAGGCGGCACCGCCCGTGTATCGCGGTAGAGGCGTTCGGTTGTCGCCGTGGCCGCTGGTGCTTGGCTTACTGGTCGCGTGCGCGGGTAGCGCTGCGGCACAGCAGCCGCCCGCGCCGCCGCTGCTTCAGGATCCGCAGATGATCCTGTTGTGGCCGTCCGGCGCGCCGGGCGCGCTCGGGCAGGAGGATCGCGACAAGCCGGCCATCACCATCTACATGCCGCCCAACACCACCGGCCCGATGACGGCGGTCATCATCGCGCCGGGCGGGAGCTACGCGCGCCTGTCGATGAACCTCGAGGGGCGCGCGCCCGCCAACTACCTGAACACACTCGGCATCGCGGCGTTCGTGCTGCGGTATCGGCTGGGTCCGGCCTACCACCATCCCATCGAGCTCGGCGACATACAGCGGGCGATACGAACGGTGCGGTCGCGTGCCGCCGAATGGCACATCGCACCGGATCGGATCGGCGTGATGGGGTTCTCGGCCGGAGGACATCTCGCGTCGAGCGCCTCGACGCATTTCGACGAGGGCCGCGCCGACGCACCTGATCCGATCGATCGCGCCGGGAGCCGCCCGGACTTCGCGGTGCTCGGGTATCCGGTGATCTCGTTCGTCGAACCGTTCACGCATCAGGGATCGAAAACCAATCTGCTCGGCGAGCATCCGGATCCCGCATTGGCGCGCAGCCTGTCCAGCGAGACGCAGGTCACCGCCACGACGCCGCCGGCGTTCATCTATCACACGACGGCCGACACCGTTGTGCCGGTCGAGAACGCCGTTGCCTACTTCATGGCGTTGCGAAAGGCCGGCGTGCCGGCGGAAATGCACGTCTTCAAGAACGGTCCGCACGGAACGGGTCTCGCCCAGCAGGATCCGGCGCTGGCCGAATGGCCGCGGCTGCTCGCGAACTGGCTGCGCGTCAGCGGCTTCTTGAAATGACGCGTCGCCTGGATCGCACGCTCTCGCCGCGCGACCTGCTGCCGAAGATCAATCGTACCTTCGCGCTCTCCGCAGCCAAGATTCAATCCATCGAAGACACCTGGCGCGCCGGCGACGGCGCGCCGGTGTTCACTGTCGAAGGCCGCTATCAAACGCGCGGGTGGACCGAGTGGACCCAGGGGTTCCAGTTCGGCTCGGCACTCCTGCAGTTCGACGCCACGGGCGACGCGACGTTCCTGGACCTGGGGCGTTCGCGCACAGTCGAGCGCATGGCGCCACACCTGACTCACGTCGGCGTCCACGATCACGGTTTCAACAACGTCAGCACCTACGGCAACCTCTGGCGTCTCGTTCGCGAGCAGCGCATCGAGGCTGAAGACTGGGAGCGCCGGTTCTACGAGCTCGCGCTGAAAGTGAGCGGTGCGGTCCAGGCGCGCCGATGGACGAAGCTGCCGGACGGCGGCTTCATCCATTCGTTCAACGGCGCGCACTCGCTCTTCGTCGACACGATTCGATCCCTTCGCGCGCTCGCGCTGGCTGATCGCCTCGGCCAGCCCTTGATGGACGAGCAGGACGACAAAGTACGTTTGCTCGAGCGCCTCGTGCATCACGCAAGAGCGACTGCGGCCTACAACGTGTACTTCGGGAAAGGGCGCGATCGATTCGACGTACGCGGCCGCGTGGCTCACGAGAGCCTCTTCAACGTTGCCAACGGAACCTATCGGGGGCCGAGCACGCAGCAAGGCTACTCGCCGTTCAGTACCTGGACGCGAGGGCTGGCCTGGGCGATGTTGGGATTTGCGGAGCAGATCGAGTTTCTCGAAACAGTTCCGTCGGCGTCGCTCGATCGCTGCGGCGGCCGGGCCGACGTGGATGCGTTCCTCCTCGATGCCGCGCGGGCGACATGCGATCACTATTTCGACGTCGCGGCTGCCGACGGCGTGCCGTACTGGGATGCAGGCGCGCCGGGACTGTCACGGATGGACGGCTGGCGCGACAAGCCGGCCGATCCGTTCAACGACCACGAGCCCGTGGACAGCTCCGCTGCGGCGATTGCCGCGCAGGGACTTCTGCGCCTCGGGCATGTGTTGACGCAGAGAGGAAATGCCGCGGACGGCGCGCGCTACTTCCAGGCGGGCCTTTGCGTGCTGGACACCCTGTGCACCGAACCCTACCTGTCGGTTGATTCGAGCCACCAGGGCCTTCTGCTGCACTCGGTGTATCACTGGCCGAACGGATGGGATCACGTTCCGGCGGGTGCGCGGACGCCGCGCGGCGAGTCGAGCCAATGGGGTGACTACCACCTGCGGGAAGCCGCGCTCTACGTGAAGCGCCTCGCCGAGAATCAGCCGTACCTCACGTTCTTTGGGCCCGCGCATGAGTAGAACCGCGCTCATCACCGGGGGGACGCGCGGGATCGGCCTCGGCATCGCCGGCGCGCTGGCGCGGGAGGGATGGACATTGGCGCTCGGCGGGATGCGGCCGGAGACCGACGTGCGTCCGGCCCTCGACGCATTGCGCGCGCTTGGAGCGACGGTGCACTACCTTCGGGGCGACCTCGCGCAGCGGGAGGAGCGGATCCGATTCGCGGCCGAAGCACTGGCGCTCGGTCCGATTAACGCGCTGGTGAACAACGCCGGTCGGGCCCCGCGTGTGCGCGCGGATTTGCTCGAGGCCGACGAGGACAGCTTCGAGGAAGTCCTTCGAGCGAATCTGCAGGGCCCATATTTTCTGACCCGGGCGATCGCGCGTGAGCAGGTCGAGCGTCGTCGCGCCGACGTGTCGTTCACCGCGTCCGTGGTGTTCGTGACGTCGGTCTCCGCCGTGATGGCTTCGCCGAATCGCGGCGAATACTGCGTCAGCAAGGCGGGGCTCTCGATGGCGGCGCGCCTGTTCGCCGCGAGGCTCGCCGCGGACGGGATCCCCGTCTACGAAGTGCGTCCCGGGATCATCGCGACCGACATGACGGCCGGCGTGCGCGACGTCTACGATCGCCGGATCGCCGAAGGTCTCGTGCCGGAGCAGCGGTGGGGACAGGCCGATGATGTCGGACGCGCGGTCGCGGCGCTGGTGCGAGGCGACGTGCCTTATGCGACGGGCACCATTGTGAACGTCGACGGCGGACTCTCACTTCCGCGGCTGTAAATTCAAGAGCGAAGGAGCGCGAAGCCTTTTAGGCGAACGGTCGCTCGGCTGAAGCCTTCGCGCTCCACGGGAACGAAAACGGCTTTAGCCGTGCGTGAGACCCGGCTACACATCGCACAACGCTACAGCCTCCCGCAGCGACGTCAGCGGATCGCGGGTCGGCACGAACTCGTGCGCCAGATAGCCCTTGAACCCGGTGTCGACGATGGCGCGGCACACGGCGGGCCAGTTGACCTCCTGCGTGCCATCGAGCTCGTGGCGACCCGGCACGCCGCCGGTGTGATAGTGACCGATGAATGCGGTCTGATCGCGGATGGTCTTGATCAGATCGCCCTCCATGATCTGCATGTGGTAGATGTCGTACAGCAGTTTGACGCGCGGCGATGCCACGGCCTTCACGACCGCCACGCCAAATGCCGTTCGATCGCCCTGGTAGTCCGGGTGATTCACCTTGCTGTTCAGCAACTCGACGCAAATGGTGACGCCGTTGTCCTCGGCGATCTTTTTCACGCGGTTGAGCCCGGTCACGCAGTTGGCGATCGCGACTTCGTCTGCCATCCCGCGGCGGTTGCCGAAGAATGTGATGACGTTGGGCACCTTCATCGCGGCCGCGCGCGGAATCAGCCGCTCGAAATTGCGGACGATCCCGTCGTGATTCACCGTCACGTTGAGGCCGTCGCGGATGGATCCGCCGCCGGCATATCCCATCGACGTGACCAGGCCGTGATCGCGTGCGACGGCCCACTCCGGTTCCTCCAGCAGGTCGATGGCCTCGAGTCCCATGTCGGCGATCGCCTTGCAGAAGTCGGGCAGCGGGATGGCGTTGTACGGCCACCGCGAGACGGACTGTTTCAGCCGGCCGTTCTTGACGATCCGTCCTTGCGGCAGGAAGGCGTCGGAGTCTCGCCGCGCGACATCCGGCCTTGTGCCGGGCGCGACACCTGGTCCCGGCCGGAGCGCGACGGCTTCAGCCGGGCGACGAAAGGGCCATGACGCAGCGCCCGCGAGTGTCGCCGCGAGGAAGGCCCGTCGATCCGGCCGCGTCGCACTCATTTCGGCGCACCCGGTACGGTCCATCCGATGACGTAGTAGGTCGCCGGCGTCGACCCGACGTTCGTGACGTTGTGGAACTCGTTCGACGACTGAAAGATGATGCTGCCCGGTCCCACTCGCCGCGTCGCGCCGCTCTGAAACGTCTCGAGGGTGCCTTCCTTCAGGATCAACAGCTCCTCGTGTTGATGCTGGTGGGGCGCATGCGGCGATTTTCCGGGCTGGAGCGTCGAGATGTGGATCTCGAGCTCCTCGAGCGTCGGTGTCGGCGCGCGCATCACCTGCCGCACGGCGCCCCAGTCGTTGGGTTTCGTGTCCGCGGTCGACCAGGGATAGACCGTCGACTTCTGCAACTGCTTCTGCGCAACCAGCGTGGCAACTGAGCTGGCCGCTGCGACGGCGACGACGAGCAGGGCGAGTGGAAGCGTCTTCATGGCCGACAGGGTACGCCAACTCGCGGTTTTGCGGTAAGGTGTGCCGCATGATCAGGGTTCACAGGGTGCTCGCGGTTCTCGTGGTTCTCGCGGTTCCCGGGGTTCTCGTGGTTTCAGCCGTGCCGGCCGCTGCACAGCAGCAGGCACTCACACCGGTGACCGATACGGCCGCCGTCGAGCGCGGACAGCAGCTGCTCGTCGCCCAGTGCGGCTTCTGCCACGGCGCCAACGCGCGCGGAGGATCGGGTGGACCCGATCTCACGCGGTCGACGCTGGTGCTGTACGACGAGGATGGCCGTCAGCTCGGTGAGTTTCTCGCCGTCGGCCGTCCCGACAAGGGGATGCCGAAATTCGATTTGCCTCGGGCACAAGTGTCCGACCTTGCCGCATTCCTGCACTCGTCGATCTACCAGAATTCGAACCGGCGCCTGTACAAGATCCTCGACATCGTCACCGGTGACGCGAAGGCGGGGGAGGCCTACTTCAACGGTGCCGGACGATGCGGCACCTGCCACTCGCCGTCGAAGGATCTCAAAGGCGTTGGAGCGAAATACGAACCGGCCACGTTGCAGGCCCGGCTTCTGCTGCCGCGAGGCAGGAACCGGGAGCCCGGGACTGTCCCCGCCCCGCTGTACACCGACCCGACGAGCGTGACCGCAACGGTGACCCCCTCCTCGGGCACGCCGGTTTCCGGGGGGCTCGTACGGCTCACCGATTTCGAAGTGACGCTCTACGATGCCACTACGGGTCAGATGCGATCGTGGTTGCGCACCGGTGACACGCCGAAGGTGGTGGTCGTCGATCCGCTCCAGGCGCACATGGATCAACTCCCCCGATGGACCGACGCCGACATGCACAACATGACGGCCTACCTCGCGAGCCTGAAATGATCATCTACGGACGTTCGGCAAGGACCGTTGCGCTCTGTCTCCTGGCGGCCGCGCTCGCCGTCGTACCGGTCAGGCTGCTCGGTCAGATTCCGACCGACTCGTGGCCGACCTATCACGGCGACTACTCGGGGCGCCGTTTCAGCACGATCAAGCAAATCAATACCGGCAACGTGAAGGCGCTCACGCTGGCGTGGGTCTATCGCCTGAACACGTCTCGCACCGGCGCGATCGTCGGAGGCGAGGGGCCCGATACCCCTCCGCCCGGCACACCGCCATCGATCAAATCGACGCCATTGATGATCAACGGCATCCTGTATTTCTCAGTGCCCGATCACGTCTGGGCGCTCGACGCGCGAACGGGCCGCGAAAACTGGCACTACGCCTGGAAGACGCGCGGCGGCGATCACATCGGCAACCGCGGCGTCGGCATTCTCGACAACTGGCTGTACTTCCTGACGCCGGACAACTATTTCGTCTCGCTTGACGTGGCGACCGGGAAGGAGCGCTGGCATCACGAGATCGCCAACATGAAGCGCGAGTACTTCTCCACGAACGCGCCCATGATCATCGGACGCCAGGTGATCATCGGCGTGGGCGGCGATGCGCTCGACATCCCGGGTTATCTGGAGTCGCGCGACCCGGAGGCCGGGAACCTCGTGTGGCGCTGGAACACGACGCCTCGACCGGGCGAGCCTGGCGCGGCCTCGTGGCCCGACGAGGACTCGATGTCGCATGGCGGCGGGATGCCGTGGATTCCGGGCACCTACGATCCAGAGCTCAATCTCTACTACCTCGGGACCGGCAATCCACAGCCCGTGCTCTCGGGAAAGAGCCGTCCCGGCGACAACCTGTATACCTGCTCCATCGTCGCCCTCAACCCGAACACCGGGAAGATGGCGTGGTACTACCAGGTGACGCCGCACGATACGCACGACTGGGACGCGGCGCAGACGCCGGTGCTCATCGACGGTGACTTCGACGGCCGGCCGCGCAAGATGATCGCGCAGGCGAGCCGCAACGGCCATTTCTTCCTGCTCGATCGCGTCACCGGCGAGCACCTGCTGACGTCGAAACACATCGACTCGTTGAATTGGACCAAGGGCATCAATTCGACCGGGCAACCGGCTCACGATCCGGCGAAGGACGCAAGCGTGCCCGGTACGCTGATCTCGCCGGACACGAGCGGCGCGACCAACTGGCCGCCTCCCAGTTTCAGTCCCGACACCGGACTGATGTACTTCGGCACCCGCCAGACCTTCAGCGTGCTGTACCTGACCGACACGGACGGTCGCCCGCAGGGATGGGCGGCCGCGGAGCGGAACGTCGGCAGCGTGGGGAACGCGCTGAAAGCGATCGACTACAAGACCGGCAAGGTGAAGTGGTCGCGGCCGTTTGCGATGGGGCCGGGCGGAAGCCAGGGCGGCCCCGTGGGTCTGCTGAGCACTGCGGGAGGTCTATTGTTCGGCAGCGACGGCGGCGGCAATTTCGTCGCGTACGACGCGTCGAACGGAAAGCCGCTGTGGCACGCGGGCCTCGGCACGAATACCAGCAACGGCCCGCAGACCTATCTTCTCGACGGCCGCCAGTACATCGTCGTCGGCGCGGGCGATTCGCTCTACGCGTTCGTGCTGCAACAGTAGACGGGAGGATTGGGTAATCGAGGAATTGGGTAATTGAGTAATTGAGTAATTGGGTAATTGGGTAGTCCGTTCACTATTTCTTGAAACGTTCGTTGGAACGGGCAGTCCCGTAGGATGTGGACACAATCTTTGTGAGTTCTGTCGACTCGATTACCAGCCTGCTTAGGTCCCGGCAGTTGACCAGCTGCGCCGCCTCGATGAACTCCAGCCATCCTTGCGATTCATCGGCTTCTTCGGCGACCAGTCCGATTTTCGCGGTGAACTCCTTGTGCGATCGTGCGCGGCAGGAAGCGCGGTAGTTGATCGGAACGTGAGGCAGGCGCGGTCGCGCGGCTTGCCAGCCAGGTCGTCGCGCGAGGCTATCGCGGCCTCAAAATCGATCCGTTCGGCGCCGCGAGCGCGGAGTTGGCTCCCGCCGATCGCCAGAAGGCCGTTGCGATCGTCGCGGCCGTGCGTGAAGCGATCGGGCCGGATGTGGCGATTTACATCGAGATGCACGGACGGTTCACGTCCGCGACTGCGATTCGTGTCGCCGCGATGCTGGAGCCGTACGACCCGGAGTGGATCGAGGAACCCGTGCCGCCGGAGAATGCATCAGCGCTGGCACGGGTCCGCGCCTCGACGCAATCGCCACCGGCGAGCGTGCTCACACGATCGCAGACATCCGCGACTTCATCGAGACCGGTGTCGCCGACATCGTGCAGGTGGACCTGACGCATTTCGGCGGCTTCCTGCCGATGAAGCATCTCGCCGGGTGGGCCGATGCCCACTGCCTGCTGCTCGCCCCGCACAATGTCTGCGGTCCCGTTGGAACCATGGCGAACGTGCATTTCGCGGTGGCGACGCCGAACTACAAGGTTCTCGAGCACTTCAACGATTTCGCGGATCCGTGGGTGCACGACCTGGTCACCGGCGCGCCTCGTGTCGCCGACGATGGCTGCTTCGCGCTGCCGGATCGGCCGGGCCTCGGCGTGACATTGAATCACGAGGTCTGCGCGGCGCATCCGACGACTGGAGGACGCCTGAAATTGTTCGAAGCGGGCTGGGAGCGGCGGGGTGGAGGTGAAAAGGACGGTCGGGGCTGATCGTGATTTCCGTCCGGATTCAACGTTCAGGGTTCAAGGTGCAGCGTTCGAACCACGCACGACCTCAACCAGGAACCCAGCACCACGAACGAACCCTGCACCTTGAACGTCGAACTCCGGATCCAGCCTAAGACGTCGGTTCTTTGGGGAACGCGGCGGTGTCGCTGACTGACGTCGTCACCGCCGCGCCGCAGCGCACGCCGGATTGAAGCGCGGCGTCGACCGTGCCTCCTCTGATGCGGACGGCGATGTAGCCGGCATTGAACGCATCTCCGGCGCCGATCGGATCGACCGCTGCATCGCGCCGGATCCCGAGCTCGCACCAGACGCCGTCGGAGAGTGCGCCGATCGTCTCGGCGCCGCGAATCACAACCTCACGCGGTCCGAGCGCGGAGGTCGCCCGCGCGAGCCTTTCGGCGTCTTCCTCTCCCGCCCCTCCTGCGCGTCCCGACCCTCCTGCCCGTCCAGCCCCTCCTGCCTGTCCCGCCCATCCAGCCCCGAGAATCTCTGCGATCTCACCAATGCCGCACAGCAGGAGATCGCAGCGTTCGATGAACGGCCGGACCAGCGTGCCGCGGCGGTCCGACCCCCAGAGTCCTTTGCGGAGATTCGGATCGACGATGCGAAGGCCGCGGGCGCGGGAGAGCAGCGTGAGGCCCGCCGCGTGCGGATCGGCACCGATGAGCGCAGTCACGCCCGTTACCAGAACGGCGCGAGCCTGTTCGACGGGTACGGCATCGAGCAGGGTCGGCCCCATCACGCTTGCCGCCGACTCCCGCCGGTAGTAGCGCACGCCTTCATCGGGGTCCTTGATCATCAGGCCCGTCGATCGCACCGGGTCGCGCTCGACCCACTGCACGTCAACGCCTTCATCGCGCATCGCAGAGAGAATGCGGTCGCCCACAGCGTCGGTCCCGAGACGGCTGATCCACGCGGTGCGAAGTCCGAGGCGGGCGAGGCCGACACACGTGTTGGTCTCAGCGCCTGCGTGATCGACCAGCAGGGCAGGTGTGCTGCGAAGCGCAACGCCGTGCGGTGGTGCCAGGGCGAGCATGGTCTCTCCAAGCGCGATGACGTCGAACTCCATATTTTTGGTTACTGTACCGCCAACTTGTCGGGACGCGTCGGCTTTCTCGTTGACAACGTTGTTCACCCTGCGATATACCGTCTCACCTAATGAAACGTCCGACAAATCTGTCGACGAAATTGAAGCGTCGCCGGACGGTTGTGCCGACCGATCGATATACCGTCGACGCCGCCGCGAAGGCGCTGGAGCTTCTGAGCACGTTTTCATTCCGGGAGCCGCGCCTGTCGCTCGCCGATCTGGCCAAGCGCACCGGCATCCCGCGCGCCACGGCGTTCCGTCTGCTGTCCACACTGGAGCAATCGGGCTTTCTGGCCAAGGAGCACGGCGCGTATCAACTCGGCATCAAGTGCTTCGTCCTCGGCAACATCGTCGCCGGCGGCCTCGATTTGCGCGAGACGGCACACCCGCACCTGGTCGCGCTGCGCGATGCGACGCGCGAGACCACCCAGATTGCCATCCTCGATCACTGGCAGGTCGTGTACCTCGAACGCATGCTCTCGCCGCTGCCCGTCGGCTTCATGCGCACGCGCGCCGGCGCGATTCTGCCGGCGTACTGCACGGGACTGGGGAAAACGCTGCTCGCGTTCATGCCGGAAGAGGAAGTGGTCGCCTGGGCGGCGACGCAGCGGTTTCCGGCGATCACGCCGCGGACGATCACCACGTCGAAGCGATTGCTGAAGGAACTGCGCACCATCCGCGAACGCGGATACGGGCTCGACGAAGAGGAACGCGAGAAGGGCGTGTGCTGCGTGGCCGCGCCGATCAGGAACCACAACGGCGAGGTGGTCGCGGCCATCAGTGTGGCGGGGCCGGTCCAGCGCATGCCGAAAGAGCTCACCGACAGCACGGTTGCCGCGGCGGTCGTCAACGCCGCGGCGGCCATTTCGATCGACCTTGGATTTGTTGAAGGACCTGTCGATTCGTACGGCGCCGTTTCGACGGCGCATGGAGGACGAAGGTGAAGAGAGCCGTTCTGTGTCTGGTAGTTGCATCGCTGCTTCCGGTGGCCCTGGCGGCGCAAGCCGTGACGGGCACGATCCTCGGGCTCATCACCGACGCGACGGGCTCCGTCATGCCCGGCACGACCGTGACCTTGACCAATACCGGCACCGGACAGGTGCGGTCCGTCACGACGGACGCGAACGGCGAGTACACCGTTCCGTCGCTGCCCACGGGGAAGTACACCGTGAAGGCGGAGCTCTCGGGCTTCAAGACCGTCACGGTGCCCGACGTCACGCTCGGCGTCGACCAGCACTACCGGGTGAATCTCAAGCTCGAAGTCGGCGCGGTCGAGGAATCGGTGACCGTCACCGGTTCGTCGCCGCTCATCCAGACGTCGACGTCCGAGCTGGGCACGACCGTGTCCGAGGAGCAGATCAAGACGCTGCCGCTCAACGGCCGCAACTTCGTCAACCTCACGCGAACGGTGCCCGGCGTCGTGCGCGGTGTGCCCGGCGCGAACATCGACGGCGCGGGCAGCCTCGCGTGGCGCGCGTCGGCGTCCTTCTCGGCCAACGGTCAGCGGCCCCGCGATAACAACTACATGCTCGACGGCGTCGACAACAACGAAACGTGGCTGCAGACGGTCGTCCTGTTTCCAAGCGTCGACGCCTTGGACGAGTTCAAGCTGCAGACGAGCACCTACTCGGCCGAGTTCGGGCGGTCGCTCGGCGGCGTCGTGAACCTGCAGATCAAGTCGGGCGCCAACCAGATGCACGGAAGCGCCTTCGAGTTCCTGCGGAATTCCAAGTTCGACGAGAACAACTACTTCAACGATCTCGCGGGCCGGCCCAAGCCGGACTTCAGTCAGCATCAGTACGGCGGCACGATCAGCGGCCCGATCGTGAAAGACAAGACGTTCTACTTCTTCGACTACCAGGGCTATCACGTGAACCAGGGCGCGACGTACACGTCGACGGTGCCCTCGGCGAAGATGCGTGCCGGAGACTTCTCCGAGCTGAATCGCGTCATCTACGACCCGATCACGCATCTGCCGTTCCCCGGCAACGTCATCCCGGCCAGCCGCTTTGATCCTGCGGCCAAGAACATCCTGAGCCAGATGATTCCCGAGGCCGATGCGGCCGGCACGCGGAGCTCCACCGGGCAGACCATCAACAACTACGTGATCAATCCGACGCTGGAACGGCAGGACAACCAGATCGATCTCAAGATCGATCACACGCTCACGTCCAACAACCGGTTCTTCGGGCGTTACAGCTACGAGAAGACGCACCGGGTCCTGCCCGCGACATTGCCGCACGGAGACGCCGGCTTCACGTTTGGCGCGGGCGAAGGCGATATCAAGGCGCAGGGGTTCGCGTTCAATGACACGCAGACGTTCAGCTCGAACCTGCTGAATGAGTTCAGGGCCGGCTGGAGCTCGATCAAGTTCTTCATGACGCCGATCGACTACGGCACCAACATCGCGCAGGCCGTGGGCATTCCCGGGATCAATCTCGGGCCGACCACGTCGGCGATGAGCCAGATCATGTTCAACAACGGCGGCATGCGAAATATCGGGGCGAACTCCAACCAGCCGCTCATCACGAATCAGAACGACTTCCAGATTTTCGACAACGTGACGCGCGTGGCCGGCAAGCACACCGTGAAGGCGGGCGGCAGCTATACGCACCGGTCGCGTGAGATTCTCAACGCCGACACGATCGTCGGCCGGTTCGATTTCAACCAGAACCTGACGTCGAGCTGCGCGGGCATCACCAGCGGCTGCACCGCGGCCGCGAATACGGGCTTCGACTTCGCCAGCTTCCTGCTCGGTTACGCGAGCAACGCCAGCCGGACCCTGTTCGATCCAGGCACCTATACGGAGACCAGACCGGAAATCGCCGCGTATATCCAGGACGATATCCGGGCGACGAGCCGCCTGACGATCAACGCCGGCCTGCGCTACGACGTGTACGTGCCCTGGGTCGAGCAGGACAACAAGCAGTCCAACTTCGACGTCTCGACCGGCCGGTTCGTCGTCGCATCCGACAACGCGACGATCAACGGCGTGCAGGTCGGCCGCTATCTGCAGACGTACTCCAAGACCGACTTCGGCCCGCGGCTCGGTTTTGCCTACGACCTGACCGGCAGCGGCAAGACGGTCATCCGCGGCGGCTACGGCTTGTTCTGGAACTTCACGCCCGGCGGCACTTCGTCCTCGAAGGCGCAGAACCAGCCGTTCCTTCAGTCGCAGGCGACGACGACGAACTTCGGCACGAACATCATCCTGTCGAACGGACTCGCGGCGCCGCCGGGAGTGAACCCGAACGTCCCGCCGATCGGATCCACGCGGTCAGCGTTCCTGGTCGATTTCCGCGACGCGCACGCGCACAACTTCAACATCAACATGCAGCGGCAGATCGCCACCAACTACATGCTGGAGGCGGCGTATTCCGGGTCGCGAACCGTCAACGCGGCCCTGAAGACCGATCTGAACCAGGCGCCTCCGATCGTCGGCGTGACGGACCAGAACATCAACCGTCCCTATGCTGCGCTGGATCCAGGCCTCCGGACGGTCGGCGCGCTGTCGAGCACCGGCTACGTCGAATACAACGGCCTGCAGCTGAAGTTCCAGCGCCGGTCGGCCAACCACTTCTCGTTCATGAACTCGTACACCTTCGGCCGGGCGATCGATCTGAATTCCGACAACGACGGCACGGTCACGCTCACGAACATCTTCAATCCGGAATACAACCGCGGTCCGGCCGACTACGACGTCACCCACACGTTCAGCTCGAACTGGATCTACGAGCTGCCGTGGGGCGGGGCGAGCGCATGGGGCGGCTGGCAGGTCAGCGGCATCCTGTATCTGCGCTCGGGCATCCCCTTCCAGATCACTCAATCGCAGAGCATGCTGTCCACCGGCATCACCAACAACCGGCCGAATCAGATCTGCGATCCCACTCTTTCGAATGGCGACATCAATCAGTTCTTCAACATCGCCTGCTTCCAGCAGACGGCTGATTCGACCGGCACGTTCGGCAATACCGGCCGGAACAGCATCCGCGGGCCCGGCCTCAAGAACATCGACCTGTCGGTGATCAAGAACACGAGGTTCGGCGGCGTCAATTCGGAGCTGCGCCTCGAGGTGTTCAACCTGTTCAACTGGGAGCAGTTCAGCAATCCCAATGGCCAGTTGGGCAACGCGGCCTTCGGCACGATCTCGTCCATCGTGGCGAGCCCGTCGTGCGCCACTTGCGGCACGACCGAACGGCAGATTCAGCTCGCGGTCAAGCTCAAGTTCTAAATCAAAACAGGGGTTCGGGGTTCATGGTTCAGGGTTCAGGGTTCGCATCAATGCGAACCTTGAACTTTGAACTCTGAACTCTGAACTCTGAACGAACGCTGAACTCGGAACACGGAACTCTGAGCCCGGTTGTGCGTTGGGGATTAATCGGTGCGGGCGACATCGTCCGCAAACGCGTCGGTGAGGCGCTGCGATCCGGCCGCGGGTGCGAGCTCGTGGCAGTCAGCCGGGCGAACGCCAGCCTCGTGGACGCGTTCGCTCGCGA
>DASSGK010000170.1:0-14486 GCA_035693505.1 Vicinamibacterales bacterium
GGTCGATCGCGTCTGGCAGCCGGCGCTCTACATCGCCGGGAGCGCGGATATGCGAATGGTGGGTGTTCAGGTCGGCGAACCGCGCCTCGTGCGCGAATAACGTTCCAATTGCCACCGGGTAGCGTCTGTTCGGTCAGCCACGAAAAACACGAACATCACGAAACAGCTTGATGGTTCGTGTCTTTTCAGCCCAGCCAGCCGCGCCACCAGTAGTAGCCTCGCGCCAGCACCTCGTACAGCGCAGAGTCGCCGATTTGAAGCCACATCTCGCTCGGGATCCACAGGCTCGCTCGCGTCGTCCGATCGGGAACGAGCAGCGCCGGAGAGGGGATCGGATGCATCCCCTGCTGCTGGAAGGCCAGCATGGATCGCCGCATGTGCATCGGCGAGGTGACGAGGATGAAATCGGTCACGCCGCGGTCGGCGAGTATCTGTTTGACCAGGATCGCTTCGTCCCGGGTGTTCTTCGAATCCGACTCGAGGAGGATTCGATCGGCGCGCACGCCCAGCTGGATCAGGGCGCGCTGGATCGCCAGTGATTCCGGAACCGCCCTTTCGTCGTGCTCCGTCGTGCCACCAGAAGCGATCACGAACGGTCCGTTGAGCAGGTCGAACAACCGCGCGGCTTCGAGCACGCGCAGGCCGGCTTCCATCGTGACCGACGACAACTGCCGGCCGGATGCGCGGAGGTTGACGCTGCCCGCACCGAGCACGACGATCGCGGTCGCGCCGCGGGCTTCGCCCGCCGACGCGATCGGCCGGTACCCGCCCGTCAGGGTCCGCGCGAGCAGCCCGGCGCCGATTGGACTGCTGAGCAGGATGTAGAAGGCGACCACGACCGCCACCCATCGGCGTCCCCATCGGGCGAGCGACGGCACGAACAGGAGCACGGTCCCCGGCGTCAGCAGCACGAGCATGCAGGCCACCGTGGATGGCCGCAGGTTCTCCTTCAGGAAATCAAGCATGAGCGCGTCGAGGCGCGACGGGCGTCTCGCTCCGCTCACCCGTCTGAGGCCTCGCGTGACGCGTCCACTCGGGCAGCCGCTGCAGCCACGCCTCGAAGCACATGATCGACCAGAGTTGCTGACCGAGGTTCGCGGACCCGGACAGATGCCGGGCGACCAGCCGATCGACAAACGCGCCGGAGAGCATGTCGCGGTAGCGCGCGGTCGGCGACAGCAGCAGATCGCGCATGTGATCGCGCAGCTCTCCGCGGAACCAGGTGTTGAGAGGCACGCCGAAACCCATCTTGCCGCGGCGGTTGATCGCCGGCGGTATGAGGTCCGCGAACGCATCCCGCAGGATGGCTTTCGTGCGTCTCCCGTGCAGCTTCAGATCGTCAGGCAGGCCCGCGGCGTACTCGATGAGCTCACGATCGAGAAACGGCGAGCGGGCCTCGAGCGAATTGGCCATCGTGCACCGATCGGTCTTCACCAGCAGATCGTCGGGAAGGTAGGACGCGAAGTTGGCGTGGAGCGCCTGGCTGAGCGTCGACCGCCCGGCCATCAGGGCCCGCGTGCCGGAAATGTGCCGAAGCTTGTCGATCGGCTTCAACCCGGCGACAAAATCGGGCCGAAGCAGCTCCCCGAGCGTGTCGAAGAACAGCGCGTTCCATCCGGTCAGGCGATCGTGGAGCGGCGCGCTCATCGAGTGCGCGAACCGCTGCGTGCGGGACAGCCAGTGACGATCGCCGGCCAGCGTCGGCAGGCGCGAGAGCAGGCCGCGCGCCATCAGGGCCACCGGACGAGGCACACGATCGGCCAGCACCGTGGCGTAGAAGCGCAGGTATCCCGCGAAGAGCTCGTCGCCGCCATCTCCGGTGAGCACGACGGTGACTTTTTCGCGGGTCAACTTCGACACGAGATAGGTCGGCACCGCCGACGAGTCGCCAAACGGCCCATCGTGATGCCAGACCAGCGTGTCGATCAGGTCGATCGCCGAGGGCGAGACGTGGAACTCGGTATGGTCGGTCTTGAAACGCTCGGCCGCGAGGCGCGCATACGGCGTCTCGTCGTATGCCGCGTCACCCTCGAAACCGATGCTGAAGGTCTTGACGGGCGCCGACATCATTTGACTCATCAACCCCACGACGATCGTCGAGTCGAGTCCGCCGCTCAGGAACGCACCGAGCGGCACGTCGCTCATGAGACGGCTTTCAACCGCGCGTGTCAGCCGCTCGCGCACGCCCGATACCGCCTCCTGATGCGAGATCGGCCGGACGGCTCCGGCTTCCGGATATGACAACTCCCAGTAGCGGCGCTTCACGCACTGACTGGTGGCGTCAACGGTCATGAGCGTGCCGGGCTCGAGCTGCCAGATGTTCTTGTAGAACGTGTTCGGCAGCGGCACGTAGCCGTAGATGAAGTAGTAGGGCACGGCCTCGGGATCGGGCTCGATCGAGATGGCGTCATTCGTGAAGAACGCTTTCATCTCGGACGCGAACGCGAGCGTGCGGCCGTCGCGATAGTAGAACAGCGGTTTCTTGCCGGCACGGTCGCGCGCCAGCGTCATGCGCCCCGCGCGGTCGTCCCAGATGGCGATCGCGAACATCCCGTCGAGATCGGCGATGCAGTCGGCGCCCTTTTCCTCGTAGAGATGAACGATGACCTCGGTATCGCTCTGGGATCTGAATCGGTGGCCTCGAGAGACAAGGCCTTCGCGCAGCGCCTTGTAGTTGTAGATCTCGCCGTTGAAGACGGCCTGCACCGTGCCGTCCTCGTTGGCCATCGGCTGGCTGGCGTTCGGGCTCAGGTCGATGATCTTCAGCCGGCGGAATCCGAGACCGCTCGTGCGACGCGTCGACACGTACGTGCCGAAGCTGTCGGGGCCTCGATGAACGAGCTGATCGCGCATCGCGACGAGCCCTTCCTCGCGCACTTCCCTGCCGTCGAACGTGATCTCGCCGCAGATGCCGCACATACGCTAGGCCGTTCCCTCCGCCGCACCTTCCGTCGCCATCGTCACATCTCGCCAGGTCAGCCTGAGTGCGGCTTCCGTCGGCCGCGAGCCGCTCGCCGCCGTCATCAAGGCGCCGATGATCAGCGTCGCCGCCAACCCGAACGTCGACGGCCACATGAACCCGATCGACGTGTGGTATGCGACGTAGTAGCTCGTCAGCGATCCGCCGACCCCAGCCACGAGCGTCGGGGTGGCGGTGGCCCGGCGGCTGAACATCGCGAGGAGGTAGATGCCGAACAACGGACCCGTGAAGGCGTTGATCAGTTTGTTGGCGATCTCCAGAAGGCTGCCGATCCGCGACACGTTAATGGCCAGCACCGTACCCGCCGCGCCGAACGCCATCGTCGCGACGCGCGACACGACCACCTCGTGCCGCTGCTCGACGTTCGACAGCTCGTGGCCGGTCTGCCGCCGCAGCCAGAGGCGATTGTAGAAATCGACCACCACGACCGAGGTGCACGAATTGATGGCGGAGTCGACGCTCGACAGCGACGAGGCCATGATCGACGCGATGACCAGGCCGACGATCCCGCGCGGGAACGTCAACGACATGAAGTACGGCAGGATTTTATCGGTGGAGAAATCGGGCGGCAGGGTGTGCAGCTGAAAATACGCGAAGAGCGCAAGCCCGACGAACGACAGCGCGAACATCCAGATGATGTCGCCTGCCGCGTTGACGATGAACGCTTTCCGGGCATCCGCAAGCGATTTCGTGGTCTGCAGCCGCTGCACCATGATCTGGTCGCCGACGTAGGCAGCCATGCGCCCGACGAGCAGCGCGAACATGATCGACACGATGTTCAGCGGCTGCTCGAAGAAGGCCTGCACATGCGCCAGCAGGCCGCCGCTCGCGCCCGCAATCGGCGCGATGATGGTCGTCTTGCCTGCCGCCTCCGCCACGCGCCAGATCTCCCCGAGCCCGCCTGAGACCGAAGCGGCCGCGATCGCCACGACCGCGGTCAGGCCGCCGAAGCGCACGCAGAACTGAATCACGTCGTTCCAGATGACCGCCTGTACACCTCCCAACGCCGTGTACAGCGTGACGATGCACCCGAGCACGAGCACGGTGGGCGTGAGCGGAATTCGTCCGCCGGTAGCCGCACTGATGGCGAGACAGGGGACATAGATCGCCGTCGCCATCCAACCGAGACGCCAGACGATGAAGATGCCGGCGGCGAGGCTGCGCACGCGCACATCGAACCGGGCCTCGAGATACTCGTACGCCGTGTAGTAGTTGAGGCGACGGTAGAACGGAAGCGTCACGTGCGCGACCCAGGGATACAGAAACAGCCACGATGTCGTGCCGATCAGCAGGATCAACCCGTACTTGATCGTCGACGAGGGTTGCATCAGATAGTCGATCGCGCTGTCGAGCGCCGCCATCAGCGACAACCCGACGGGCAGCCACGTCATCGACTGGCGCGCGAGGAAGTACTCATCCAGGCTGCGCTGCCGCCTGGAAAAATACACGCCGACGCACGTGAGGACCGCCAGATAGACCACGATGATCGCGGCGTCGAGCACGGAAAACGCGGTCTGCATTTAGGGTTCGTCTCCGGACGCGGCCGGACGCGTCACCGCGGACCAACCGTTACAATGCTCATCAGTGTATTCGCTCTGGGGACTTTTGGCGGCGGGCGCCCTGCTCTGGCCGGATCGCATCAGCGGGCCTTTCGATGGCGTCCCGCTGAACCGCGTCCCGGAAGCGATTCTCATCGCCGGCGTTCTGCCCGCGCTCTGGTACTTTCACCCGCGGTTCCTGCGCGCGTCGCGCGCTCGCGTGTGCATTCTCCTGCTGATCGTGTGGAAGATCTGCTCGGCGCTGTTGTTCGTCCAGGATGGCTGGTGCGTCCGCTTCGAACCGGCGCGTCCGTTCGCGAAGGACGCTGCCGGGGCGCCGCATGCGTGGGACATGCGCGCCGATTGGCGCTCGCCCGATCCGGCATGCTCGGCCATCATGACGCAGTCGTACCGCGATCTGCCCGACTTCCCTGCCTGGTTTTTCAACCTGCCGCCGCCCAGCGAAAGCTGGCCGATTCCGGCCGACCGCCCTCCGGGCGCAACCGTCGCCATGCGCGTCCACGGATTCCTCGAGGCAAGGTCGCCGGGCGTGCTGCAGTTCGACACGGGACCGGACGTTGCCGCGCTGGTGAGCGTGGACGGCGTCGCGCTCCGAGGGCCGTCACCAATCGCCAGCGGCGTGCACTTCGTCTCGATGGACGCGTCGCTCACCGGCGATCGATGGGCGCTCGTGCCGCGATGGAACGGCCAGGATATCTGGTCGCACGCGACGACGACCGTCAGGCGACCGACATCCATTGATCTCGCGGCACGGCCTTGGATCGGCTGGATCCCGACTGGCATCGTCGTCGCCTTGTTTGGGTTCTGGCTGGCATCGGCGCTGGCCGAGATCGGTGGCGGCATGGTGCTCACGTGGACGATCGCGGCATCGATCGCGGTCGCCTGGCTCGTTCAAACCGATCGTGTCTGGCTCGCGCGATGGATGATAGCGGCGCTGGGCGCCGCCGTTTTCGTGCCGGTGCCGCCCAGGCTTCGCACGCTGCGCGGCGCCTTCGCGATGGTCGGGGTTCCCTGGATCACGTTCGTGCTGGCCTGCAGCGCGTCGGCGATTGGACGGTTCGTGCTTTACGACGTGGGACACGACTACTGGATGTACCAGCGGTTCGCGTACCGCATCGTGATGCAGGGCTACTGGCTCGAGGGTGGCTCGATTCTGTTCTATTTCCAGCCTTTCTATCGCTGGATCGTCGGATTCCTGCACGTGGTGTTCGGCGACTCGAGCGCGGGCGAATGGTATTGGGATGGAGCCTGCCTGCTGGCCGGGGCGCTATTGAGCTTTCGCATCGTCCGCGCGTTCGCCGGTTTTCGGTGGGGACTCGTGGCCGCAGCGGTGACGCTCGGTGTCTTCGTGCTGGGGACCGCTCAATATCTCATCGGCCAGGGCCTCAGTGAGATTTCGTCCGCGGGATTGTTGAGCATGGCGGCGTTGTCGGCAATTGGCAGCCGTCATCGACGCGCGGCCATGGCGATCGCCGCGGGAACGCTCGCGACCCTGGCGTTCTACACGCGGCTCAACAATCTCATCATGGCCGCGGGCGTCGCGCTATTCGCGCTGCCGCTGGATGTTCCGGTGCGTGCCCTTATCAAACCGTCGGCGTGGTGGCGACGCCTGGCCTGGCGAACCGCCGTCATTGTTCCCGGCATCATCTGTCTCGGCCTTATGGGCTTCGCGTGGAGAACGTGGCACTACACGGGCGTGTTCAGCGTGTTCTACGGCACTCAGCGGTACATCGTCGCCATCTGGCAGCCGGGCGCGCCGATCGGCGTGTCGCTGCAGCGTCTGATTCACAGCGTGATGATGGTGCTGACCGTGAACGATCCGCCGCGCCTTGATGTCTACTCACTGCCGATCCTCGCGGGCGCCATCGTTGCGGTTCTCGCCCTTGCCGGCACACCCGCTCTGCGCGATCTCCCGGCCGCGGCGGTGCTGTTCTTTTTCGCCTCCATCGCCGGCGCGTTCGTCGCGGCCGGTTGGACGTACACCGGCCGATTCTCCATTCATGTGATGCCGATCACCTGTGCGATCGCGGTTTGCGGAGTCGCACGGCTGGTGCAGGGCCATCGCGCCGCACACGTCTGGCTGCGGCCTGCAGCGAGGACGAGGAACAGCGCCGTGAGTGAGAGCCTGCACAAGTAAAATACCCGCCGTGAGCGTCCGGCGAGATCAGCTGGCGTGGAGTATCGCGGCCGGACTGTGTCTGGCCGCGTTTTACACGATCACGCCGCTTACGCTCTGCGTTCTCGTCGTTGGGGCCATCATCCTGCCGAAATTTCGCCGGGGGCTGCCCGAAGGCGAAACGCAGTGGCTGACAGCCATCGTCGTTCTGGCCCTCGCCGTTCATGTCCTGTCGATAGGCGGCCAGTTCGTGCGCAATCTGCCGTACCACGACGAGTTGTTCGTGGGCGCAACAACCGGTGACGAGGCCTACACAATGTCGCGCGCGCTGCGGGCGCGGGAGATCCTCCGTGGTTCGACAACCAGCTTGTACGATTTCTTCGTCGCCTTCGATGACTACGGCCGCAACAGTTACGTCACCGTGGCAACCGTCATCCAGGTCGTGTTCGGACCGACGCCGTACTCGCTCCGCCTTCTCAACACGCTCCTGTTCACGATCGGCGCTCTGCTGCTGTTCCGCCTGAGCCGCCGTGCCTTCGGCGGCGGACCTGCCATTTTCGGCCTGACTGTGGTGCTCTTCTGGCCGTCGCTCTTTGCCTGGTCGATCTCGCTGCTGAAAGAGTCGCTGTACTTTCTTTTGAGCGCCGGCATCGTCTGTGCGACGGTCGTACTCTGTCGAGCGGCACGCTGGCGAACGCGCGTCCTGGCATTGGCCGGCGGTGTTGCGGCCGCCCTGCTGGTTCAGGGCATTCGGCCCGACGCATTGTTGCTGGCCGGCGCCGGACTCGCTACGGGGTTCGCGGCGTACTTCCTGTTCGCATCGAAGCGATCTCTTGCGGTTGGAACATTGATCGCCGTTCTGCTCGCGGCGATCGCTGCGTCGAGACCCGGGCTGGACAGTCGCCTGCTTGGGGCGCTCGAAAGCATGGCCAAGACGCACACCGGCCATGTGTTCACCATCGGCCACGACTACAAGCTCCTGGATGCCGGCTTCTACGTGAACCCGCAAACGCCGGCCGCGTCGACGTTGACGCTCACCGGAGACGAAGCCGCACGATACGTCCTGCGCGCGCTGGGAAGCTTCGTCGTCGTGCCAGTGCCCTGGCGTCTCCAGTCCGCGCGAGAACTGGTGTATCTCCCTGAGCAGGTGGCCTGGTACGTCCTCGTGCTGCTTCTGCCGGTCGGCCTGGTTGCGGGTTGTCGACGCGACCGGCTCGCCACCTGTATGCTCCTAGGCTACGTGGCGCCGACCGCCGCCGCGCTGGCGCTGACGAACGGCAACGTCGGCACCTTGCTCCGCCTGCGAGGCCTCGTCGTTCCCTTTCTCGCCTGGGTGAGCGCGGCAGGGTTCTACGCGGTGATTGACACTCTCGGGCAGAAGAACACTATGGCGCTGATCGACCGTGACGGCCGGCTGTTCGGTCGTGTCAACCTCTTCGACGCCGCAATAGCAGGACTGACGCTCCTTCTCATTCCGATCGCGTACGGCACCTTCCTGCTGTTCCGAGCTCCGACTCCTCACATCTCGTCGGTCGCGCGTGTGCCGATCACGCAGGAGGAACGGCGCATCGCGGGCGGAAACCGCCTGACGGCGAAGTTGAAGGTACGCGGGAGCGGATTGCGCCCGATGCTGCAGGCTTCAATCGGCAACACGCGATCGCTGGGCTTCATTTTCGAGAACCCCAACTCGGCGGACGTGATGGTCGGCGTGGTTCCGCCAGGCACTCACGACTTCATCCTTCTTGACGGCGTTCAGGAGGTTGCGCGGCTGCCGAAGTCGGTGACCATCGAGTCGTCGGCTCCCGTGCGTATCGCGGGGGTTGGGGTACTCCAGCATCTGGACAAGGCGACGGCCGAGTCTCTCGCTCCTGGAGGGCTTGGACCGGAGCAGGCCTCGATCGTCAAGCTCGGGCCGGTGCGTGAGGGGCCGGCCGGCCTGTGGCAACGCTCGGCCGAGGTCCTCCTTTCGTGCGATCCCGATACGAGTGACGAAAGCTGCACGGTTGGAGGAGTTTCCGTCGCCACGACGCCACGGCCGGTTGTCAGGCTCATGAATCCGTCGGGTACGGTGATGTCACTCTCCTTGAGCGACGTCCTGCCAGCAACGGCGCCAATCATTTCGAACGCGCGGGTGCGTGTCGCTGCGGCGGCCGAAGTCCTGAGAATGGTCACTGTGGGCGACCGTGACGACAGCCTCGACGATCGCGCGGCGGTCGTTGTCGAGACCAGGCACCCGGGCAATCCGATGGAGCTCGACGTGACACTGCGGCTGGGGGTCGACGCCACCGGCGATGGATGGCGTTATCGCGGACGCGCAATCAAGGCAGGCGCACCGTTCACCCTGACGACAGAACGGTACGTGGTCGCAGGCACGGTACTGGAGATCAATGCCGCGCGCGAAGGCGCGTCGAAATGAATCAGGCCATAGACCCTGCCTCGTTCCAGCGCGCCGACGCTGTGGTGGCAGACAGTCGCCTGATACGCCTCGCTGAGGGGATCTGGCTCCGATCGATGGCGATCGCCCGCGACTCGCACGCGGTCGCTGCGATGCGCCGACGAGCCGAGGCCTTTGAGCGCATGTCGACGGGCGGGAAAGAACAATGCGTGTTTGTCGCCGCTGCGACGGCGGTCGTAGGACATGTCCTCGCGGCGTGGGTCCTGCCGAGCGCGGCCAGACCAAATGTGGGGCTCACCACGTTGGTGCTGATCGCGTTGTTCATCGCGGCCGTGGCTGGCGTTGTTCGACGCCGTTGACTGACGTCGGTCCCTTGACGGACGGCGCAGTCGAGATCGCCGCGGGAATCAGATGAGCGCGCCGTAGCCGAGCAGCGCGTTTTCGAGCCAGAGCATCCAGCGCGCCGCCCAACGGGTCGCGGCCGCAGCGCCTCGCGGCGACATGGTCAGGCTGTTGTTCGTCTGATTGATGTCGAGCAGCAGCTTCCGATCCGGATCGACGGTCGCTGATTGCGCACGCGATGCGCTTCGGTACTCGAAGACTTTGCGCTCGTCACGACCATCCCACGTATCGATCGCGCGCTCGCCGTCCGCAAAGACGACGGCCATCGTGATGCCGCGGCCACTCTCGTACGGCCCCACACGCGGGGCGCTGGCGCCGCTGAACACGCCGTCGCCCAGCCGTGACACCACTACTCTGGTGGCGAAGCGACCCTCCGCATTCGAAACGCTCGAAAAGTCGGTGACGGCATAGTCGAACGTCGCGGCGCCGCCGAAGGCCTGGTGGAGCAGCCATGAAAGGTCCTGTCCGCTCGAGGCGGACGCGACACCGGCAAAGCTCTCCAATGTCGGCGGCTGAGTGTGGGAGGCCCGGGCAAACGCCGCAAGCACGCCGTCGAACACGGGAGTGCCCAGCCAGTGCTCGACCGTGCTGAGCGTCAAGACTGTCTTGCCGGCCAGACTCTTCTCATCGTTGGCCGTTGATGGCGTGGACGGGCTCACCCCAGGACGCGCGCGATAGGCGGACACCGGATCGCCGTCGGTTTCCGGCATCAGACGGATGCGGACGAATCGCGGGATCAACGCGCCGAAGTATCGCAATTCGAGCATGGCGTAGCCAGGCTGAAGATTCTGCCCCTGGAACACCGGGACAACGGCGCGACGGGCGGTATATTCGATCAGGCCCTGGACAAACCACGTTGGGAGACGGGAGATGTCGACGGCCTCGGCCCATCGCGCGCTCGCAACCGCGCGCGCGGCGGCCAACTCGGGCGTCATCGACGTGCCAGACGACCACCACGGCGTGCGCTCGAGCAGATATGCAGAGGGCTCGGCAATCGGCGCCCCATGCCACGGCGGATCCAGCACCGTGATCGACTGGCGCGACGGCAGGCCAAGCCACGAAGTGGTCGTCGCCAGCGCCGCGATCGCACCCCGCACATACCGTGGCCCGTCCCGGCGATGTTCGGCCTGTATGCGCGCGCGGACCTCAACACGCACTCCGTCCGGCCGCTCGAACGTTCCAAGCGCGTCGATCGGTCCGCCGTAGGTACCGGCGCACGAGATCGCGCACATGGCGACCATCCATACGGCGAAGATGTGCCGCGTTGGTAGAATGGCGGTGGGTGTCTGATTCGACCCGTCGCGGCATCGATCGGCGCGCATTCCTGCGAACCACCGCCGGAGCCCTCGCGCTCTCATTTTCTGCTCCACGCGCGAGTTCGTTCGCTGCGCCGCCAGAGGCCGGATCCACGCTGTACAACGGCATCCGCCTCGCGCAGCCGTGGCCGCCCCGCTACCAGGGGGTCTCGCCGACACCGCTGACGCCTCCATACCTCGTCGATCGCCCCGAGGTGGTACCGATCGACCTGGGCCGTCAACTGTTCGTCGACGATTTTCTCATCGAACAGACGAGCCTGACGCGGACATTTCACCGAGCCGAATACTATCCGCACAATCCGGTCGTGTGGCCCTCGACGGCGTGGGAGAAATACGACGAGTACGCCGAGCGCACGAAGACGCGCTCGAATCCCGCGGCGATGCCGTTCAGCGACGGCGTGTTCTACGACCCCGACGATCGGCTGTTCAAGATGTGGTACATGGGCGGGTATTCGCAGAATACCTGCTACGCAACGTCGACCGATGGCATCTCGTGGAACAAGCCGTCGCTCGACGTCGTCGCCGGGACGAACATCGTCGCCAAGGGTCCCCGCGATTCGTCGACCGTCTGGATGGACCTCGACGCGAGCGATCGATCGCGCCGCTACAAGATGGCCCGATGGTACGACCACTACATGGAGCTGCTGTCGTCGGCTGACGGCATTCATTGGCGCGCCATGGGCCGCACCGGGCTCACGGGAGACCGCACCACATTTTTCTACAATCCGGTCCGGCGCGTCTGGGTCTAGAGCCTTCGAGGGGAATCCGACCTCGGCGGGATCACCCGTCACCGGAAATACTGGGAGACGACGGATCTGTTCACACATGTCGACTGGCGCAAGGATGAACCGGTCGTCTGGACAGCCGCCGACTCCGAGGATCCGAGAAGGCCCGAATACAACGTCCCTACGGAGCTCTACAACCTCGACTGCGTCGCTTATGAGAGCGTGCTGCTCGGCCTGTTCACGATATTCCGAGGAGAGCGCGCGGACCGGGAAAAACCGAATGACGTCTGCGTCGGATTCAGCCGCGATGGATTTCATTTCGATCGGACGAACCGCCGACCCTTCCTGGAAGTAGACGACCAGGTCGGCAACTGGAACTGGTGCAACGTTCAATCGGCAGGCGGTTGCTGCCTGGTGGTGAACGATCGGCTTCATTTCTACGTAAGCGGACGGAAGGGCGTTCCTGGCACATCGGACCCGGGCATCTGCAGCACCGGCCTCGCGACCCTGAGGCGCGACGGGTTCGCCTCGATGGACCATACCGCCAGCCAGCCGCGGGTCGAGCGCGTCGGCGCTGCGGCGCCAGGCACGTTGACCACCCGGCCGGTGCGTTTTTCCGGTAAGTACCTGTTCGTCAACGTGGACTTCGAAGCGGCGGGCGGGGAGCTGCGAGTCGAGCTCCTCGATCGAAACGGCCGGACACTCGAGCCGTTTTCTGCGGCGTCATGCGAGCCGATCCGATCCGGCCAGACGCGCGCGCGCGTGAGCTGGGAACGCAGCGCCGATCTGGCGGCGGCCTCTGGCAGCGACGTGCGCTTTCGTTTTCATCTCACTCACGGGAGTCTGTACGCCTTCTGGGTCAGCGCTACGCGCGACGGCCACAGCGCAGGCTATGTCGGTGCGGGAGGACCGGAATTCCGCGGTGTGCTGGACGACGGGCGCCCGATGGGAACGCGCTCCGCACGATCGTGATCCGGCGAGCGCGGGGGCGTTGCTGGTGCCGCCACCGGATCGCCTGCCAAGTCCCGGGACTAGACGGACCTCAGGTGGCGGCTTGGCGTGGAGCGCTTCTCGTCGCTCGGTGCATCGACGTCGACGAGCGACTCGAACGAGACGCGCAACCGGGACAACTGGACGTTGTGCCGATTGCAGAGCACTTCCAGGTTGTTCATTCGCTCGGGCAGCAGGGTTTGAGCACTGATCACGACCGCGTCGACTGAAGCGGCATGGACGAGCACGGTCAGCGCGGAGTAGCCACCCAGCACGGGATAGCCCATCACACGGATGCCCGCCTTTCGCGGGTCGTCGTCGATGAAACCTGAGATGCGCACGTCACCGCCGCCGCCCACGATCTCCCGGAGCACCAGTCCGGCGGCGTCGCCGGCGCCGTAGATCACGACGCGGCGGCCCGACTGACGTTGCCGCTGCATGAATTCGCCGACAAGGCGGAACGAGGCACGCGACAACGACACCGCGATCATCAGCAGCACGCCGTAGATGGCGAACACCGTGCGCGAGTAGGCAAAGAAACGAAACCCACCGAGGATGACGAGCAGCGAGAGCACGACCCCGCCAAACACGCCGCGGGCCACGACGAGCGTGTCCATCAGGCCGAAGTGCCGCCATACGCCGCGGTACACGCCGACTACGAAAAAGGCCACCATCTGCGCCCCGACGACGACCGGCAGCGATCGCGTGAACATCTCGAAGTTCACCTTGAACTCTTCCGGATTCTCGAAGCGCATCCGGTAGGCCGCGTAGTAGCACATCAGGACGAGGCAGCAATCGAGTACCACCTCGGCCACACGCCGCTTGTACATGAACTCGACGACGATGGGTGTGAATGCGCCTGGCTCCTTTTTGACGTCTGCTTCGTCGTATACGCGAATGCCCGCGAGGTAGGAGACGAACAGGACCATGCCGATGAGGAATGCAGAGGCGACCAGGGGCACGGACCATCTCTGGCCGAAGTTGCCGACACCAATGCCCAGCACGCCGCCGACGGTGGCCAGCACCCACAGTACCGTCACCGCGCGGCGCTCTGACAACCCGATCGCGACGAGGCGATGCGATGAGTGGTCGCGTCCACCCTGGTCGGCGCGCCGGCCCGACACGAAACGTGAAACGGTCACCAGCGCAGTATCGAGAATCGGGATCAGGAGCACCAGAACCGGGCCCGCTACAATCGAGAGCACGTCGGTGCGGCCGGGCGTCTGATGGCTGCTGCTCAACGTCACCGCAGCAAAGCTGAACCCGAGCAACAGGCTGCCGCTGTCTCCCATGAAGATCGAGGCGGGATGGATGTTGTACACGAGGAAGCCGCCGGTTGCCCCGAGGAGGATCGCGAGGTAGCGCACTTCGAAAAACGCACGCGTACCGCTCGCCCCTGGCAGCAGATCGATGAGAAGTGCGGCGCCGACCACCATCGCGATCCCGCCGCACAGGCCGTCCATGTTGTCGATCAGGTTGAACGCGTTGGTCAGCCCGACGATCCAGATGAGCGTCACGAGCCAGTCCAACATCACGGAGTCGACCCAGTTGAGCCGGTAGTCGAAGGACAGCAGCACCGAGGCGAGTGCGATTTGCGCGACCAGCTTCGTTGACGGCTTGAGCGACAGCACGTCGTCGACGAACCCGGTCGCGAACATCAGCCCGGCGGTGATGATGAGGACCGGAACGGCTGAAAACAGGCCGAAGATCGCGGCGCACGAGAAGAGCGACGTCGCCATGGCCACGCCGCCGAATAGCGCGACCGGTTTCTTGTGCCAGCGGTCGGCGCGCGGGGTGGCGACTCGTCCGAGGCGGACCGAAATCATCCGCGCCAACGGCACGAGCGCGAGCGACAGCGCCAGAGCCAGCGCAAATGGCGCGCCGATCGTCCTGATCATTGGTTGGAGCTCAATACTACCAACGGGGTCATGACCCGGCAAGGCGGCATTTGATCAGCGCATAGACAGCGTCGATGCCATCTGTCCAGCGAATCTTCTTGCCCT
>DASSGK010000171.1:0-3877 GCA_035693505.1 Vicinamibacterales bacterium
AACCGCGCCGACGGCGAGGCGATAAATCAAGAGCGCGCTGGCGTCGTTCAGGAGACTCTCGCCTTCGAGAATGGTGAGAATGCGATGCGGCGGTCTCAGCGGCCGCAGCACCGCCGTTGCAGCCGCGGCATCCGGCGGGGCGACGACGGCGCCGAGCGCAATCGCCGGCGCCCAGGGCAGGCCGGGCAGCAGCGCGCGCGCCACCACGGCGACGGCGATGGTGGTGAGGCTCACCGCGAACACGACCAGACTGGTCACGGGCGCCCAGTTATCCCTCAGGTCCCTCGGCGAGGCGTCGTAGGCGGCGTCGAGGAGGACCGGGGCGACAAACAGCGCGAGCGCCACCTCGGGCAGGACGCTGAACTTCGGGGCGCCCGGCACGAACGCCAGAATCGCGCCACCAAGTGCCAGAAACACCGGATAAGGGGCGCCTACGCGCCGCGCCAGGGCCGCCAGCATCACGGCGGCGAGGACGAGACCGACCAGTACTTCGAGTTCCTTCATGCGCTTTCGGTGGCAGAACGAAAACGGCTATAGAGTAAGTGGAGGATGACCCGTCAAGCCAGCCGCACGGCCTCGACGTCATACCGATCGATCATGCGTTTCAGCATTCTCTGCGTCATCCTTGCGCTCGTGCCAACGCTCCACGCCGCCGAACGCCACTGGCAGACCGGCAAGTGGATTGACGTCAACGTGAAGCGCCGAATGGTCGACTTCGGGCCAGGCGCCTCGCCGTTCGGAGGAGGCCAGCAATCGGCGCCGGCGCCAACGATGCGCGCCATGGCTGACCTGCGGACCTACGTCATCGAAACCGACGAGCTCCGCCTCGAGCTCGAAGACGTCGTCCAGGTCAACACTCGTTCAATCGACGCCGTGATCGGCTTGCCGGTGACCTTCGCGCTCGAAAAAAACTCCGTCTACGTGCGCGACTCCGACGGCGTCGAACACAAATTGCGCGTCACCAAGAAGACGAACAAGCCGAAATCGTAGCGCCCGACGAGGGCCGAGCTCAGCGGCGATCGCGTACCGCTCTGCTTGAATCAATCGAAGGCCGACGATAACGTGACGTCGGCATGCGTACATACACCTTCTTGATCGCGCTCGTTGTCCTTGCTTTGCTCTCCGGTGACGCGCGCGCCGAAGAGACGATCGTGTTTCTCCGGCACGGTGAGAAGCCTTCGGGCGGATACGGTCAGCTCACGTGTCAGGGATTCAACCGCTCGCTCGCGCTTCCCGACGTGTTGACATCCAGGTTCGGCAAGCCGGACGTGCTGTACGCACCGAGCCCCGCCGTGAAAGTCACCGACAGCGCGGGCAGCTTCTATTACGTGCGCCCGCTCGCGACGATCGAGCCAACCGCGATCAAGCTCGGGATGCCGGTCAACACCAAGTACGGCTACAACGCGATCGCCTCGCTCCAGACCGCCCTCATCAGCACAGGGTATGCTGATGCCACCATTTTCGTCGCCTGGGAGCATCTCCAGCTCGTGAAACTGGTACAGAACATCATGAACGCATACGGTGGCGGCGTCGCCGTTCCGGCGTGGGCCTCAACGGATTACGACAGCCTGTATGTGGTGCGCGTGAACTATCTCGGCACGACCATCAACGCGCAGTTCACGCACGAGAAAGAAGGGCTGAACGGTCAGCCCACGACGTGTCCGTACTGACGGCTCGCCCACGGATCGTCCGCAGGCGGTCGAAGCTCCACGGCTTCGGCGTCTTCGCGCGGGATCCGATCAACAAGAACACCCGAATCATCGACTACGCCGGCGAGCTCGTGCGTAACCGGGACAGTGAGAAGCGTGAGGAGCGCTACCTGGCGGACGGGTGCATCTGGATCTTCCGCGTCAACCGCTACTGGAGCCGGGACGCGGCGGTCGGCGGCAACGTGGCGCGCTTCATCAATCACTCGTGCAGGCCAAACTGCTGGTTTGAAATCGCGGACCGGACAATCTGGATTCGCGCTTCGCGGTTGATTCGCGCCGGGGAAGAGCTGACCTACGACTACGCCACGGTCGGCGAGCGGACGATTCCCTGCCGCTGCCGCCCGGGCTGTCCGAACAAGCTGTGAAAAGCAGGCCTGAAGGCCTGCACTACACCGGTCGCGTCAAATTAGCGGTTTCATCGTCCAGTCGGCGTCGTTCACGAGCGCCTCGTAGTCGGCCGGCGCAATCGACTTCTTCGAATAGCTGCACGACACGATGAAGAGCTCTTTTTCCTCGCTCCAGTCGGAGCGGGTCACCACGCAGTCGATCGCGTCGCCTTCGACGCGAGCCGCGAGCTGCAGCGGCTCACCGGCCTTCGGGATCGCAGGCACCTGGGCCAGGCGGGTGAAGCGCACGAGGCTGTTATCAATGACCTTGTCAGGCGCACTGGCCGAGCGGATCGTGAGCCGGGGGATACGGAGGTTTATTTCGACGTCAATCGGCACGCCCTCTATATTATCTCGACCGGGACGATCAGCTCGGCAGCTGCAGCCGGGCCCGCAATCCGCCTGAGGGCGACTCCCCCAAAGCAATCGATCCACCGTACAGCGCAGCAAGGTCGCGCACGATGGCGAGCCCCAGCCCGGAGCCGGGCGCCGCTTCATCCGCGCGCACGCCGCGCTGAAGAACCGCGTCGCGCATCGACGCCTCGAGCCCGGGTCCGTCATCGTCTACGGTGACGATGATGGCGGAACCCGCGGACGCGGAAGTGACCGCAACCCGCGATCGCGCCCACTTGCATGCGTTGTCCAGAACGTTGCCGAGCATCTCGTCGAGATCCTCTCGACCGGCGCGAACCGTGTGTGCCGGGTCGACGGCGACGTCGATCGTCAGCCCCCGTCCCGCATGGAGCCGAAGCAGCGTTCGAGCGAGCCCCTCGGCGGACACCAGCACGGCGCAGTGCGCGCCTGGAGCGGCACCGGAGGCAGCCGCGCGGGCGTGCGCGAGGTGATAGTCCATCTGACGCTGCATGCGCTCGACCTGCTGGCGCATCACGCCGGCCAACTCGGTCTGCCCTGCCCGATCGGCGACTTCGGCCTCGTGAGCCAGCACGGCCAGCGGTGTCTTCAGCGCATGTGCCAGGTCGCCGGCCTTCGCGATCGCTCGCTTCACCGCCTGATCACGAAGCTCGAGCAAGCCGTTGAGATCGTCGACGAGCGGCTGGACCTCGGTCGGATACGTGCCCTCCACGCGCCGGACGCGGCCATCACGCACGGCACCGAGCCGCTCGCGCAGATCGTTGAACGGCGACAAGCCATAGCGGACCATCGAGATTCCACCCACCAGGCACACTGTCGCAAAGACGATGAGCGCGCTGTTGTGAACGAACCCGACCAGGTGTGGATAGCGATGGATGATGGCCAGCGCGATCGCGGTCGTGATCGCCAGGAACCCGAAGATCCACAACAGCGAGCCGACCATCAGCCGACGGCGGAACGAACCGGCCGACGTCATCGCTCGGCTTCCACGCGGTAGCCCAGGCCGCGGACCGTCTCGATGTAGGCGCCTCCCAGTTTGCGCCGGAGCCGGGCGATGAACACCTCCACGGTGTTGGAATCGCGATCCGCGTTCTGCGCGTAGATGTGCTCGGTGAGCTCCGCCTGCGAGACGACGCGTCCGCGCTGATGCATCAGGTACGACAACACGCGGAACTCATGGCTCGTCAGCTTGACCACGGCGTCGTTGACCGTCACTTTCGCCACTCGTGGATCCAGCGCGAGCGCGCCGCAGCGCAGTTCTGGTGTAACCAGACCCTTCGCGCGGCGGATTAACGCGCGCAGCCGCGCCAGCACTTCTTCGATGCGGAACGGCTTGGCGACGTAGTCGTCGGCGCCGCCGTCGATGCCCTGCACCTTCTCGTGCCAGCTGGCGCGCGCCGTGAGCACCAG
>DASSGK010000172.1:0-29111 GCA_035693505.1 Vicinamibacterales bacterium
CGCCGAAATGAAGATGGCGATGGCTGAGGTATACGAGGTGGCGACCTTCTATCACCACTTCGACGTGGTGAAGGATGGCGATGCCCCGCCTGCGATCACGGTCCGTGTCTGCGATTCGATCGCCTGTGAGATGGCCGGATCCCATCAGCTGCTGCACCAGCTGCCTGATCTGCTCGGTCCCGGCGTCCGCGTCCTTCACGCGCCCTGCGTCGGCCGGTGCGACACCGCGCCGGTCGCGGTCGTCGGCCAGAATCCGGTACCGCACGCGAACGTCGAGAAAGTCGCGGCACTGGTTCATGCGAACGCACTGAAGCATCCTCGGCGGGATAGCACGACGCCGCATCCCCACCTCGACGTCGTGACACCTGGGCATATCGACTACGCTTCGTATCGAGCACAGGGAGGATACGAGCTCGCACGATCGCTGGACGGCGGCGCGAAGACCCGGGACGAGATCGTCGCGGCCATGGAAGATTCCGGCCTGCGCGGTCTTGGCGGCGCCGGCTTTCCAGCGGGTCGCAAGTGGAAAACCGTCGCGGCAGGCCCTGCACCGCGGCTGATGGCGATCAACATCGACGAAGGCGAGCCGGGCACCTTCAAGGACCGCTACTATCTCGAGCGCGACCCGCACCGCTTTCTCGAAGGCGCGCTGATCGCCGCGTGGGCCGTCGGCATCGACGAGATCTATATCTACCTTCGCGACGAGTATCACGGCTGCCGCGAGATCCTCGAAACCGAGATCGCCGCGCTGCGTGCGAACCCTCCGTACGCGATCCCGGCCCTGCATCTGCGCCGCGGCGCGGGCGCCTACATCTGCGGCGAAGAATCCGCGATGATCGAATCGATCGAAGGCAAGCGCGGCGAGCCGCGTCTCCGGCCGCCTTACGTCGCGCAGGTTGGCTTGTTCGGCCGTCCGACGCTCGAACACAACATGGAAACGCTGCACTGGGTGCGCGAGATCCTCGAGAAGGGGCCCGGATGGTTTGCCGGTCATGGCCGGCACGGACGCAAGGGACTTCGCTCGTTCTCGGTGAGCGGCCGCGTCAAGAAGCCCGGCGTGCACCTCGCGCCCGCGGGCATCACCGTGGCGGAGCTGATCGACGAATATTGCGGCGGGATGCTCGACGGTCACGTGTTCTACGGATACCTGCCTGGGGGCGCGTCCGGCGGCATCCTGCCCGCGTCGATGAGCGACATCCCGCTGGATTTCGATACGCTGAATCAGTACGGCTGCTTCATCGGCTCCGCGGCGATCGTGATCCTCTCCAACCACGACACCGCGACGCAGACGGCGCGCAATCTCATGAAGTTCTTTTCCGCTGAATCGTGCGGGCAGTGCACGCCCTGCCGCGTCGGCACCGCCAAGGCCCTGACGCTGATGACGCAGACCAGCTGGGACCAGCCGCTGTTGAAGGAGCTCTCGCAGGCCATGGTCGATGCGTCGATCTGCGGCCTCGGACAAGCGGCGCCCAACCCGGCGCTGTCGGTGATGAAATATTTCCCGCAGGAAATCAAGTGAAGGGAGCCGCGGTCACGTTCACCTTGAACGGCGCTGCCGTCAGCGGCCGCGCCGACGAAAGCCTCATCGACGCGGCAGCCCGCCACGGCATCGAGGTTCCCCACCTTTGTTACAAGAAAGGGATGCGGCCGGACGGCAATTGCCGCACCTGCATGGTCGAGATCAAAGGCGAGCGCGTGCTCGCCCCGTCGTGCTGCCGGTATCCGACCGAAGGCATGGAGGTGACGACCAACAGCACGCGCGCAGTCGCCAGCCAGAAGATGGTGCTCGAGCTGCTGCTTTCCGACGTGCCCGAGACGTCCTACACACTCAACTCCGAGTTGGACCTGTGGGCGAAACGGCTTTCAGTCGGCAAGCCCCGGTTCGCATCGCGGCACCAGCCAGTACAGGACATCTCGCATCCGGCCATCGCGGTGAACCTCGACGCGTGCATTCAATGCGGCCGCTGCGTCCGCGCGTGCCGCGAGGAACAGGTTAACGACGTCATCGGGTACGCCTTCCGCGGCTCGGACTCGAAGATCGTGTTCGACCTCGACGATCCGATGGGCGAATCCACCTGCGTCGCTTGCGGCGAGTGCGTGCAGGCCTGCCCGACGGGTGCGCTGATGCCCGCCCGCGAAGTCGGGAAGATCGTCGCCGACAAACAAGTGGAGTCGGTCTGCCCGTACTGCGGCGTCGGCTGCCAGCTCACGTACCACGTCAAGGCCAACCAGATTCTGTTCGTGCAGGGCAAGAACGGCCCCGCGAACTCGAGCCGGCTCTGCGTCAAGGGGCGCTACGGCTTCGACTACGTGCAGCACGAGCATCGGCTCACGCGGCCGCTGATGCGCAAGCCGGGCGTGGCCAAGCACAAGGACTTCACCGTCGATCCCGACAACTGGAGCGACGTGTTCAGGGAAGCCACCTGGGAAGAAGCGCTCGCCTTCGCCGCGGACGGATTGCGCACGACCCGAGACACCTGCGGAAAACGGTCGCTGGCTGGCTTCGGTTCCGCAAAAGGCACCAACGAAGAAGCCTACCTGTTCCAGAAGCTGGTGCGCACCGGATTCGGATCGAACAACGTCGATCACTGCACTCGTCTCTGCCACGCCTCGAGCGTCGCGGCATTGATGGAGGGCATCAACTCAGGGGCCGTTTCGAATCCTGTCCGCGACGTCGCCAGGGCGGAAGTGATCTTCGTCATCGGCGCAAACCCCACGGTGAATCATCCGGTCGCCGCCACGTTCATGAAGAACGCCGCAAGAAATGGCGTGAAGCTGATCGTCGCCGACCCACGGCGAAGCGACCTCGCTCGCCATGCGACCCACTACCTCCAGTTCAACCCGGATACCGACGTCGCCCTGCTCAATGCGATGCTCCACGTCATCGTCGAAGAAGGCCTGGTGGACGACGAGTTCGTTCGCGATCGGACGTCCGGATACGATGCGCTCGCCGAGAACGTGAAGGCGTTTTCTCCTGAGGCGATGGCGCCGATCTGCGGCATCGACGCCGCCACGATCCGCGAAGTCTCCAGGCTGTATGCGACGTCGAAGGGCTCCATGATCATGTGGGGCATGGGGATCTCCCAGCACATTCACGGCACCGACAACGCGCGCTGCCTGATCGCGCTTGCCCTGTCGACGGGCCAGATCGGCAAGCCCGGGTCGGGACTGCATCCGCTGCGAGGACAGAACAACGTGCAGGGTGCCTCAGACTCCGGATTGATTCCGATGTTCTATCCGGACTATCAGCGCGTGGCTGCGCCTGCCGCAAGGCAGCGGTTCGAGACGTTGTGGGGTACTACGCTCGATCCGGATCCGGGCCTGACCGTCGTCGAGATCATGAACGCCGCCAAGAAGAGGCAGATCCGCGGGATGTACGTCATGGGAGAGAATCCGGCGATGTCGGACCCCGATGTCGATCACGCCCGCGAGGCGCTCGCGATGCTCGATCACCTCGTGGTGCAGGATATCTTCCTCACAGAGACAGCCTACCTCGCTGACGTGGTGCTACCCGCGACCGCCTGGCCTGAGAAGGACGGCACGGTAACAAACACGGACCGCATGGTGCAGCTTGGCCGCAAGGCGCTCCAGGCGCCAGGCGACGCGAGGCCGGATCTCTGGATCATCAACGAGCTGGCGCGCGGCATGGGCCTGGACTGGAACTACTCGCACCCTCGCGAAGTCTTCGACGAAATGCGGCAGTGCATGAACTCGATCGCGGGGATCACCTGGGATCGTCTCGAGCGCGAGTCGTCGGTCACCTATCCCTGCGAGAAGGAAGGCGATCCCGGACAACCGGTGGTGTTCGTCGACAAATTCCCCACGTCGACGGGCCGCGCCACCTTCGTCCCGGCCGACCTGATCTCTGCGGCCGAACGTCCAGACGAGCAGTACCCCTTCGTGCTCATCACCGGGCGGCAGCTCGAACACTGGCACACCGGATCGATGACGCGGCGCGCATCGGTCCTCGACAACATCGAGCCGGAACCGGTCGCGTCGGTCCATCCGCTCGATCTCGAACAAATCGGCGTGACACCGGGTGAAACGCTCACCATCGAGTCCCGCCGCGGCGCCATCGCGCTCTATGCACGCGCCGACGATGGCATGCCGCGTGGAGCGGTATTTGTCCCGTTCTGTTATTACGAAGCAGCAGCCAACAAGCTGACGAATCCGGTCCTGGACCCGTTCGGGAAGATTCCGGAATTCAAGTACTGTGCGGTCCGATTGACGAAGGGCGGCCTGGTCCCCGAGCATTCGAGCTTCGGCGGCGGCACGCTGCTGACGGGCTCATCGTCCTGAACCGGCAGGCCTGCCGCCTCCGCGCTCCGCGCTACGGCGAGCCTCGCCGAAGCGAAGCGAAGGCGGGAAGGCCTGCACTACATCTGAGGTGAAAACGCCGTCGCGGCACCGCCGCGGTTAAAATGTTTTATGGCCGACACTTCGTCGTTCGACGTCACATCCACCATCGATTTTGCCGAAGTCGACAACGCGCTGAATCAGGCGCGCAAAGAGGTCGGCCAGCGGTACGATTTCAAGGGTGCGAAGGCGGACATCGATCTCAAGGTCGCCGAAAAGACCCTGACGCTGACCACCGACGACGAAATGAAGATGAACGCGCTGTGGGAAATCATCGGGCAGCGCCTGGTGAAGCGCGGCGTTGCGGTCAAGAACTTCAAGGTTGGCGACTCGCAGCCCGCGGCCGGCGGCACCATTCGACGCGTCATCGAGATTCAACAAGGCATCCCGATCGAAGCCGCCAAGGAAATCGTCAAGTATCTCAAGGACCAGAAACTGAAAAAGGTCCAGGCAACAATTCAATCTGACCAGGTGCGCGTCAGCTCGCCGTCGAAGGACGAATTGCAGACCGCCATGCGCCTGCTGCGCGACCACGACTTCGGCGTCGCGCTGGGTTTTGGCAACTACCGGTAGGCTGTCACTTTCAAACTTCCAGTTCTCACTTCTAACTTCTATCTTCTAACTTCTCACTTCTTCTCTTTCTTCTCCTCCCACTCGACCTCGTTCACGTTCGCCGGATCGAGCTTGAAGATCCGGTCCGACAGGCGATCCGTTTTGCCCTGAACCGGAAACCGGATCTCATAGTGCAGTTCTTCCTTCGAGGTGCCGCGCAGTTCGAACTCGACACGATAGCGCGTGAGCAGCTCGTCGAGCTTCGGTTTGATGGCCGCGGGATCCTTGGCCATCACCTTCAGCGTGAACAACTGCGTGGCCGTGGGCTCGAACGACTCGACAATCCAGAGCACCGCGAGAATGAACAGCGTCGCGAACCCGGCCAGCAGCCAGACGCCGACGCCCGCGGCCAGACCGACGGCCAATGTCGACAACATGACGCCGGCGTCCTTCGGGTCGTCGATCTTCGCGCGGTAGCGGACCAGTCCGGCGGCGCCAACGATGCCGAACGCGCGCGCAAGGCTGGAACCGACAACCAGCATCACGACGGCGCCGACGACGGCGAGGATGATCTGCGTCTGGATCACCGGCGCCTGTCGTGGCGGCGTCCCTTTTCGGCGCGGTCGAAACGCCAGCACGCAGGCAAGACCAGCCGCCACTGGGAGACGTGAAAGCGCGTGCTTGAGGTCGCGGACCTGCTCCGTAAACGGCGGCGTGCGCTCGAAGACATCGGTCCGCTTGCCGTCCTTTTCCGCCTGATCTGTGGGAATCGTTTGCGCGCAGATCGGCAGCGCAAGGCCGAACACGAGCACGGCCGCGACAAAAAGACCACGCACTCTGATCATCGGGGCTCCACACCGTATGGCTGAGCAAGTACGCTGCCACTGGACGCGACAACCAGCTCGTCTTTGCGGTGCTGCTGGGTTCTGGCGAAGGCCTTGCTACTTTCTGCTCTGGTGTCCGGCGCTCGACTGCCACTCTCGACGTATCGCCTTCAGTTTCATCGCGGCTTCACTTTCTGTGACGCCCGCCGCATCGTGGACTATCTACACGATTTGGGCATTACCGACTGCTACGCCTCGTCGTACCTGCGCGCGGTGCCAGACAGTCCGCACGGATACGACGTCGCGGATCCAACCCGGCTCAACCCGCAGATCGGAACGGACCAGGAGTACTGGGACTGGATTGAAGCGATGCACGCGCGGGGAATGGGCCAGCTCATGGACCTGGTGCCAAACCACATGGGAATCGCGAAATCGGCGAACCCGTGGTGGCTGGACGTCCTTGAAAACGGACCGAGCTCGCGCTTCGCCCGCTTCTTCGATATCGAATGGCATCCGGTGAAGGCTGAGCTCGCCGACAAAATCCTGATTCCCATCCTCGGCGATCAGTACGGCGCCGTGCTCGAGCGGCAGGAGCTCCAGCTGGTGTATGGCGAGGGCGCCTTCTTCATTCGCTACCACGACCGGACGCTGCCGATCGCGACCGACACCTTCGGAGCGATCCTCGAGCCTGACATTGAAGGCTGGGCCACGGAGCATGCCGGAGAAGAAGTCGATGAGCTACAAAGCATCCTGACCGCCGCGCGGAACCTTCCACCACGCAGCGATCGCGACCGCGACGCCATCGTCGTTCGCGCGCGCGAAAAGGAAATCGTGAAGCGGCGGCTCGCGGCGCTCGAACGGGACTGGCCCGCCGTCGCCGCACTGATCGCCGGGAGCGTGAAGCGCATGAACGGCGTCGCCGGCCAGCCCCGCACCTTCGATGCGCTCGACGGCTTGCTGAACATGCAGTCGTACCGGCTCGCGCACTGGCGCGTCGCCTCGGAGGAGATCAACTACCGGCGGTTCTTCGACGTGAACGAGCTGGCGGCACTGCGGATGGAAGATCCGGAGGTGTTCGACGAGGTGCACCGGTTCGCCTTCGAGCTCGTGAAGCGAGGCGCGGTGACCGGGCTGCGCATCGATCACGTCGACGGCCTGTTCGCCCCTCGCGACTATCTGTCGCGGCTGCAGGAGCGCTGCGCCGGAACCGAACCCTTCTTCATCGTCGTCGAGAAGATCCTCGGACCCGGGGAGCAACTCCCGAGCGACTGGCCGGTCCACGGCACGACGGGGTACGAGTTCGCCGCCACGGTCAACAACCTGTTCGTCGACCGCCGCAACGAGCGTGCCTTCGACGACCTCTATCGGCGCATCGTCCGCGAGCGCCGGCTGTCGTTTCGCGATCTGGCGTACCGGTGCAAGAAGCAGGCGCTGCATGAAACGATGTCGGGCGACATCAACTCGCTGGGGCATCAGCTCAATCGCTTCTCGGAGCGCAACCGGCACTTCCGCGACTTCACGCTCTACAGTCTCATCTCGACGCTGAAAGAGGTGATCGCGTCGTTTCCCGTCTATCGCACGTACATCACGGAGAACGATCCGGTCACCGACGGCGATCGACGCTACATCGCGGAGGCCGTGCGCTCGGCGAGATGGCGCGCGCCCGCCATCAGCGGGCTGCTGTTCGACTTCGTCGAGCGGCTGCTCCTCAAGCTCACGCCGGTGACGACGCCCGAGGAGTGCCGTGAGCGCGCGCGATTCATCGGCAAGCTGCAGCAGATCACGAGTCCCGTCGCGGCCAAGGGGACTGAAGACACGGCGCTCTACATCTACAACCGGCTGATCTCGCTGAACGAGGTCGGATCCGATCCAACCTGCTTCGGGCTCGACCCTGCATCTGTGCACGAGTGGATGATGGAGCGGCAGCGCCGCACGCCGTCGGCGCTCTCGGCAACGTCGACGCACGACACCAAACGCGGCGAAGACGTGCGTGCGCGCTTGAACGTGCTGTCGGAGATGCCCGGCGTGTGGAAGGCGGCGCTCACGCGATGGCGCGCCGTGAATCGGCGGTTCAAGACGGAAGTCAGAAACGCCGTCGCGCCGGACACGAACGAGGAGTACCTGATTTACCAGACGCTGATCGGCGCCTGGCCGTTCGAGCGCGATCCCGATGCGCAGGGACGGTTCGAGACCCGGATCGTCGCGTACCTCAAAAAGGCGTTGCGCGAGGCAAAGCTTCATACCAGCTGGCTGAACCCGGACGAGGAATACGAGGCCGCGGTCGAGCGCTTCGTCCGATCGATTCTCGCGCGGAGGAAAACGAACCTCTTCCTCGAATCGTTCAGCCCCCTGCAGGAAACTGTCGCCCAGATGGGCATCTACAACAGCCTGGCGCAACTGCTGATCAAGATCACCGCGCCGGGCGTCCCGGACTTCTACCAGGGCACCGAGTTCTGGGATCTGAATCTGGTCGATCCGGACAACCGGCGTCCCGTCGACTACGAGGCGAGGCGCGATGCCCTCGCGCAACTCGAACGAGCGGACCCGGTGTCGCTCCTGGCCCAACGCCACGACGGCCGCGTGAAGCTGTTCGTCGCCGCCCGTGCGCTGGCCGCACGCGCACTCAGGCGCGATCGGTACGAGCGCGGCGACTACGTGCCAATCCAGCCGGATGGCTCTCGACAGAACTGCCTGTTTGCCTTCTCCCGAGGCGACGCCATCACCTGCGTGCCGCGGCTCATCGCGACGCTGTCACCGGACGGCCAGCCGCCGCTCGGCGAGCCGGTGTGGGGAGACACGTCGATTCGCGTCGCCGATGGAGGACCGTTGCGAGACGTCTTCACCGGCATCGAGCTGACGCCGGCGCGCTGTCACGACGGCTACGCGCTGCGAGCCGCCGACATCTTCGACCGCTTCCCCGTCGCCCTGCTCGTTCCGGCTTCCCCGCCGCTGTCAGCCGCGTAACATGCCGTACCTCACGATTATCGGCGGGGTATTCCTCGCGTGGCTGATCCTCGCGCTCCTCTTCACCCCGCACATTCCGTATCACATCGAGACGGCGATCGACGCACGCAGCGATCACTTCATCCACGTGCTGGAATCGACCTGCCAGACGCGTCTCGAGCACGGCAACCGGATCGAGATCCTGACCAACGGCGATCGCTTTTACCCGGCGATGCTCGAGGCCATCCATCGGGCGCGGGAGACCGTCACGATGGAGTGCTACATCTTCAAGACGGGAGAAATCGGCGATCGCTTCATCGAGGCGCTCAGCGAACGCGCGCGAGCGGGTGTTCGCGTCACGATCGTGATGGACGCGATCGGGTCCTTCGGCGCCTTCCGGAAGTGCGCGAAGCTGCTGCGGCGAGCCGGCTGCCGCGTTGCCGCGTACCAGCGGTTCACCTGGTATCGCCTCGGCCGGTTGAACAACCGCACCCACCGCGAGCTGCTGGTGGTCGACGGCACGATCGCGTTCGTCGGCGGGGCGGGTGTCGCGGACTGGTGGGCCAGGCCCATGCATCGCAAGCCGATGTGGCGCGACATGATGGCGCGCGTCGAGGGGCCGGTGGTCTCGGACATTCAAGGCGTGGTGTCGGAGAACTGGCTCGAGTGCTGCGGCGAGATCATGACAGGACCGGAGACCTACAAGCCTCACCAGTCGGTAGGCGACGTGGCCGCGTTCTCGGTCAAGAGCTCCCCCTCGGATCGGTCCACGGCGTCGCGCGCGCTGTTTCAGACGCTGGTGGAAGGCGCGACTGAAAGCGTCGTGATCTCCACGCCGTACTTCCTTCCCGACAAGGCGTTCCGTTCGGCGATCCGGCGCACCGCCGCCCGCGGTGTGGCGTTTGTCGCCATCGTCCCGGGCAGTCACACCGACCAGCGCTGGGTCCGGCTCGCGAGCCGCCGGATGTACGGTCAACTCCTCGAGGCCGGCGTCAGGATTTTCGAGTATGAAGCGGGTATGACCCACGTCAAGGCGCTGCTCGTCGACGAGCTGTGGGCGGTGATGGGCACGACCAACATGGACAACCGGTCGTTCGAGCACAACGACGAGGTGAACGTCGTCTTTCGAGATCGCGGCGTCACGGCGCGCGTCGGCGCGGATCTCGAAAAGGATTTGCGAAGCTCGAAGGAGATCACACTTGACGCCTGGCGTCGGCGTCCGGTCTGGGAAAAGCTGATCGGCACCGTGGCGTGGATCCTCGAGCGGCAGCAGTAGACAGGAGTTGAAAGTTAGAAGTTAGAAGTTAGAAGTGAGAAGGAAAAAGGTAGAAGTGAAAGTTCGAACTTTCACTTCTACCTTCTAACTTTTAACTTCTAACTTTGATCGCCTCTGTCCAGATCCTGATCTGTTCCGCCGTCATCGGGCCGATCGGCTGCTCGCGGGAATCTCGGTACTTCCATCGATCGATGTCGTGCAGGTACTGCTCGCGTGACAGAAGCGTGCCGTAGCAGACGTCGCTTTGCAGGTTGGGCCGGCTGACGGTCAGCCGGCGCGTGAGCTCGTCCATCACCCAGGCGGGCACGTTCTGGCGCTTGTCCGGATAGACGAAGCCGAACAGGATGATGTGGCTGAAGAGCACACGCCAGTGATCGCCGAAGCGCATCAGCAGCCGCGGCCAGTCGAGTGACGGCCCCACTTCGCGCAGTAGATGGAGAACGTCCGCGCCGTCGAACCGCTCGCGCTCCTGGATGAACGCCTTCGACCAGATCATCTCCTCCGCCGGCGACAACCTGACGATGACGCCCAGGACGTTGGTCCGGGGCGCGTGATCGAACCACAGATCGTCGACCCGGGCGACGCCGTTGCCCGAATTGAAGATCACGTCCATGAAATGTTCGCCGGCGTGGATTTTTCCGAGCCAGTGCGGGAACGGCACCGTCGTCTCGTAGCCGAGCCGCTCGAACGCCTCGAGCACCCGCGGACAGTCCTCGGGTTTGACGAAGACGTCGATGTCCTTCGTCTCGCGCGGCACGTGCGAATAGTGCGAGAACGCAAACGCGCCGCCGACGAGGAACGGCACCCCGGTGTCGGTCAGCTTTCTCAGCGCGTCGATGTAGAAGTCCGCGGCCGGATCGTGGACCGCGCGTGCGGTTGAGGTTTCCATGCGGGCCTCAGGACGCGACGGCGTCCGTGACGCGACGGTTCCTGGAGGCGGACGTCGCGGGGTCACAGGCGGCCGACGCGGCGGTCGGCTCGACCTCGAAAACACGGAACGGCGGCCGATCGCCGAACGTCCGCGTGAGCAGCGGCATCGAGACGTTGTACACCGGCACACCGTTCTTGGTCCGCCCTTCCAGGCGGCCGCGGTGCGCATGGCCGTGCACGACGAGCGATACGGGGTACCGGCCGATCGGTTCCTCGAGACGGCTCGAGCCGAGGAACGGATAAATCTCCAACGGCTCGCCTTCGACCGTTTGCTGGATCGGCGAATAGTGCAGCAGCGCGATCAGCTGCGATGTGCGGAGGCGGGCGAACGCCGCTTCCAGCTTCAGCGCCTCGTCCACGGCCTCGTGCACAAACTGCTTGATCATCGTCTCGCCCCACGGACCGAGCGCATGACGGCCGAAGCCGCCGCCGAATCCCTTGATGCCGGCGATGCCGATCCCCTGAAGTTCGCACGCGTCGCCGTCGAGCACGGGAAGGCCGGCCCCGGACAGAATCTGCCGCACCTCGCTGGACTTGCCCGACTCCAGGTCGTGGTTGCCGAACACCGCGGCTGCGGGAATCCTCAGCGCCGAGAGTTCGCGCACGAGCACCGAGGCTTCCTCCGGCAGGCCGTTGTCCGTGAGGTCGCCTGCAATGATCGCGATGTCCGCTGATTCGCTGACCCGCGCGAACAAGGTTTGAAAGGCACCCTGCGACGACTTCGTGCAGTGCAGATCGGCAAGCGCGGCGACGCGCACGACAGACCCGGCCATAGACGCCGTTCTGCTACAAGAGTTGAGCCAAGCACGATCCCCCGGCAGATGAGCCGGTGGCGGTGGATAGCCGCGTCACTCGAGGCACCGCTGTCAGCATTCAAGTCGTCGGCGCCGTACCGGTGTGGAAAGTTGAACACCCAGCGTCGATTCTTCTCGCCGTCGCGATCGACGGTTGACACCCTTCCGTTGGCCTGCTACCTTTATTAAACAAGGTAGCTTCCCCAGCCAATGAGCGTCACCGAAAAGTTCAGCGCGATCCGCAAAGGTCTTCTGGAATTCCTCATCCTGCGGATCATCGCCAGCGACAAGGTCTACGTCGCCGACATGCTCAAGCGCCTGGGGACGACGGAGTTCGCGACGCAGGAAGGGACGCTGTATCCCCTCCTCAGCAAGATGCGGCGCGAGGGGCTCGTCGACTACGAATGGCAGGAATCGGATGCCGGTCCGCCGCGTAAGTACTACGAGCTCACCGCCAAAGGCAAATCGCAGCTCGCCGAGCTGAACGACTACTGGAAATACATCAACACGACCATCAGCCAGCTGGGACGATGAGATGCAGAAAGTTGTCACGATCAATCTGAACGGCAACGCCTACCAGATCGACGACGCCGGCTATGCCGCGCTCGTGGCGTATCTCGAAGGGGCCGACGTTTCGCTCAAGGACAATCCCGATCGAGCGGAAATCGTCGCCGATCTGGAGCAGGCCATCGCGGACAAGTGCCAGGGATTCCTCGGACCTCACAAGACGGTCGTGACCGCGGCCGAGGTCACTCAGATCATTCGCGAGATGGGACCGGTCGAAGGTTCCGCCAGTGCGGATGCATCCTCGAGCGGCGCTTCCGCGCGCCAGACCTCGTCCGATCCTGCCGGGAGCTCCGCGCCGCGACGCCTCTACCTGATTCACGAGGGCGCGATGCTGGCGGGGGTCTGCAACGGGCTGGCGGCCTACGTCCACGTCGACGTGACGATCGTCCGCATCGTGTTCCTCTTCCTCGCGCTGGTCTCGCGCGGAGGGTTCGGGCTCGTGTATCTCGTGCTCGCGTTCGTCATCCCGCCGGCCGACACACCCGAGCAGCGAGCCGCCGCGCACGGTCAGCCGTTCAACGCGCGCGAGCTGATCGATCGGGCGAAGAAGAACTACGAGGGCTTCGCGGGTCGCAAGGATTGGCGCCATCGATGGCGCAGGGAACAGCGCGCGTGGAGACGAAGCTGGCACGCGTCGCGCTGGCAGCCCGAATGGGCGTGGGGGCCGAGTGCGGCGCCGCCGGGCGCCTACGGCACACGGATCCTCAGCGGCGCCATGGTGCCGATTCTGAGCATCGTCAGCGTGCTGTTCTTCTGCTTCTGGGCCTGGGCCGTCTATTCGCTCGTGACGAGCGGACAGGTGCTCGGTCAGTCATTGCCGAACGACGTGCCGTTCTGGGTCGGGATTCTCGTGCTCGTGTGCGTCTATCACGCCGTCGCGTGGCCGCTGCATTTCGCTCGCCGCCGTGCGGCGTATTACTCACTCGGCGGACACTATATGGGCTTCATCCCGGCGTGGGACGGCGCGCTTTCGCTGACCTTCGGGATCCTCGCGGTGTGGATGGCGTACCACTACATCCCAGAGGTACGCGAGGTCATCAAAACGCTGCCGGACGTGTGGAAGAGCTTCGGGTTCGAGTGAAAAAAACCTCTGAGACGAAATCTCAGAGGTCACGCCGGGCCTTTAGGCCCGGCGCTACCTCGTCAGATCAGCAGGACACGCACTTGTGATTGTTTTTGACGCCCATGCCCTCGAGCAGCTTGATCGTGTCGGGGAACGGGCTGATGCGCTGAACCGGACCGTTGGCCATGTCCACGGTCGTCTTGCCTTCGCGGTTGATCTGCTTGACGTCAGCGCCCTTCGAGACGAGATAGAGAATCATCTCGTTGTCGCCCCGGGCCGCGGCGTTGTGGACCGCGGTGTTGCCATCGTGATCCTTTGCGTTCACGTCCATCCCGAGCTCTTCGACCAGGTACTTGACCGCGGGCAGCATGCCGGCAGGGGCGTGATGGTGATGGTTCGCGGCGAAGCCTTCACCGTAGCCCTCGCCCGACGCCGCGAGCAGCGCGGTGATGGCAGGGCCGCCCGGCGGGACCGGCGGCAGCGGCGAGACGTCCTGGACTTCGCGGGTCACGTCGCCGGTGCGGACGCGGCCTGGCGTGCGCATCGTGCGGATGTTGGGATCGGCGCCGTAGGCGACGAGCAGCTTCATGCCGTCGACGTCGGCCGCATACGCGGCACGGAAGAACGGCGTCGCGCCGCTCTCGTCAACGCCTGACTGATCGAAGTCGTACTGCGAGTACCACACCTTGCGGGTGAGGCGCATATTGGGATTGGCGCCCTTCTCCAGCAGCACCTTCATCAAATCGAGATACGAGGTCTGCTGCTGTTCGTAGGCGCGCGGCTGGGGATAGAGCGCCTTGTCGGACCACTGACAGTTGAGTGCGGCGTAGAGCGGCGTTGCCCCGTTGGCCTGCGCGAGATTGGGATCCGCGCCATGGTCCACCAGATACTTCGCCAGATCGAAATGGCCGTTCATCGTCGCGATCAGCAGCGGCGTGACCGGGTCGCCCGCGCCGCGCTGGTTGACGTCGGCGCCGGCTTCCATCAAAGCCTTGACGGCTTCCAGCTGTCCCTGACGAGCCGCGAGATGCATCGGCGCGAGGCCTCCCCAGTAGGCCACCAGCTCGGTGTAGTTGTACTGACGGGTGACGCCGGCGATCTGCGGGCCCTGCGGCGCGCCGCCGCGGCCCCCCGGCGCGTTGCCGCGGCCGGCTTGTCCACCGCCGTTGAAGCCGCGCTCGGCGGCGAGGCGCTCCTGCTCTTCCTTCGCGAAGTCCGTGAGGTCGACCGCCTTGGTCGTCACCTTCACGTCAGCGCCCTTGGCGGTGAGCGCGCGAATGACGTCGGCGCGTCCCAGGGCAGCGGCGAACGTCAGTGCGGTCTCGCCTTTCACCGATTCCTTCGCGTTGACGTCGGCGCCGTGATCGAGCAGCGCCTTCACCGCGGCCGGCTTTCCGGCCGCCGCGGCCAGCATCAGCGGCGTCGTACCGTTGGTCGTCGCGACGTTGGCGTCCGCGCCTGCCTGCGTGAGCGTTTCGATCATCGCGGCGTCGCCGTTCTTGCTCGCGATGAGGAGGGGCGTGTAGCCACCGATGCGCGTCGTGGCCTTGAGGTTGGCGCTGGCATAGAGCAGCACCTTCGCGAGCTCGACATCGCCCTTCTGCGCCGCCCAGTGCAGCGCGGTCATACCGTCGGCCTGCGTCGTGTTGACGTCGGCGCCGTCCTTCAACAAGGCGCGCACCGCGTCGCGGTTGCCGTTCATCGCCGCTTCAACGAACGCGGCGGCGCCTGCCGGCGCGGCGTGGGTGAGCGTCGAAAGGCTCAGCGCGACCATCGCGCCAATGGAAAGACCGGTTGTCAGCACTCTTCGCATGTCTGCTCCTGAAGCCTATTCGCCAAGCCCTATTCCCTAAGCCCTAAGCCCTGTCCCTGTTTAGCCCTTCGCGTCCGTGACGACCACCGGGTTGGTGTTGAGATCGAGCTCGCCCGTACTGTCGCCGAAGCTCTGAAGATCGGTCCGGCCGAGAGCGTGGAGCGCGGTGAACATCGCGTTGGCCATCGGCGTGCCGTCCGGCGCCTTGATGTGAACGCCGCCGGTCAGCTTGCCTCCCGCGTGACCCATCACGACGAGCGGCACGCGCTTGTGGTTGTGAATGTTCGAGTCGCCCATCGGGGATCCGTAGATCAGCAGGCTGTTCTCGAGCAGGTTGCTGTCGCCCTCTTGCGTGTTCTTCAGCTTGCCCAGCAGATACGGCAGCATGCTCACGTGGTACCGGTTGATCTTGGCGAAGTCCATGATCCGGTCTTCACGCTCGCCATGATGCGAGGCGTTGTGGAAGCCGGTGGTCACGCCGCTCTCCGGATACGAACGGCCCGAGGCGTCGCGCCCCAGCTTGAAGGAGAACACGCGGGTCGAATCCGACGCGAACGCGACGGCGATCAAGTCCATCAGGATGTGCACGTGTTCTTCGAAGGAATCGGGCACGCCGATTGGCGCTTCCGGCAGCGCGCGCTGCTCGCCGCTGGCGTTGCGCGCTTCGACGCGCTGAATGCGGCGCTCGATCTCGCGGATGTTCTCGAAGTAGTCGTTCAGCCGCGCGCGATCGCTCGCACCCAAATCGCGCTTCAGCTGAGCGGCCTGCCCGTTGATCCAGTCGAGAATGCTGCGATCGGTCTTGAGGTTGACCTTGCGCTCTTCGGCCGTCGCGCCGACACCGAACAGCTGATCGAACACGACGCGCGGGTCGCGCACCATCGGCAGCGGCTGCTTCGGCGACGCCCAGCTGATCGTGTCGGTGTAGATGCAGGAATAGCCGTAGGTGCAGCCGCCGGCCTGGTCGACGTTCTCGATCGAGAGCTGCATCGACGGGATCGGCGTGTCCTGGCCGAACTGCTGTGCGTAGAGCTGGTCGAGCGACGTGCCGGCGAACACGTCGTTGCCCTCGGTCTGCTTCGGGTGCGACTGCGTGAGGAACACCGCGCTCGAGCGGAAATGGTCGCCGCCGATTTCCGGCAGCGTGAACGCCTCGGCATTGTGCACGTCGGTGTTGCTGACGATCGTGACGTATTCGCGGAAGGGCGCGAGCGGCTCGAGGGTCGGGCTCCACTCGAAGTCGCGGCCGACCTGGGCCGGAGCAAACAAGTTCTTCTTCACGCCGATTGCGGTGCTGCCGGCGTTGCCGTGCACCATCTCCATGCACACCAGGCGCTGTTTGGACGCCGAGGCGCCGGCCGCCGTCTTCGCAAACACGGTGCGCGCGGGCACCATGGCGTCGAGGAGCGGCAGAGCGACGGTCGCGCCAATGCCCTTCAGGACTGCGCGCCGGGACACATGCTTCTTCGAAATGTACATTGGACGCCCTCTATTCAGCGGTTGTCGTGACGGCTTCCGCAGTGCTCATCTGGAAGGCCGGACTGTTGACGATTCCCAGAACAAACGACGAGAAGCGGTTGCCGTTCTGCGCCGCCTTCTTCGCGATCGCGCGAATCGTCGGCTGGTCGTAGTACTCGATGCGCCGCCCGAGGGCGTACGACATCAGGTTGTCGGTGAAGTTGCGAATCAGCCCGTCCGAGTGGTTCAGCAGCGCCGCGCGCAGGTCCGCCGGACCGGTCATCTTCGTACCGTCGTAGAGCGTGCCGTTGGAGTCGATCGCGACGCCGTTGTCCTTGATGCGCCACGCGCCCAGCGTGTCGAAGTTGTCCAGCGCGAGTCCGAGCGGGTCGATGACCTTGTGGCACGACTGGCACGCAGGGTTCTTCCTGTGCTCTTCCATGCGCTCGCGCGTGGACAGCGGCTTGCCGGTCGCCGTGGCGGCCTTTGTGTCGTCGAACGGCGGCACGTCAGCCGGCGGCGGCGGCGGCGGCGATCCGAGCAGGACCTCCATGATCCACTTGCCGCGCTGCACGGGGGACGTTCTATCCGCGACCGCCGTCTGCATCAGCACGCTGCCCTGGCCGAGGATGCCCCGGCGCTCGTCGGGCACCGTGACGCGGCGGAAGTTCTCGCCGACGATGTTCGGCATGCGATACACGCGCGCGATGCGCTCGTTGACGAACGTGTAGTCGGCCGTCAGCAGATCGAGGACGTTGCGATCCTCCTTGACGATGCTGTCGAAGAACAGCTCGGTCTCGCGCTTGTAGGACGCCGCGAGCTCGTTGTCGAAACCGGGGAACAGCAGCGCGTCGGGGTGAATCTTCTCGACGTCCTGCAGGCGGAGCCACTGCGACGCGAACCGGGTCGACAGCGACTCGGCGCGCGGATCCGCCAGCATCCGTTTCACCTGCTTGTCGAGCACGGCAGGCGTGTGCAGCGTATTGTTGGTGGCGACCTTGACCAGCTCGGCATCCGGCACCGTGTTCCAGATGAAGAACGACAGGCGAGACGCGAGGTCGAGATCGCTGATGCGATAGGTCTGCCCCGCCTTGGCCAGGGTCGGCGTGCTCTCGAAGCGGAACACGAACTTCGGGCTCGCGAGCAGCGCCTGGAGGGCAGCCTTGATTCCCGCCTCGAAGTCGTGGCCCTTGCGCCCCTCGCCGTAGAACTCCATCAGCGATTCGACGTCTTCGTTGTTCGGCGTTCGGCGGTACGCCTCGCCCGCGAGGCTCGTCAGAATCTTGCGCGCGCACGGAATCTCGTCGGCCGGCGAAGTCGGGCGGCAGATGAACACCTTACGCCGGCTCGGCGTGTCCGACACGCCGGTGACCTTGTACGGACCGGTGATGCTGAAGTCGCGCACGTGCGGGAGGATGGTGATGCCCGCGTTGTCGCCGTATTCCGTGTCGGCCAGCGTGTAGTCGATCGGCGAGACGAGGTCGTCGACGACGCCATCGAACTTCTGAATGAAGGCGGCCGCGATGTGCTGCGGGCCGGCCTTGACGTGGACGCGCGGCGTGACCAGGTTCAGACCGTTCTTGTCGGTCTCCGTCATCTTCCAGTCGACATCGAGAAGCGCCACGCGCTCGCCGTTGATCGACAGGTCGATCTGCTCGCTGCGGCTGGCGACGCTGCCAAACAGCTGACCGGTCGGTGTGCCGTGCAGCATGATGCGGAACGTGTAGTCGCCGTCGGCCGGGAACGTGTAGTCGAGGGCAAGGCCGCCGCGCGTGCCCCACGGCGTCCCGTCGACGTGTCGCATTTGCGACTCGGTGCGGGGCACCTTGACGGTGAATTCCGACGGGCTCGCGTTCCGGTCGCCGACGGCCAGCGTCGAAATCCGCGCGGCAGCGCGGAGATAGCCTTCCATGAGCGTCGCGGAGAACGTCTGCACGTCAGCGATGTTGTCGTAGCCGGCGCTCAACGTGTCGGGCGGCAGGAACGCGTTGACGTCCACGTCCAGGTCGAGCAGGTCGTGCACCGAGTGCGCGTACTCCGCGCGATTCAAACGCTGGAACGGCCGCCGGCCCGGATTCGGCCGCAAGGTGGCCGCGGCGTCAACCTTGTTCTCGAGCGATGTCGCGAACTGCGAGAGGACGGCGGCGTCGGGCCGCCGCATGCCTGCAGGTGGCATCATGCCGAGGCGAAGCTTGTGAATGATTTTTTCGGCGACTTCGTGGGTCTGATCGGCGCGCGCGGGGTCGAAGGATACGAGCGAAAGACCGCCGGCCTTGCCCTTGTCGCTGTGGCAACCGACGCAATACTGCTTCGTGAGGTCGGGCGTCGGCGCAGCCGCGGGAGGTTGCGCTGCGGTTTTGTGCGCGACCGCCATCGCGGGTTTCGGTGAGCTCGACTGTTGTGAAGGAGCAGGAGTCTTGGAGGGGGAATTGGTCTGAGCAGAGAGCCCCAATCCGAAGAGGGCGATCGCTGCCAAGGTGCCTGTGCTCGCCGCGGTCAATTTCATCATGCGGTTCCCGGACAACGCCTGATTTTCAGGCCGTTCGACTGCCTGCAGTATACGTTCGAAATTCGCCGGAAGTCGCGTGTTTCTTGCACTTTATCGTCACGGATGTCAGTGTTTGTCTCGGCCTCTTCGCCTTTCCATCGCCGGACCCCGGGGAAAGCCCTTATCGCAAGCCTTATTCGCCCTTACGGCTTCGCTAAGGAATGCTCGATTTGGCTCATCAGCAGCCGGCTCGAGCGCCAGGATGCACTCAGGCGTATCGGATGGAAGACGCGCTATGGAAAGAGCAGGGAGCGCGTCCACACGCCCTCGTGGCGGTGGAAAATCACGCGGTCGTGGAGGCGGTGCGGATCGCGCGTCCAGAACTCAATCGACCTGGCGACGACCCGATAGCCGGTCCAGAACAGCGGACGCGTGACAGGCACGTTGGCGAATCGCCGCTCGATTTCGCCGACCCGCGCCTCGAGGGCCGCTCGCGATTCGAGCGCGGCGCTTTGATCCGACGCCCATGCGCCAATCTGCGAGCCGCGCGGCCGCGTGGCGAAGTACGCGTCGGCTTCCGCGTCCGAGACGCCTTCGACGTCTCCCTCGATGCGCACCTGGGTATCGGGCGGCCAATAGAACGTGAGCGCCGCGTACGGATGCGCCGCCATTGCTCGCGCCTTGCGGCTTCCGTTGTTCGTGTAGAAGGTGAACCCGCGTTCGTCTACGCCCTTCAGCAGAACATATCGCGCGGACGGACGCCCGTCGGCATCCACGGTCGAAAGGACCATCGCGTCCGGCTCGGCGCACGACGCGGCCGCGCGCTCGTAGAGCGCCGAAAACATCGCGACGGGATCGTCGTTGACCACGAATGTCACACTCGCGCGTGCAGGCGCCGGGCAGGACACGTGTCGCGGAAGAACACTTCCAGCTTTTCCACGACAGCCGCCGAAAGCGTGCGGGCAGGCGCGGCGAACACCCAGACGTGGCGTCCGGAGGCGCCGCTGAGCTCAAGCCGCCAGCAACCGCGCGCGCTTGCGCGCACGCTGACCCGCCATCCACCAATGATGTGCCGGAAGACGCGCTGCACGTCGCGCACCATCCGGGCAACGATACCCTCGTCGGACACATCGTCGACGACGACGGCGACTTGCTGAGGCTGGCGGAATTTGAGGATGCCGGGCACCGCCCTCAGTGTACCAGCTACACTGGCCTCATGGACACGATCAGCCGATTTCCGATCCCGGATCTTGACGCCCTGCCCGGGGACATTCGGTCCCGTATCGTGGCGATCCAGGAGAAATCGGGGTTCATCCCCAACGTCTTTCTCGCGTGGGCTCATCGCCCCGACGAGTTCCGCGCGTTCTTCGCCTATCACGACGCGCTGCTCGAGAAGCAAGGCGGCCTGTCGAAGGCCGAGCGCGAGATGATCGTCGTCGCGACATCGGCGCTGAACCAGTGTCACTACTGTGTGATTGCTCACGGCGCCATTCTGCGGATCCGCGCGAAGCAGCCGCTGCTGGCCGATCAGGTCGCCGTCAACTATCTCAACGCCGAACTCACCGCGCGGCAGCGCGGCATGCTCGACTTCGCCGTCAAGGTCGCCGCCCGCTCGCACGAAGTGGGCGACGCCGACTTCGCAAAGCTTCACGCCCTCGGGATGACAGACGAGGACATCTGGGACATTGGCGCGATCACCGCGCTGTTCGCGCTGTCCAATCGCATGGCGAACCTGATGGCGCTGCGGCCCAACGACGAGTTCTATCTCATGGGACGGGTGCCCGCCGCGAAACCGGCATGACCTGCCGACGGCATTAACACCACACGCACTTCGACGAACCCGCAGGCCGAACGCTTGCACGACACATCAGGAGGCATCGATGAAACTCAATGAGCTGCTGCTGAGCGAACTCGATCGTGAAATCCCTCGTTCGAGGCGAGCGCTGGAAGAAGTGCCTGCCGGCAAGTACGACTGGAAGCCGCACGACAAATCGATGATCTTCGGCTACCTCGCCAACATGGTGGCGACGATGCCGTCGTGGATTGAAATGGGAATCACGATGAACGAGCTCGACGTGGCGCCGGCGTCAGGCTCGTCGATGAAGCAGGAAAAGCTCGAGACCAGTGACAGCCTGGTGAAGGCGCTGGACAAGAGCGGTGCCGCGGCACGAACCGCGCTGACCGGCGCGAACGATGACTTTCTGATGACGACGTGGCGGCTCCTTGCGCGCGGGAACGTCGTGATGGAGACGCCGCGCTGGGTGATGATCCAGGACACGTTGAACCACTGGGCACATCACCGGGGTCAGATGACGGTCTACCTGCGCCTGATGGGAGCCAAGGTGCCCGCACTCTACGGCCCGTCGGCAGACGACAAGGAATTCCGCTGACCTTGACCCTCAACTATCCGACGATCGCGATCGTGGCGAGGATGTGAGACCCGAGCCCGGCGTCGCCGTCAACGCGGACCTGCGGCGCCGCCTCCGTTCGACTGATCCCCTTGGTGAAAATGCGCCAGGCGATCGCTTCCGGCATCGTGATCTCGCACACCAGCGTTCCACGGGGAGCGGGAACCAGGCGCCACTCTCCTGCCGCGTGCGGCGACGAGATCGTACGACCGTCGACGCTGCCGTAATGCAGGTACCAACTCCCGCCGCAGTCGCCGGCAACGTTGACCTGGACCAGTGAATCGGGAGCGGCCGGCCTGTCTCGATAGGCAAACGGCAGCGCACGCATGAAGCAGTCGAGCACCGGATAGTACAGCTCGGGCGTCATGATGCCCGGACGGTTGGTCGCGAGACGGATCTGCTGCTGGTGATGCCAGCGCTCGGTGAACTCGCGCGCGACGTGAAACCAGTTTGGCGACGTCTCCTCGCCCGCCCACGAGACCGGAAACAACGCGTTCGCGAACGGATCGAGCGAGGCGTAGTAGCTCGCGCTTTCGGATCCGCCAGCTTCCATCCGCGCGATCAAGTCCGGCGTGTCGAGCCGGCGGTACCGCTCGACACCATCGGCGTTGAGGCGATTGATGAACGCCACCAGGTCCGCGTTCGAGCGAATCACCGGCGGCGAGGGCAAGGGCTCGCCGTGCGCCATGCGCAGCTGGCGCTGTTGCGTATCGAGCAGGTGCGCGGCAACGTCTTTCACCGTCCATGGGCCCGCGATCGTCGGCCGCTCCCATTCCCGAGCGTCGAGCGACCGCAGGAGCTCGATCAGCTTCCCATCGAGAACGGGAAAGAGGTGCGCGACTCGAATGACCGGCATCATGGGCGGATGTTCGACGAGGCTTACGCGACGGCGCTCTTTGCCTTGTAGCGGCCCGGAACCGCTCGGAAGGACACCGCGATGCGGTTCCACGCATTGATCGTCGACGCGAGGTAGGTCAAATCGACCAGCTCCTGCTCGCTGAAGTGCTTTCGTGCTTCCTCGAACACGCTGTCGGGCACGTGCGTGTTCGCCAGCAGCGTAACGGCTTCAATCCAGGCAAGTGCCGCGCGCTCGCGATCGTCGAAGAACGGTGTCTCGCGCCACGCGTCGAGGGCGTAGAGCCGCTGTTCCGTCTCACCCGCCGCGCGGGCATCAATCGAGTGCATGTCGATGCAGTACGCGCAGCCGTTGATCTGCGACGCGCGAAGCTTCAGCAGGTGCATGAATTTATGGTCGAGACCGCAGCCGGCCAGATGCTTCTCGAGCGCGAGCATGGCCTGCAGAGCGTCGGGGCTGAATTGTCGATAGTCGATCCGCGGCTTCATGAGACCTCCTGGTTCATCCCGAACCTACCATGAGTAAGATGGGACATGCTCGACAGCCCCTCCCCGCTTCAGCCGTCAGCCGCCAGAGCGGATCACGTCTTTCCCACGCTCACCGCGGCTCAGCTCGCGCGCATCGCCGCGCACGGAAAGCGACGCACGGTCCAGGCAGGCGAGATCCTCATCGAAGCGGGCGATCACGTGGTGCCGTTCTTCGTGGTCACGGCTGGCGCGCTCGAAGTCGTCCGCATGTCCGGCGAGTCGGAGACGCTGGTTGCGCTGCATGGCCCGGGACAGTTCAACGGCGAGGTCAACATGATCTCAGGCCGCCGCGCGCTGTTCCGGCTGCGCGCCCGGGACACCAGCGAAGTCGTCGCGCTCGATCGCGACGAGATGCTGTCGCTCTTCCAGAACGACGCGGAGCTCAGCGAGATTCTGATGCGGGCGTTCATTCTGCGGCGGGTCGAGCTGGTCAGCAACGGCATGGGCGACGCCGTCCTGATCGGGTCGGCGCATTCGCCGGGAACGCTTCGCATCAAGGAATTCCTGATGAGGAACGGCCACCCGTACACGTACCTCGATCTCGATCGCGACCCCGATGTGCAGGCGATGCTCGATCACTTTCACGTCGCTGTCGCGGATGTGCCGGTGCTGGTCTGCCGCGGCGAGCTGGTGATGAGGAATCCGACGAATCCCGAAATCGCCGACTGTCTCGGCTTCAACGACGCGATCGATCAGACGCAGATCCGCGATCTCGTCATTGTCGGCGCGGGACCGGCGGGACTGGCTTCGGCCGTCTACGGCGCATCCGAAGGACTCGATGTCCTGGTCATCGAGGCGAACGCGCCGGGCGGCCAGGCAGGGTCCAGCTCCCGGATCGAGAACTATCTGGGTTTTCCCACGGGGATCTCGGGACAGGAGCTCGCCGGCCGCGCCTACACACAGGCGCAGAAATTCGGCGCTCAGATCCTCATCGCGCGCGGAGCCGTCGCGATCACGTGCCAGCGCCGCCCGTACTCGATCGCGATCGCCGAGGGGCAGCGCGTGTCGGCTCGCGCGGTCATCATCGCGACGGGCGCGCGGTACCGGCGCCTCGGCCTCGCCAATCTTCAGAACTTCGAGGGCGCCGGCGTGTACTACGGCGCCACCTTTGTCGAGGCGCAGCTGTGCAGCGGCGAGGAAGTCGTCGTCGTGGGCGGCGGCAACTCGGCGGGACAGGCTGCCGTATTTCTCTCGCAGACCGCACGCCGGGTGCACATGCTGGTCCGGTCCGGCGGTCTCGCGGAGAGCATGTCGCGCTACCTGATTCGCCGCATCGAGGAAAACCCGGCGATCGAGCTCCGGACGCACACCGAGCTGGCTGCGCTCGAAGGCAGCGATCGGCTCGAACGGGTTCGCTGGCGCAACACGGTGACCGGCGAAGAAGAAACTCGCGGCATCGGCCACGTGTTCATGATGGCGGGCGCCGTACCGAACACGGGCTGGCTCGACGGCTGCGTCGCCCTCGACGAGAAAGGATTCATCAAGACCGGCGCCGATCTCTCGCAGGACGATCTGACCGCCGGCCGCTGGCCGCTGGCCCGGGCGCCGCATCTGCTCGAAACGAGCCTCCCGGGAGTGTTTGCCGTCGGCGATGCGCGCGGCGGTAACATCAAGCGAGTGGCCTCCGCGGTCGGCGAAGGATCGATTGCCGTCTCGTTCGTCCATCAGGTGCTGCACGAGTAGAAGATACGGAGGCGAACGTGAACGACGCACCGGACTTCGACCTTCACTCCACGACGAGCGAGCCGGACCTGCCGGCCCTCCAACAGCGTCAATCCGGCGTCTTGATCGCCGTTGTGGTGCTGGTGGTCGCCCTCGCCGCGGCCGGGTACCTCGCGTTCTTCTGGCGCCGGGCGGCGCCGGCCAGGACCGCACCGCCGCCGAAGGCCGCCGCCGCGTCCACGGAGTCGCCGGCGCTCGGCGGCGCGGGCGAGGCAATCGAGCTTCCGCCGCTCGATTCCAGCGACACGCTCGTGCGCACGCTCGTCCAGCGGCTGACCGAGAGCCCCGCAGTCATGTCGTGGCTCCCCACCAATGGACTCATTCGCAACTTCACCGTCGTCGTCGCCAACATCGCTGAAGGACCGACGCCGGCCAGGCACCTGAAGGTGCTGCATCCCTCGGCGCAGTTCCGCATCGTGTCCCGCAATGGAGGCACCTTCGCGGATCCGCGCAGTTACGATCGCTACAACTCGATCGCGGACGCGATGGCGTCGGTGAACGCGGCAAGCGCCGCGAAACTGTACGCGACGCTGAAGCCGCGAATCGAGGATGCCCATCGCGATCTGGGAGCGGCCGACTCGTTCGACCGGACGCTGGAACGAGCGATCGTCGCGCTCCTCAACACGCCGGCCATCGACGGATCGGAGCGGCTGCGGCCAAAGGGGATCGGTTACGGGTACGCCGACGAGCGCCTGGAATCGTTGTCGCCTGCACAGAAGCAGCTGCTGCGCATGGGCCCGCGCAACGTGCGCGTGATCAAGACAAAACTGCGCGAGATCGCGATCGCCCTCGGCATTCCGGCGGCTCACCTCCCCGCGGTTTGAAAACGGCGGCCGCTCCCGGCGTTCCATCCGGAGCACGGACGGCTTACAGCTCTGTCGGTCAGCCCCCGCGGTTGTAATCGGCTGCCCCTCGAAACCCCGTCGCTTACACGCCCTGTCGCTGGAATGCTCTCGGGTCCGACCCTTGCAGCTCGGCGGCCGCGTGGGCCGGGTCCCACGCGCGAGGAGTGCGATGGCAAAGTCAGGCAAGGTGCTGGTCGTCGACGATTACGCGCCCAACCTGTGTGGGCTCGGACAATTGCTCGAGAGAGCCGACTACACGGTGCTGACCGCCACCAACGGACGGGACGCGCTCGACATCGTCCACAGCGAGCGCCCCGACATTGTTCTTCTCGACGTCGTGATGCCGGGCATCTCCGGACTCGACGTGTGCGCCGAGCTCAAACGCAACCCCGAGACGCGCTTCATGCCGGTCGTCCTGATCAGCGGAGAAAAAGAGCGCGAGACGCGGCTCGCCGGCCTCGATGCGGGCGCCGACGACTTCCTCAACAAACCGGTCGATCCGGAGGAGCTGCGGACGCGCGTTCGATCGCTGATGCGTCTCAAGCGCTTGACCGACGATCTCGAGTCGGCCGAGTCACTGTTCCTGACGCTTGGCCGCGTGATCGAAGCGCGCGATCCCTCCACCGAGGGACACTGCGAACGGCTGACCGACTACGCGACCATGCTGGGCATCCACCTGGGGCTCGGCGAAGAGGAACTCGACGCCCTGCATCGGGGAGCGTTCCTGCACGACGTCGGCAAGATCGCCATTCCCGATCGCATCCTGCTGAAGAAGGGGCGGCTGAACCGCAAAGAGTACGAGCTGATGAAGCGCCACGCCGCCATCGGCGACGACCTGTGCAGCACGGTCCGCTCACTCGAATCGGTGCGTCCGATCGTCCGTCATCATCACGAGCGATTCGATGGCCGCGGGTACCCCGACGGCCTGGCCGGCGACAAGATCCCGCTGCTCGCCCAGATTGTCAGCATCGTCGATGTCTTCGACGCGCTGACGACCAACAGGCCATATCGTAAGGCGCTGGCGACCACCACCGCATATCAGATGATGCGCGACGATGCACGTCGCGGATGGTGCCGTGAGGATCTGGTTGCGGCCTTCATCGAGCTGCACTGCGCGCGCGAGGCCGAGCAGGCGCGCATCGCCGTCTAGTCCTCGATAAACATACGCACGGCTAAAGCCGTGCGCCACACCCCAGAAAACGCTTGCCGTTAGTGGCACAGGACTTCCAGCCACACCCCAGGAACGCTTGACTGTTAGTGGCGCAGGGCTTCAGCCCTGCGGCGCCACACCCCAGAGGACACGTGCCGTTGTGGCCCAGGGCTTCAGCCCTGCGGCCGCGACGCAGTAGAATCCGCCAAGATTCTCGCAACCAGGAGCGGCATCACATGACACGCTCGCATCGATCGCTTTGCTTCATCATGACGCTGCTCCTTGTCGGACCCGGCGTCATCGCATTCGACGCACGCGACGCCGTTCAAGCCCCCGCGGGGCGGGGCGCCCGCGCTCAGGAGCCGGGGCCGACCATCACCGTCCGCGGGCACACCTTCTCGCAGCTGTCGCTGTTCCAACGCAATGTCGGCGGGCCCGACGACATGACGACGGCGTTTCCGCCACATCACGTGATCGGCAACATCTACTACGTCGGCACGAACAGCCTGGCCGTCTATCTGATCGTGACGCCGCAGGGCAACATCCTGATCAACAGCACGTTCGAACGGAACGTTCCGCTGATTCAGAAGTCGGTCGAGCAGCTGGGTTTCAAGTTCTCGGACATCAAGATCCTCCTCGGCAGCCATGCGCACGGCGATCACCAGGAAGGGGACGCGGCGGTGAAGGCCCTGACGGGCGCGCAGGTGATGGCGCTCGCCGAAGACGTGCCGGCGCTGAAAGCGATGAAGCCGGGCGGCAAGGAGCACCCGATCGACAAGGTCCTGCACGATGGAGAATCGGTGACGCTCGGCGGAACGACGCTCGTCGCGCACCTCACACCGGGCCACTCGCGCGGATGCACGACGTGGACGCTGAAGGCTCAGGAAGGGGGCAAGACCTACGACGTCGTGATCATCGGCAGCCTCGGCACGAATCCGGGCTTCAAGCTGGTGAACAACGCCGAGACACCGGGCATTGCCGAGGAGTTCGCGCGGGCGTTCAAGACGTCGCGGGCGCTTCCGTGCGACGTGCCGCTCGGATCCCATCCGGGCATGTACAACATGCAGGCGAAGTACGCGAAGCTCGCGGCGGGCGGCCCGAACCCGTTCATCGATCCCGATGGATACAAGCTGGAAGTGGATATCGACGAAGCGATGTTTCGGGCGGTGTTAGAAGAACAGACGAAGGCCGCCAAGCCGTAGCGGCCGGCCTTCACGCCAGCCGGCGGTTGGCGGAGGAAACAGGCCGCGCCGCGCCGACGACTCTGCCCATCTGGGCGGCGAGAATCGTCGCAAGGGCGCGGATCGACTCGACTCGCGCACTTCCCTGCGCCAGCTCCATCGCAAGAACACCGACGCATCCTTCACGCGTCATCAACGGCACTACCAATGCGTCGCTGGCATCGTCGCCGCCGCTGACGATGCAGGTCTGCGCCGTCCGGAACGCTGCGGCCGTGGCATTGCGCGCGTCGCGCGACAGGTTCGGCAGCTGCGCGAGCACTTCCTCCGGATAGCCGTGCTGAAGCGTGGGCGTCAACAGGGCGGACTGTGGATCCCACACCCACACCATCAGTCCCACGGCGTCGATCGCGGCGGCAAGGTCCTGGAGCAGCGGCGCCATGTCGCGTATCTCGTCCACACGGGCCAGCCGGGAACACAGTTGCGCGACCACCGACAGGTCAGGTTCGAAGGGCGCCGGCGTGAACGCGGCGGGTTCCGGCACCTGAACCGGGACCGGCATCTCGACGGTGTCGGCGGTGTACATCATCTCGACCGTCTCGGAGGTGTCGACCATCTCGACGGTTTCGGATGTCTCCACCATCTCGAGCGCGCGGGTGTTCTCCATCTCGACGGTCTCGGACGTGTCCACCGTGGCTGAGCGTTCGATGGGATTCAACGAGAGGTGACTGCCGTTCAACGCAGGCGAATCGTCGGCCTCCGAGAGGCGCGCCTGGCTGTTGCCCGGCCGCAGGCGTGAAAGGGAGCCGACGGCGGCCCCGACGAGATAGCGCAGGCGCGTCGGCGGTCCGGCACTTGCCGGCGCCGCGTCGGCCGCAGCCTGGGCATTCAGCACGGTGGTCACATCTTCCGGCGGATCCGGATATCGATCGAGAAATTCGCGGACGACGATCTCTGGCTGGAGGCCGATGGCGCGTGCATAGTCGCGCACGAAGGCGCGGCGAAAAATGCCCGACGGCCAGCGGGACACATCATCCCGCTCGAGTCCTTCGAGCAGGGACAGCTTGATCTTGGTCCGCTCGGCAATGGTCGAAAGCGCAATCTGTTGTTCTTCTCGCCGCTGGCGCAATCCGGCGCCGAAACTCTCACACATGCGGCACACCTCTCGCGGCCGCGACAGATCGCGGCCCGCAGCACACACTCGGGATTCTCTAAGTGAAAGAAGGTCCCGCCGTCATCACCGTGAAGGACGTCACCGCGCAACCTCGAGCGAGGCCGGCCCCCGCGCGGTGAAGGTGATAAGGCTACCGAAGCGAGACTAACAACATGTGAGGGACAGTTCAAGCCTAGATTGCGGCGAT
>DASSGK010000173.1:0-6788 GCA_035693505.1 Vicinamibacterales bacterium
CTCGAACCTGCGACCTCCTGGTTCGTAGCCAGACGCTCTATCCAACTGAGCTAAAGGCGCGCTTTAAGGCCGGACGAACTTCTGAGTGTAGACGGTTACCTCAACGCTGGTCAAGACGCTCGATGAACAGGCGATCGTCGGCGAGCAACGCGTCGAGCCGCCGGCGGAGCTCGCTCGCCGACGCCGTGTCGTGAGGGTCGAGTCGCGTCGCACTGCTGCCGCGATCGGCCAGCCAAGAGAACACGAGCGGCGCCAGCGACGACGAGGGCGTGGTTGAACGCCCGCCGTTCGTGGATCGATCTCTGGCGCTGGAGACGTTGAAGAATTTCAGGACGCGGCGGGTGTGGACGCCGAGATCGGCGCCGCTGCGGCGCGTGCGCTGAATCATCCATCCGCCGGCGACCGCGGCACAAATCAGTTCGACCGAGTCCGGCTCAATGGATGGCTGCACGACGATCACGTCTCGCAACAGCGCTCGCGGGACCGCGCGCGTGTCGAGATCCGGCGCCCCGACCTGGACATTGACCGGCGGCTGCAGCGTGTGAATCAGCGCGGCTTCGCGCAGCAGCGCCTCGATCTCGGATCCAACCTCGCGCCACTCGGCGCCGGCGGCGCGCGACATCTCCGGTTTCAGCGCGCGCCATCGGCGCTCGGCGAAGTGCGCACGCAGACGCCGGCGCAGGTTCACCGCCTTGCCCACGTACAGTGCCCGCCCGTCCGCGTCTTTCAACACGTACACACCGGGCGTCGGAGGCGCCTGGCGGCAAATCCGCTCGCCCGCGCGGCGCCAGATCTCCCTCCGGTCCTCGACCACCAGCGCCTGCGCGACGAGGCGTTTCGCGAGATCCGGCGGCGCCCCGCGAATGCCCAGAATTTCAGCTGCCAGTACCTGATGGTCCGGCGCATCGCCCATCGTCGCAAGCCTTGCGAGCAACTTGTCGCGAATCACGACGCCCCCCGGCATCCTTCAGCGACTGGCTGTTGTCACGCCTCTGTCCAGGCCGTGCCCAGCCATGAACTGCGGCGACAGCGTGATCGGCAGCCGGCCTCCGATGGCGGCTTCTCCAGCGATCGCGCGAACGGCGGCACGCTCGGCCTGATCGTAGAAATCGTAGGTGAGCAGCGTTGTGGGCAGCTCCGGCACGAACGACGCGGTGTACGGATTGCCAAAGAACGTCGTGACGAACGGCTGGCCGCTTCGATCGGTGGCACGAGCCAGATCGCGCAGCAGCCGCACGAGCTCCGCGCCGAGATCCAGACGGCCGCTGCCCGACGTCGATCGCACGAACACCGACGCGACGACGGCGCCGTAGCGCGGCGCGACCGCGCGGACGAGATCGAGCTCCGACAACGGCGTACGATCCGATACCTCGATCGACGTGACGTTCGCCCACCGCTTCTTCAACTCGGGGATGAACGTCCGGCTCGGCGCCGCGATCTGCCAGCCTGACGGATAGTCGAGCACCGACAGATACAGAATCGACGCGTCGCGCGGGACACGCAGCGGCACCTGATTGCGGGCATCGGCGACCAGCGTGATCGAGCGCGCAAACGCTTCTTCGGCGATCGCTTCATGAGCGCGTCCGCCGACGGTGGCGGGCACGGCGTTCAGATCGATCTCACGCTGGAGATGAAGGCCGAGGGACGCCTTCGCGCGCAGCACCCGCTCGACCGACGCGTCGACCTGCGACGCCGGCAGTCGCCCGCTGGCAAGTGCCGCCTTGATGCCGTTGAAGGCCGCAATCGGATCCGGCGAGTGCAGCACCTGATCGGCGCCGGCCAGCAGCGCGCGCACCGCGCCCTCGTCGGGAGGCACCATCTTGGCGACCGCATCCATCGACATCGAATCGGTGTAGACGAGGCCGCCAAAGCCCATTTCGGTCCGCAGCAGGTCGTGAAGAATCGGCCGGCTGAATGTCGCGGGCGTCGACGGTGCAGGATCCAGCGCCGGCAGCACGATGTGGGCGGCCATCACACCTTCCACACCCTGCTCCACCCCGCGGCGAAACGGCAGCAGCTCGATGCTGTCGAGACGCGCGCGATCGAAAGAGACGATGGGCAGGCCGAGATGGCTGTCGACGTCGGTGTCACCGTGCCCGGGGAAATGCTTCACCGTGGCAATCATCCGGCCGTCGCGCGCACCGGCGACGTACGCGCCGACGAGGGCCGCGACGCGCTCGGGATTCTCGCCGTACGACCGGATGTTGATCACCGGGTTCCGCGCGTTCACGTTCACGTCGGCGACAGGCGCGAAGTTCACCTGGATCCCGAGCGCGCGGGACTCGAGCGCGGTGATCCGCGCTTCCTCACGAACGAGACGCAGTCCGTCGGCCCCGGGAATCGCCCCCATAGCCATCTGGCGCGGGAACGAAGTCGCGCCGAAAATGCGAAACCCGACGCCCGTCTCGAAGTCCGCGGTGTTCAGCAGCGGCACCGACGACATCGCCTGCAGGCGGTTGATGATTGAGGCGGCGGAAAATGGCTGGCCCAGAATCACCGTCCCGTAGGCCGAGTTCAACAGCACCGACGGCGCCGGCTGCGACGCGCCGAACACGTGAAGACCGCCGACGTGATACTCACGCACGAGCCTCGTCAGCACGTCGAACGCGTCGCTGTCTGTGCTCATGAAGTTCGATTCGAACGAGGGGACGATCAGCTGGCCGATCTTTTCGTCGGGCGTGAGCTTCTTCAGCGTCTGCTCCACCCACCGTTCGGCGGCGCGATCGAGCGTGAAGGGATCGCGAGGGGCAGCGCGCAGGCTACAGACGACGGCGATCGCGCACAGGCACGAAGACCACACAGCGCGTCTTCGTCTGCGTTCGGCGTCGCGGTCGCGGCTCTGCATCGGCGGATCGTAGCATGCGGTCGCGCTACAATGCCCCGAATGAGCCAGGCGGAGCACAAGGCCCGGGCGCCGAAGTCCGTGCGCTGTTTTGTCGTCACCGTCAGCGACACGCGGACCGAGGAGACCGACTCGAGCGGCCGTGCAATCGCCAGCATGCTCGAGGCCGCCGGCCACGAGGTCGCCGGACGCACCATCGTCAAAGACGATGCGGACCTGGTGCGAGGGGTTCTGGAACGACAGCTCGCGAGCGCGACCGTGCAGGCGATCATCACGACGGGCGGAACGGGAATCACGGCACGCGACAGCACGTACGAGGTGGTGTCGGGCCTCCTGCAGAAGCGTCTCGATGGATTTGGCGAGCTCTTTCGCATGCTGAGCTTTCAGGAGATCGGCCCAGCCGCGATGATGAGCCGCGCGTGCGCCGGCATTGCGGCGGGACACATCGTCGTCTCGCTGCCGGGATCCGAAGCGGCTGTGCGGCTCGCGCTCGAGCGCCTGCTGATCCCGGAGCTCGGGCACCTCGTCGAACAGGCGGGGCGATGAACAATCCAGCCGGGTTCGGAGTTCAGGGTTCAGGGTGCAACGTTCGTTCATGGTTCGGCCTTGCAGAACCAGGAACCAGCACGCTGAACCCGGCACCAGGAACCCTGAACTCGGTGGGGTTCTGATGCGCCCCTTTGCTTCGACGATTTCTCTCGAGGAAGCGCGAAGGCGCCTGAGCGAAGCCGTCCGCCCGATCGAGCGCACTGAACGCGTCCGCATCGAGGAGGCGGCGAACCGTGTCGCAGCCGCCGACATCACGTCGCCAATCGACGTGCCCCCCTTCTCGCGATCGGCGATGGACGGCTACGCCGTCGTGGCCGCCGACACCGTGAGCGCGTCACGCTCGACGCCGGCGCGTCTCCGTCTGCTGGATCGCATCTACACCGGGCAACCATCGTCGGCCACGATCGAACCCGGCACGTGTGCGGAGATTGCGACGGGGGCTCCCCTTCCGGCGGGCGCCGATGCGGTCGTCATGGTCGAAGAGACCGCCAGGAACGACGGCACTGACCGGATCGACGTGTTTGCTCCGGCGACAGCAGGCCAGCACATCGGCCGCCGCGGCGGCGACATCAGCGCAGGCGACAGGATCATCGCCGCCGGCGACTTCCTGTCTCCAGCCCGCACCGGCGCCATCGCCGCGATCGGTCGACGAGACGTCGAAGTGTTCGCGATGCCGCGCGTCGCCGTTCTGTCCACCGGCAACGAGGTCATCGAGCCTGGCAGCACGCTCGCGCCTGGCCAGATCTTCGACGTGAACCGTTTCACGCTCGGCGCCGTGATCGGTGAACACGGTGGCGTCGCCGAACCCCATCGCGCCGCGCAAGACACCGTTGCAGCGCTCATCGACGCGCTCGACGCGTGCGCCACGGCCGATTTGATCGTGTTTTCAGGCGGAAGTTCGGTCGGCGAGCGCGATCTCGTCGTGGACGCGATCGCGGCTCGCGGCGAGATGGTCTTTCACGGCATCGCCGTGCGGCCGGGGAAACCGACGGCGTTCGCGACCATCCGCGCGAGCAACGGGAGCACGCCGTTTTTCGGGATGCCAGGCAACCCGACGTCGTGCCTGTCCAACGCCTACATCCTGCTCGTGCCGTTCCTGCGGGCGCTGGCGCGCCTGCCGCCGCACAAACCGCACACCGTCAGCGCGCCACTGGGCCGGCGCATTGCGTCGGCGTTCAACCGCCATCAGTTCTACACGGTGCGCCTGCAGGATGGCGTCGCGTTTCCGGCGTTCAAAGGATCGGGCGACATCACGAGCCTGTCACAGGCCGACGGCTACATCGAGATTCCGGCGGACCAGAGCGTGGTCGAAGAAGGGGCGTCGGTAACCGTGACGCTGTTCTGAAATTCAGTTATCTGGTTATCGGGTCATCTGGTTAGCTGGTTATTTCAGCGTCTCCCGATCCGGCGCTCGTATTCCATTTCGAGGACATCGGCCGTGTGCAGGTCGAACGCGACGGCCTTGTGCTCGAACTTCCCGCGGAACTCGCTGTGACAGCGGTAGCAGACCGTTAAATCCTTCAGGCGCCCGTAGATGGCAAGGTCGATCAGCGTCGCCGCGCCGAGGATGCTGTAGGCGATCAAGTCGCGGCCATACCAATAGAAGCCGGCGCTGATCAGCGCGCCGATGATGACGACGGTCAGGCCGATCTTGGGATCGAAGTCCTTGCGGATGTAGAAGTCGCCGCCGCGGCACACCGGGCAGACGTCGACCTCACGGTCTTCACGCAGTGCGTCTGACACCGTCAACGGAATCTCGCGGCCGCACGCGCCGCAGGTGATCGAATCTGGCGCGCCGGCCGCGGAGACAGGCAGGCCGGCGTCGCATTTCGGACACTTCGCGAGAAATTCCATCGGTCTTTGAATTATGTCACGGCGCTCGGCTGAAGCCTTCGCGCTACATTCGACGTCGCCCGGCGCGTTCACTGCGCTCGGCTGAAGCCTTGGCACTACGCTCGACGGCGCCGGCGCGTTCATTTAGGTAGCGCGAAGGCTTTAGCCGAGCGGCTACTTCGCGTCGACGTCGTAGATATAGAGCGTCGAGCGATCGTCTTCCGGCATGAAATAACCACGCAAGCCTGCGTCGCTCGGCTCGATCCACACCGGGTTGTGTGTCATGTCCAGCCCGCTGGCCGCCCAGAGCAGGACTGGAACCTGATGGAGAGGACGGCCGTCGCCGAGATCGACGAGCTCGAGTCCGCCGAGCCGGAAGAGCGGTCCACCTGGCGCGGAGCGAATCTCCGTCACGCCCGTGCAGAGCATCTGGTGGCTGCCGACGTATTTGCAGTCCTGGTAATCGAGATAGTGCGACGTGTTCAGCGATCGGCGCGTAACCGCGCCACGCTCGGTCCAGCGATAAAAGCGGCGCGATCCCCAGCTGACGCCGTGGAGCGTGCTTTCGTCGGTGTCGTGAACGATGGCGCCAATGTGATCGTCGACACGAAACACTTCCTCGGCCTTCATCGTCCCGGGATCGACGCGGTACACGATCGAGCGGCTGTCGGGACGGTACTCCGCAACCGGCACCCAGATGCTGCGACCGTCGTAGTCGATGCCGCCCGGATGGTAGATCGCACCCTCTCCCAGTTTGAGTTCGCCGGCAAGATGTCCTGACATGTCCATCTTGAACAGGCGACCGACGCCTTTGCCTGCGTCACGGTCGATGACCTCGACGGAGGAAACGAACACGCTCTCGCCGATCTTCACCATGCCCTGCGGATGAAACGTGCGAAACGTGACCGGCACCGACGCGACCGGCATCCAGTGCGAGCTCCGCGTGAGACTTCGAACGCGCTCGGCGACGATCGACCGGGCATCCTGCTGAACGGCGGAGACGACGATGGCGGTTGCCGCGAAGATCGCGATCAGGAGCGGTCGCATCGACGCGAGTATGGCACGCGCCGCCTACTCCTCGCGCAGCGCCTCCGTCGGTTGGAGGCGAGACGCGCGCAACGCCGGCACGTAGCTGGCGAGCATGGCGACCAGGCCGAGTCCACCCGCCGCCATCGCGAGCGTCACCGGATCGCCGGGATGCAGGCCGAACAGCAGCGTCGCCGCGGTCCGCGCCGCGGCGATCGCGAGAGCGGTTCCCACGAGCACGCCCGCAACGAGCAACACACCGGCCTCTCGCATCACCATGCGGACGACGTCGCTCCGCGCGGCGCCGAGCGCCATGCGGATGCCGATCTCGTTGCGCCGGCGCGCGACCGTGTAGGACATCACACCGTAGAGGCCGATGGTCGCGATCAGCGCCGCCAGGGCGCCGAAGAAGCCGGACAGCGTCGCCATCAGCCGCTCGCGCAGCAGCGACTCCTTCACCAGTCCCGGCAGCGTCTGGAACTGCACGATGATGTTGCTGTTCGCCTGGCCGACCACCGACGTCACCTGCGGTGTGATG
>DASSGK010000174.1:0-15521 GCA_035693505.1 Vicinamibacterales bacterium
TTCCCCGGCATCATCGCGTCGGTCAGGAGCAGATCGATCGGCCCATCGTGCGATTGCGCCGTGGCCAGCGCTTCCTCCGCGGAACCCGCAATCAGCAGACGATAGCCGTCGCGGCGCAGCGACGAGGCCACCAGGCTGCGCACCGCGGGCTCGTCCTCGGCGATCAGCAGCGTCTCGTGTCCATGGCGTTCGCTCCGGCGGCCGGCCGGCCCTTCAGCCGCGTCGCGCTCAGCCGAGGCCACCGCGGGAAAGTAGAGGCGGAACGTCGTGCCGTGATTGATCTCGCTGTCCACGAAGATGAACCCGCCGATTTGCTTCAACGTCCCGTAGACCATCGACAGACCAAGACCCGTGCCTTTGCCGATGTCCTTGGTCGTGAAGAACGGCTCGAAGATTCGCGCCAGCGTCTCGCGTGCCATGCCATGGCCTGAATCGGAGACGCGCAGCACGATGTATTGCGCCGGGGGCATCGGCGGATGGCTGCGGGCGAACGCTTCGTCAATCGTCTCCCGTGTAGTCGCGAGCACGAGCCGGCCGCCGGACGGCATCGCGTCGCGGGCGTTGACCGCCAGGTTGATCACGGCCTGCTCGATCTGCCCGGGATCGCCGAGTACCTTGAGGGATCCTGGCGCGAGCTCCGCCTTCACCTCGACGTTGGCACCCAGCAGCCGCGACAGCATGCGGCAGATGCCGCCGATCGTGTCGTTGAGATCGAAAACGCGCGGCTCGAGCAGCTGCTTCCGGCTGAACGCCAGCAGCTGCCGCGTGACCGATCCCGCGCGCTCGGCCGCCCGGCGGATCTCTTCCACGTCGGCTCTCGCCGCGTGATCCGCCGCCACTTCACCAAGCGCAAGCTCGGCGTAGCCGGCAATCGCCGTCAACGCATTGTTCAGATCGTGCGCGATGCCGCCCGCGAGCCGGCCGATCGCTTCCATCTTCTGCGACTGGCGAAGCTGATCCTCGAGCAATCGGCGTTCGGTGATGTCCTGCACGGTGCCAACCATGCGAAGCGGCCGGCCCTGCGCGTCGCGGACGATCGCCGCCCGCTCGTGGACCCACCGCACACTGCCGTCGGCGCGGACGATGCGATGCTCGATGTCGTATGGCTGGCTGTCGGCGACGGCCTTCTCGCTCGCCGCCCGCACGGCAGCCACGTCGTCGGGATGGACGAAGTTGAAGAAGGCGGCCGACGTGCCATCGAACTGGCCGAGGGCGACGCCAAAGATGCGATGCGACTCGGTGGACCAGCCAAGGCGATCCGATCCGTCGAGCTCGGCCACCCAATTCCCAATGTGTCCGATTTCCTGCGCCTTCTCGAGGAACGATCGATGCTGTTCCAGCGCCTGGGCCGTGCGGACGGCCGGCCCGATGTCGCGCAGGCTGACGACGCGGCCCACGATCGTCGAACCTATTCGATGAGGCGCCACGAACCGCTCGTACACGCGGCCGTCCCTGAAGCGCAGGACGTCGCTTGATTTCGCGGCCGGGTCGCTCCACAGCTCGGTCGATCGCCGCTGGAAGGTTTCCGGATCCTCGAGCTGGTCGATGACGCCGCGAAGCAGCTCGTCGGCGTCGCCGGCGTCGATGGCCTCGCTGGGAAGGCGCAGCATCTCGGCCAGCACACGGTTGTAGCGGATGACCCGGTGGTTCAGATCGAGCACGAGAATGCCGTCGTGCGTAGCCTCGAGCGTGGCCTCGAGCAGCGCGATGGTTTCTTCGAGGGTCGGGCGATCCATCGGCAAATCCGCCACAGTATGCCACTATCTTGAAAGGGGGATTTCCTGATGGCCGGCGCCTGCGCTCACATCGATGCCGTTCAAACCGTCGTGCACCCGAAAGCGCGGGTGTGCGACGAATGCGTCAAGATCAATTCACGATGGCTGCACCTGCGCACCTGCCAGTCGTGCGGCGTCACGCGGTGCTGCGACTCGTCGCCGAACAAGCACGCATCGAAACACGCGCGCGAGAGCCATCATCCGGTGATTGCATCAGCCGAGCCGGGTGAGCGCTGGCTGTACTGCTATCCGGACGACGCGTTCGCGGAATACTGATCGGGAGATCAGGAGGGCGAACAGGACATTAGAGATCAGGAGGGATCTCGATCAGTGCTCTTTCTACTGGACGCGTAAGGCGACGATTGGATCGACGCGCGTCGCGCGGCGGGCCGGTATCAGGCTGGCCACGAAGCCGGCCGTCGCCAGGATCAGCGACACTCCGAGGAACACGACAGGATCGAGCGGGCTCACGCCGTACAGCAGGCCCGACATCGCGCGTGTCACGGCCATCGACGCGAGAAGGCCGCACACCGTTCCGCCGCCCACCAGCAGCATGCTCCTGGTGAGGACCAGCCTCAATGTGCTCCCTGCGTCGGCGCCGAGCGCCATGCGGACGCCGAGCTCGCGGGTCCGCTGCGTCACCGAGTACGAGACGACGCCATAGATCCCGACGACCGCGAGCAGCAGCGCCGAGACCGCGAACGCCATCAAGAGCAGCATGCTGACGCGCGGCAGGAACACCGATCGCGAGACGACGTCCACCATCGCGCTGACGTCGAAGATCGGCTGCTCGGCGTCCACCGCCAGCACTTCACGCCGGATGCTCGCGACAAACCCCTTGGGGTCGGACGCCGTGCGGACGATGAGGGACATGCCGTTGAGCGGCTGCTGCCAGGCCGGCATGAACAGCTCGGCGCGCGGTTCGCTGTCGAGCCCGTAGTGCTTCACGTCCCCGACGATGCCGACCACCTCGCCCTTGCCGTGCGGGTTGCGCACGACCTTGCCGATCGGGTTCTCGCCGGCAAAGTAGCGGCGCGCCATCGTTTCGTTGATCACGATCGTGCCCGGCGCGCCCGCGCGATCGCGGCTGTCGATGAATCGTCCATCGCGCAGCGCGATCTTCATCGTCTCGAAATACCCCGGCGTCGCGGTGCGGATATCGGCCCGCGGCTCTTCGCCGTTCGCCGGCGCCGCGTGCCCGTCGATGGTGAACGGGAGCGCGTAGTCGATGCCCACCGGGTACATCGGCAGCGTGCTCACGCCCGCCGCGGAGTGCACGCCCGGCAGCGAGCCGACGCGGCGGATTGCGTCCATGTAGAAGCGCGTGCGATCGATCCCGGTCTTGTACTTCGATTGCGGCAGGTAGATCTGCACCGCCAGGAGATTGCCCGGCTCGAAACCGGGCGACACGCGCATCAACTGCGCGAAGCTGCGGGTCATGAGGCCGGCGCCCACGAGCAGCATCAGCGCGAGCGCGACCTCAACGACGACCAGCGCGCTGAGAAGTCGGCCGCCTGAATGACGCGTCGTGCCGGAAAAGGCGTTCATCGTGTCGCGAAGGCCCGCACGCGACGCCTGGACGGCGGGGATGAGGCCGAAGAGCAGCGCGACGACAATCGAGATCGCCAGCGCGAAGAGCAGCACGCCGCCATCGACGCGTACTTCCTGCATGCGCGGGAGGCTTCCCTCCGGCAGCGCGTGCACGAGCCTGACGCCGCCCCAGGCGACGAGCAATCCGAGCGCGCCGCCGATCGCCGACAGCGTGAAGCTCTCCGCAAGCACCTGCCGCACGAGCTGCATCCGTCCCGCGCCCAGCGCCGCGCGGACGGCAATCTCGCCGCGGCGGCTGGAGAGCCGCGCGAGGATCAGGTTCGCCACGTTCGCGCAGACGATGAGCAGCAGGAATCCAACGGCCGCCGAGATCAGGAGCAGCGCCGGCCGAACGGTCGTGACCAGCTGTTCCTGAGCCGAGATGACGCGGGCGCCCCACCCGCTGTTGCTGTCCGGAAACGTCGTGGCGAGCCGGCCGGCGATGATGCTCATCTCGCGCTGCGCCTGCTGCTGCTCGACGCCGTCCGCCAGGCGTCCGACGACGTTGAGCGACCGCGCCTTGCGTGAACGGCCGTGCGCATCGTTGGGATCGAAACTGAGCGGCGTCCAGATGTCGACGTTGCCGCTCGGCGGGAAATCGAATTCCGCCGGCATGATTCCGATCACCGTGTAGGGTTGCGCATCGAGCTGGACCGTCGCGCCGATCGCACCGGGCGAACCGCCGAAATGCCGCTGCCAGAACGCGCGGCTGAGGACCGCGACGCGATCGGCGCCAGGCTCGCCTTCGCCTGGGGAAAACGTCCGGCCCAGCATCGCGTTGGCGCGCAGCACCGTGAACATGTTCGCGGTCCCGCGCACGCTCGGGACATCCAGAGGTTCTCCGTCGCCGGCAAACGCGTAGCGGAGCTGCCGGAATGCCGCCAGCGCCGGCAGCGATTTCGATTGCTGCGTCCAGTCCACGAACGTGAGCGGCGCCACGAGGTCGAGGCTGCCGTCCGGGTTCTGCTCGCGAACGACGACCAGCCGCGAGGCATCCGCGTACGGCAGCTGGTTCAACAGCACCGCCTTGATGACGCTGAAAATCGCGGTGTTGGTGCCAATGCCGAGCACGAGCGTCAGGATCGCCACGCAGGCAAACGTGGGCTGCCGCGCCAGGGAGCGAGCCGCGTAGCGGAAGTCGCCGAGCAGGTTTCCCATCGGCAGAGTATAGAAGTTATAAGTGAGAAGTGAGAAGTTAGAAGTGAAAGTACTTTGACTTCTAACTTCTCACTTCTGACTTCTCACTTTCCAAGTTCTGGAGGAATCCCAGGCGTCGATCAACGACAGATAAGTGGCGGAGATGTCCGCGGCGGCCTGCGCGGCGGACTTTTTTCCTTCGAGGAAGGCGGCCGACGGTTCCCAGAAGACCGAGCGGCCGATCGCGAAGCCGACCGCCGTGGTGCTGCTGGCGCAGGCGCCGAACCAGCGATCGATCGTCGACAGGTCGGCGGCCTTTCCGAGAATGATCTGCCGGCACGATGGGTTGGCAGCGACCGCCGCGTCGATCGTGCGCGCGCCTTCCGGCGCAAGTGTGCCCTCGATCTTCCAGAACTCCGGGGTCAGGCCGCGGCGATAGGCCTCGGCGATGAACTCCGCGAGCATCCCCGGCCGGCCCGACGCTTCGAATTCGTCCTCGGGTTCCTGCTTGCGCGCCACGAGCACTTCGAGAACGAGCGGCTTGCCGGCGCGACGGCACCACGTCTGGAGCGCATCGAGCTTCGCCCACTGTTCCGCCACCGTCTCCGCGTTGTCGTCCCGCCGATAGCGGGCGAGCACCTTCACGAACGCACCGGTCAGCGATGCGGAAAACGGGTCCGTCGCCCACGCGAGCGGAATCGCGCCGGCCCTCTCGGCGGGCGAACCGACCGTGAGATTGGCTTTCAGCGCGTCGGCGATCACCTGCGACGAATACTGTTCGTCGATGAGCAGCGCGCCGAAATCGCGCGCCGCGGGCGACAGCTCGCGCGCTCGCACGAACCCGTCGTAGGCGACGCGCTTGGCGTCGCGGATCCGCTCTCTCGGCAGCGAGCGCGCGTCGCAGAACTCCTCCCACTGCCAGCGATGATCGGCGGCGAGCATGTACACACGATTCGGATTCAACGGCATAGTGGACACGAGTCAGAAGGAACCGCGGAGACCGCAAAGAACGCAGAGAGAGATATTAATCAGATCCCGAGCCCGCGCAAATACTCGCGATTGCGCATAGCGCTCGCGGCCGGAGTGCCGAGGCCGGGCAGGACATCCTGTTCGACGACGATCCAACCGCTGTAACGCCGGGCGCGCAGCGCATCCAGCACCTGGGAGAACGGAACGCTGCCCCGACCGAGCTCGCAGAAGATGCCGCGGCGGACGGAATGGTGGTAGTCCCAACCCTCGATGCGCGAGCGTTCCGCGACCGCCGGATCGCAGTCCTTGAAGTGGACGTGCCAGACGCGATCGCCGTAGGTCGCCAGCGCGGCGAGCGGGTCGCCGCCCGCAAACGTCAGATGGCCGGTATCCAGGCACAAACCGAGCAGCGACGGATCGGTCCGCGAGCAGAGTGCGTCGATCTCCGCCGGTGTCTCGACGTATCCGGCGCAATGATGGTGGAACACGGTACGAAGACCGGCGGCGTGCTTCACTTCCGCCGCCACCCGCTCGGCCCGCTGTGCGAACGCGTTCCACTGTTCCGCGGTCAACCCGTCCTCGTCCCTGATGCGGCCGGCTCTCGTCGTGCGAGCCGGGACGGAGGCGTTGTCGTCGGACAGCACGATGAAGGCGTCGGACGCTTGCGCCTCCGTCAGCAGCCGCGCGGTGCGGACCGCTCGAGCGATTCCCTCCTCGAGGGCGTCGGCGCGCGCGAGCGCGACGGGAACGAACGCTGCGACGAGCGCGAGATTTCGTTGCTTGACTGTAGCCACGAGCGCCGCGGGCGTCGTCGGAAGAAATCCCCAGTCGCCAAGCTCGGTCCCCACGTACCCGGCCGCTGCCATCTCGTCGAGAACCTGCGGCGCCGGCACCGGTTGTTCGGCCGCGTCGAATTCGAGCGCGCCCCACGAACAGGGCGCATTGGCGACCCGGATCACAGGAACTCGCGTTCCTTGCGCCGCGCCTGCTCGTACGCCTCTCGAGCGCGCCGGACGTCCGCGTTGTCGGATACTTCGGCAACAGGAACGTCCCACCACGACTCGTAACCGCCGACCCGCGATTCGCGATCGACGGGAACCGCGATCACGCCGACGCCGGTGTAGCGTGCGGCCGCGGCCAACGCGTCGCGAAACGCGGAGATGGTGTTCGCGCGCCAGACTTTCGCGCCGAGCGACTCCGCGTTGGCAGCGAGATCGACCGGAAGCCGATCGCCGTCCAGCTCGCCGGTCTGCGGATTGCGGGCCCGATAGCGCGTGCCGAAGCCGCCGCTGCCAACCGATTCCGACAAGCCGCCGATGCTCGAAAAGCCGGCGTTGTCGAGCAGCACGATCGTGATCGCGATCCGCTCCTGCACGGCAGTGACGATCTCCTGCGCCATCATCAGGTACGAGCCGTCACCGACGAGGACGTAGACACCGCGATCCGGCGCCGCCATCTTCACGCCGAGCCCGCCGGCGATTTCATAGCCCATGCACGAGTAGCCGTACTCGAGGTGGTAGCCCCTGGGATCGCGCGCGCGCCACAACTTGTGAAGGTCGCCCGGCAGGCTTCCGGCGGCGCACACGATGACGTCGGTCGGAGCGAGCATCTCCTGCAGCACGCCGATGACCTGCGCCTGCTTCACCGGCGTCGACTCCGCGCCGATGGCATGAGGTTCTCGCAGGTCGCACACGCGTTCGACTTCCGCACGCCAGACGCGCAGCGAGGACGCGATCCGCTCCGTGTATCGCGCGTCGACGTGGTAGCCGTCCACCAGCGACAGGAGCTCTTCGAGAACGACGCGTGCGTCGCCCGCCAGCGGCAGCGCGGCGTGCTTGCCGGCGTCGATCTCCGCGACGTTGATGGCGATGAATCGCACGTGCTCGTGCTGGAATGCCGTCTTCGAAGCCGTGGTGAAGTCGCTCAGCCTCGATCCGATCACGATGATCAGGTCGGCATCGCGCGCGAGCAGATTGGCGGCGCTCGTGCCGGTCGCGCCGACGCCGCCAAGCGACAGCGGGTGCGGATCGGGCAGCGATCCTTTTCCCGCCTGGGTCTCAGCCACGGCGATTCCCGTTGCATCGACGAACTTTCGCAGCGCGTCGGTGGCTTCGCTGTAAAGAACACCCCCGCCGGCGACGATCATCGGCCGCCCGCTCGCACGGATCAGTGCCGCGGCATCGCGGAGCCGATCGAGATCCGCGCGCTGGCGGGCCACAGTCCAGATCCGCGGTTCGAACAACGCAGCGGGATATTCGTACGCCTCCGCCTGGACGTCCTGCGGGAGCGCCAGGGTCACCGCGCCCGTTTCGGCCGGCGAGGTCAGGACCCGCATCGCTTCCGGCAGCGCCGTCACGATCTGTTCGGGCCGGTTGATTCGATCCCAGTAGCGCGAGACCGGCTTGAAGCAATCGTTCACCGACACGTCCTGCGATTGACTCGACTCGAGCTGCTGCAGGACCGGCGCGGGCCCGCGGCCGGCGAAGATGTCGCCCGGCAGCAGCAGCACCGGCAGGCGATTGATGGTGGCGCCCGCGGCGCCCGTGATCATGTTGGTCGCGCCGGGTCCGATCGACGAAGTGCACGCCAGCGTCCGGAGACGGTTGTGCATCTTCGCGTAGGCAGCGGCGGTGTGGACCATCGCCTGCTCGTTGCGCGCGAGGTAGTAGCGCAGCGTCTCGCGCTGCGCGTGCAGCGCCTCGCCGATTCCGGCGACGTTGCCATGACCGAAGATGCCGAACACACCCCCGAAGAACGGCTGCTCGCGCCCGTCGCGAGAGGATCGCTGCTGCGACAGAAACCGCACCACGGCCTGCGCCATCGTCAGCCGCACGCGTGCGCTCATAGTGGAGGCCCTCCCCGTTCGGCGACGAACGCGGACACCTCGTCCAGCGTCGGCATGAAGTTGGCGCAGCCGTGGCGCGTGACGACGATGGCGCCGCAGGCGTTGCCCATGCGAGCGGCGCGTTCGAGCGGCCAGCCCTGCAGGTAGCCGTAGAGAAAACCGCTCGCGAACGCGTCGCCGGCGCCGAGGACGTTCAGCACCTCGATGCGAAACGGCGCGGCGTCGACCGGCGGCAGGCCCCGGCGGAAGACCGTCGATCCGTGCGCGCCGCGTTTCAGAATCAGCGCTTGAATGCCGCTGGCGAGGACTGTCTTCGCGCCTTCCGCGACGTCGTTCGTCGCCGCCGCCGCGGCGAGCTCCTCCTCGGTACCTACGGCAATCGTCGCCGACGACAGCAGCGTGCGCATCTGCGATGCGAACGCCGCGGCGTGGACCCATTGATCCGGCCGGTAGTCGATGTCGACGACCACCGGCACCTGCGCCGCTTTGGCGACCGAGGCGGCGTGGAACGTAGCCTCGCGCGCCGGCTCGTGGCTGAGACCGGTGCCCGTGACGAAGACGACGCGGCTGTCCGCCACCGGCGCGGCCGCGACATCGTCGCGCGTGAGCGCCCGGTCGGCACAGTTGTCGCGGTAGAAGGTCAGCGGAAAGCGGTCGGGTGGTTGAATCGTCAGGATCACCGCGCTCGTGCGGCGGCCCGGCTTTCGGGGGATGAAGCGCGTCTCGACCTGTTCACGATCCAGAAACGCCGTCACGAAATCGCCGACCTGGTCGTCGCCGACGGCCGTCAGCAGCGCCGATCGCAGTCCGAGCCGGCGCGTGCCGACGCTCACGTTGGTCGGGCAGCCGCCGACGTAAGCGTCGAAGCTTCGGACGTCGGCCATGGGCCGGCCGATCTCGTGCGCGTAGAGATCGATGCTGCTGCGGCCGATGGCGAGCACGTCGTAGGTCATCGGGCCAGGGCCGTGCCGCGCAGCGCGCAACCGCACGATTCGCGCACGCGCATGGCGTTCTTCAACTTGATGGTCCGCATGCGTCCGCCCTTGCTGCCGATGCGCTCGATGAGCAGCTGCGCCGCGGCGGCGCCGAGCTCGCGCTTGGGCAGGTCGATCGTGGTGAGCCGTGGCGAGAAGGAGTCCATCCACGGATAGTCGTCGCACGTGACGAGCGCGACGTCCTCCGGACAGCGCAGCCGATATTGCCGAAGGGCCTCCATGAACCCGACGGTCATCAGGTAGTTCGCGACGAACACTGCGTCGGGGCGCCCCTTCAGCAGGTCGAGGCCGGCCCGATAGCCGGACTCGACGCGGAAGTCGCCTTCGGCGACCAGCGCCGGGTCGAGCTTGATCTTCCAGTCTCGAAGCGCCGCCTTGTAGCCATCGAGGCGCCGACGGCTCGTGCTCGCGCCGCGCAGGCCTCCGGTGAATCCGACCCGCCGGTACCCGAGACGCAGCAGATGCGAGACGCCTTCGTACGCGGCGCCCTTGTCGTCGAGCTCGACCGCATCGGTGGAGAAGCCGGCGACGGTCCGCGCGAGCAATACGACCGGTATCCCCGACTTGGTGAGCGCGCGCTGCAGCTCCGTCGGCAGCCGGCCGGGCGCCTTGGTGAGGATGATGCCGTCGACTCGCTTGGCGAGAAAGAGCCGCAGGTAGAGCTCTTCCTTCCGCGTGTCGTTGTCGCTGCTGGCGATGAGCAGCGTGTAGCCGGCAGCGTACGCGGTGTCTTCTGCGCCGCGCACGACCTCCGGAAAAAACGGATTGGCGATGTCGGGAACGATCATCCCCACCGTCTGCGTGCGCTGTTTCGCCATGCTGCGCGCGAGCAGGTTGGGGTGATAGCCCAGGGCGTCGACCGCCGCATGGACCCGGGTTTTCAGGGCGTCGCTGACGAACGCGCTCTCGTTGAGGACCGCCGAGACGGTGGCGACCGAGACGCGGGCTCGTTTTGCGACGTCGTAGATGTTCGGCATGCGGCGAAGGCCGCCATTCTAATACACGTTTTCAGCAAAGCGCTTCGCCAGGCGCGAAAAGGCTTGACATCGCCATTTTTGGCGCACAGAGTGTTGCGCTGGCGAAGCGCTTCGCCTGTAACAGGCGCGTGACGGTTGTAACGATCGCGCGACGAGGCGGCGCCCCTATTCGTGATGACGTCCCCGAAGAAGCTGCTCTATCGATCGGCGGCGGTGCCCGGCGGCAGGACCGCCGCGGCGCTGAGCCTGACGCCGCGGGCGCTGGGCTGGGAACGCATTCACTTCGCCGTGCGGCATCTGGCAGCGGGGGCGGCCTGGGCAAACCCGGCGAGTCGCGAGGAGCGCTGCCTCGTCCTGCTGAGCGGCGAGTTCGAAGTCAGCTGGAACGGCACGTCTCACCGCGTGGGTCCTCGCGTCGACGTGTTCAGCGGCTATCCGCATGCGGTCTATCTGCCCGCGCGGATGCCGTTCCGGGTCGTTGCCCGGTCGGCGTGCGAAATCGCCGACGCTCGCGTGGCGTCGACCAGGAAGCTTGCCCCGCGTCTGATCCGGCCCGAGGACTGTGGTTACGAGATTCGCGGCGGCGGCAATGCGACACGGCAGATCGTCGACATCATCCCTCCGGCGTTCGACGCGGACCGGCTGCTCATCTGCGAGGTCTTCACGCCCGGGGGCAACTGGTCTTCGTATCCGCCGCACAAGCACGACACCGACGACCCGCCGCGCGAAGTCGATCTCGAGGAGATTTACTATTTCCGGTTTCGGGATCCGAACGGATACGGCTTTCAGCGCGTCTATACCAGGCGGCGCGACGAAACGGTGCGCGTCACGCACGGCGACGTGGTGGCGGTGCGCGACGGCTTTCATCCCTTTGTTACAGCGTATGGGTACGATGCCTATTACCTGAACGTGCTCGCGGGCGAACGGCGGTCGATGGCGGCCAGCGACGATCCGCGATACGCACACTTCCGACGCGAGTGGCCGCCCCCCGATCCGCGGCTGCCGCTCGTTCCGAGACCCTGAACCATCACAACTACTGTCAACGTGGAGGAGCTTTCATGAAACGGACGCTGCACGGCATGCTCGCCCTATTCGCCGTGTTCCTTGTGTACGTGCCGAGTCTCTCGGCCCAGGTCGATCGCGCGACCTTGAGCGGTGTCGTGCGCGACACCGGCGGCGGCGTCGTGCCGGGGGCCACCGTCACGGTGACCAACGTCGCGACCAACATCGAGTCGCACCAGGTCACGACGGCTACCGGTTCGTACCAGGTCGTCAACCTGGTGCCCGGACGGTATCAGGTCGAAGTGGAGCTCACCGGGTTCAAGAAGAGCTCGCAGGTGATCGCGCTCGAGGTCGGCCAGCGCGCGCGCCTCGACGTCGAGTTGGCGGTCGGAGGAATCTCGGAGGTGGTGACCGTCGCCGAAACGCCGCAGCTCCTGAACACCAACGATTCCACGCTTGGCGCGGTCATCCCGCAGGCGCAGATTTCCAACCTGCCGCTGGCGATTCGCAACTGGGACGACCTGCTCGCGCTGGTGCCGGGCGTGCAGGGCGATCGCTACACGGAACAAGGCGGCGGCACGTCGTTCGGACGCACGGGCGGCATCAACGTGCACGGCGCCCGCGCGCTCCAGAACAACTTCCTGCTCGACGGCGTGGACAACAACAGCATTTCGGAGAACGTCCAGGAGCTGACGTCGCAGGTGTCGCGGCCGTCAGTCGACGCCATTCAGGAGTTCAAGGTCGTCACGAGCCCCTACTCGGCTGAATACGGACGGTCGCCCGGCGCCGCGGTGAGCGTGTCGACCAAGTCCGGCACCAACGACATCCATGGCACGGCCTACGAGTACTTCCGCAACCAGGCGTTCGATTCGATCGATTATTTCTCGCAGAAGGCGAATGCGCCCAAGCCAGCCAACGATCAGAATCAGTACGGCGGCAACGTCGGCGGCCCGGTCGTGAAAGACAGAGCATTCTTCTTCGGCGACTACGAAGGCACGCGCATCACGCGCGGTGTCTCCAGAATCACGCGGGTGCCGACGGCCGACGAACGCGCCGGCATCTTCACGTCGACCGTCAGGGATCCGGTGACGGGACAGCCGTTCGCGAACAACACCATCCCCACGTCGCGCATCGATCCGTATAGCGCCGCGATCATGGGCCTGGTGCCGCTGCCGAACCAGCCGGGCGCGAACAACTTCTTCCGCAACGCCGACCTCATCGACAACGCCGATCGTCTCCTGACGCGCATGGACTGGAAGCCGGGCAACACCGACAGCATCTTCGGCCGCTACATCTTCTCGAACCGCACGCGCCAGATTCCGGGCGCCTTCGGCGGCGTCGTGGATGGCACCGGCACGTCGGCGTTCGGCAACCAGACAATCAAGACCAACGCCATCGTCGGCGGCTGGACGCGTGTGATCTCGGCGGCGATGGTCAACGAGTTCCGAATCTCGTGGTCGCAAGCCACGTCAGACGCAGTGCAGCAGTCGTTCGGCCTCACGCCGCCCGCGGCGGCAACGATTCCGGGATCGGTCACCAATCCGCTGGTGGCCGGCGGCCTTCCGGGGATTGCGATTGACACCTACTTCGGCGGATCGGGTCTCGGCCGCATCGGTTCGCCCGACTTCCTGCCGAAGTTCCAGCACACCAACCAGTTCGAGTTCATCGACAGCGTGTCGTGGCTGAAGGGCAATCACGCGGTCAAGGCCGGCGTGGACTTCATCATGCCGATGAACAACGAGTTCATGGACGTGCCCGCCACGCGCGGGTCGCTGAGGTTCCGCGGGACGTTTACTGGAAACGCGATGGCCGACTACCTGCTCGGGTACGTGTCGGATCTCCAGGCCTCCAACGTCTTCGTGACCAACCAGCGTCATCAGGCGCAGATGTACTTCGTGCAGGACGACTGGAAGGTGAACTCGCGGCTGTCGCTCAACCTCGGCATGCGCTACGACTACATGACGCCTGCCCTCGAAGCCAACAATCAGATGACGAACTTCAACCCCGCCGGGACCGGGTCGCTCATCTTCGCGACCGACGGCTCGCTGCTCGAGCGCAGCCTGGTCAACCCGGATCGCAACAACTTCGCGCCGCGTGCGGGAATCGTCTACAAGCTTGACGACAACACGATCCTGCGCGGCGGCTGGGGCATCTTCTACAACCTGTTCGATCGCGTCGGCAGCGAAGATCAGCTCTCGCTGAACCTGCCGGGCCTCGTCAACAAGACGATCACGCAGACCTCGGGCTCGCCGGTGTTCTTCGTTCAGCAGGGATTCCCGGCCGGCTTCCTCAACACGCCGAATCTCGATCCGGCGGCCGGGCAGCTCAAGGCCGTCCGCCTGCGTTCGGTCGACCAGAACGATCCGAACACGATGACGCAGCAGGCCAGCGCCGGCATCCAGCGTGAGCTGGCCGGCAACATGGTTCTCTCCGCCGACTTCGTCTACACGCGCGGCTCGAACCTGGCGACGCTCGTCAACCTGAATCAACCGCTGCCGAATGCCGCGGGGAACAACGCGCTCGGCGTCCTGCCGTATCCGAACTTCGGCTTCATCGAATGGCGCGCGGACAACGGACGGTCGGTGTACAAAGGCGTGGACCTGGGTCTCGAGAAGCGCTTCGTGAAGGGCTACGCGTTCGGCATCGCCTACACGATTGGCAAGTCGGAGGACAACGCGTCAGAACAGCTCACGACGCAGGGATCGAACGCGTTTCCGCAGAACGCGCGCGACTTCGAACCCTGGTTCGGGCCGAGCGATTACGACGTGCGTCACCGCTTCAGCGCGAACTTCGTGTGGAACCTGCCGCTCGGGGACAACGTGATCGCGCGTGGATGGACCTGGTCGGGCATCTACACCGCGCACACCGGCCATCCGTTCACGGTGACCCAGGGCGGCAACAACGTTGGCACCAACATGACGGGTCTGCCGAACGTCATCGGCAGCACCGACGGTCCGAAGACGGTCGATCAGTGGTTCAACACCGCGGCGTTCCAGGCCGTCACGTCGGGCACGTTCGGCAACGAGGAGCGCAACCGGCTGACCGGTCCCGGATTCCAGAACTTCGACATGACGTTCCAGCGTCAGATCAAGCTCGGTCAGCGGCTCGCGGCGACGCTGCGCTGGGACATCTTCAACGTGTTCAACACGGTGAACTTCGGAATTCCGAACAAGGACATCAGCACGGCGGCCACGTTCGGAACCATCTCGGGCCTGGCGAGCGATCCGCGCACGATGCAGATCGCGATCAGGTTCCAGTTCTAATCAAACAGGGTTCCGGGTTCCTGGTTCAGGGTGCAGGGTTCGAACCCTGAACCTGGAACCTGGGACCCCGAACCCGACTCTGATCGACCGGTAATCGCTATGCTAAAGGCCTCGCGCTCCTGGCGCGGGCCGATCGACTCGTGTTCCTTCGCCGTCGAACGTGAGCACGCGCTCCGGCGGAAGATGCACGCCGACCGGCTGTCCCGGCTCGAACGTGGTGTTGCCGGCGACGCGGGCGACGAGGCGCTGCCCGTGATAGTCGAGCGTAAGGAGCGTTTCGCTGCCCATCGGTTCCACGACGAGAACGCGCGCGTCGCTGGAACTGTCGGCGGCCGCCGCACTGATCACGATGTCTTCGGCACGGACGCCGATCGTCACCGTTGTGCCGTTGCGGGATTCTTCGATCAGGTTCATCGGCGGGCTCCCGAGAAACGTGCCGACGAACGTGTTCACGGGCAGGCGATACAAATCCAGCGGGGCGCCGATCTGCACGATGGACCCGCGCTGCATGATTGCGATCCGGCCGCCAAGCGTCATGGCCTCGCTCTGATCGTGCGTGACGTAGATCATCGTCGTGCCCAGCTCGCGGTGGAGCCGTTTGAGCTCGGTTCGCGTTTGAAGCCGAAGCTGGGCGTCGAGATTCGAGAGTGGTTCGTCCATCAGATAGACCGTCGGATTGCGGACGATGGCGCGAGCGAGCGCGACGCGCTGCTGCTGTCCGCCGGAGAGCTGGGCCGGACGCCGCTCCAGCAGATCCGCGAGGCCGACGCGCGCCGCCGACTCGCGCACGCGGCGGCCGATCTCGCCGGCGTCGACACGGCGCGCGCGCAGCGGGAAGGCGATGTTGTCGAAGACGGAGAGATGCGGATAGAGCGCGTAGTTCTGAAACACCATCGCGATGTCGCGCGCCTTCGGCGGAATGTGGACCGGATGGTGCGGCGCGTGATCGCTGCGCTGAAAAACCATCG
>DASSGK010000175.1:0-2723 GCA_035693505.1 Vicinamibacterales bacterium
GTGATGTTCACGCTCTGACCGAGCCAGAGTGCGATCGACTCGACGGCGCCGTGCTCTTTCTGAATCGCCTCGTACTCGTCGTACGACACGAGCGACTGCGGGTACGCCTTCGTCCTGGCCCACACCGAGACCAGCCGGTCGGCGCTCGGGTACGGCAGCGGCCGCAGCAGCACAGCATTGACGATGCTGAACATGGCGGTGTTGGCGCCGATTCCCAACGCGAGCGTCATGATCGCGATGGCGGCGAAGCCGGGGCGGCGCCGCCACAGACGGAGCGCGTACCGCACATCCTGCAAAAGGCGGTCGATCACGGTACGTCCTCCTCTGGTCCGGCTAAAGCCGGACACTACCGAAACATCCTCTGCATGACGGGTAGTGTCCGGCTTCAGCCGGACCGTGACCGCCCGCAACATCTCATCAATCGTGGCGATCCACTCAGCGGGCGCGTTTCGGACGGTGTCGACAACGGCGAAGAGCCGGACGCTGATGGCCGACGCGCCCTTCGCGCGACGCGCCCGCATGCGATCGTCGAGCGCATCGACAAGGCCCAGGCCCACGTCGCGCCGGAAGGCGGGCGGATAGAGCCAGACCAGCCACCAGGCGAAACGCCGGTCCGCCTTCGCGCGGCGGATCTCGCGCGCGCTTCGGCGCGACAAGTCCACCTCGGTGTGGGTGTTCTGGTGCGCGCTTCGCGGCACGTCAGGCACGGGACAGCAACCTGTGTGCGCGGGCGATGGTGACAAGGCGGCAGAGCCGTTCCGCCTCCGTTGATGCGATTCGGCGGCCCAACGGCGTGAGCCGGTAGTACCGGCGCCGTTCATCGTCCTGATCGGCGGCGGGCCGACGCGCCGACTCGGCCACCCAGCCGTTCTTCAGCATGCGGTGCAGCGCCCGGTAGAGCGTGCCCGGTTCGAGCTGGATCTCGCCGTCGGTGAGGCTCGCGACTTCCTGCAGCAGTGCGTAGCCATGCCGCTCGTCGGCCGCGAGCGCCAGGAGGATGTGGAATTCGACAGGTCGGAGGTTCATATCGCTGTGTGCCAACTATATGCGCTGCGCATACATGCGGCCACAGGGTTCGACGGGCAGGACGTCAAAAAGGTTTCATTCGATGATGACGAAGGGGCGCCCTTTTTTCTTGACCAGCTTCTCGACGTCCGAGACCATGCGCGCCCGGCGCTGGAGCATCGCGTCAATCGCCTCTTCGTCCATCCAGGGACCGAGCACTCGAACCAGATCGTCGCGCGTCAGCGCCTGCATGCGTGCCCAAAGGGCGGCATCTACGCGCTCGATCTTCTTCGGCAGGTTCGTGTCGGTCACGAAGGCGCGCGAGTGGTCGATGAGGATCAGCTCGCCCGGCGGGCCGACCATGATATTGCCGGCATTCCGGTCGCTGTTGCTGATCAAGTTGTCGAACATCAGCATCTTCCGGAGCGGTTTCCCCCAGACGGGGCCTGAGGGAACCTTGCCGCCCAGATCCTTGACGCTCTTCAGCCCCGGCAGCCACATGACGGCGGCGCCGACCTCTCCGTCGATGTGCCGTTCGACGGCAGGCGCCACCATGTGCATCTCCAGCAGCTTGTCGAGCTCGTACGCGGCGATCTCCGACTTGTAGCTTTCCCAGAACCCGCCGCGACGGCCCGGCGGCAGCACCTTCCACACGAGGCTCTCGACCGGCTCGCTCGGCTTCAGGTGCGCACGTCTCGGGTGCGTGACGCCGACGCCGATGTCCTCCATGCTCTCGACGTCGGCGTTTTTCAAATGCGCTTCGATGGCGTCAGTGTGCCCGACCCACGGCGCGTTGGCGGCAGGCACGGGCGCCTGTGTCGCCACGACGGCGGAGATTGAGCCTGCGAGGCAAACGTACGCGGCCCAGACGACGATCACGAGGCGCCGGGTTCGATCGTGCACGATTGCTGCGCATTCTATGGATTCGAATGCGCAGCAGCACCTGTCAATTGATGATGGTGTGAGGCGCTAGACCGGGCTCTGGATGACGGCTTTCTTGCTGCGATGCCTGGAGATCATCTCCGGCAGGAGCTTCTTGCTCAGATACACCTTCGATTCGGCGTTGTCGGCGCTGTTGCGCTCGTAGCGGACGACCTCGAACCGCAAGTGATCCAGCGTGCCGCGCATGTCGTAAAAGCGGTTCTTCGTCTTGACGACGATCTCGTCGAAGCCGTGCTGGATGGCCCACAGCTCCTGCTGCTCGGTGAGCGCGCGGAAGAAGCCCTGGCCGCGCCAGTCGCGCCGCGTGCCGCCGATCCACGTATACAGCACGCGCCGCCCGGTGAACTGCACGTTGTCGCTCAGGCGGTGGACCAGATCGACGAGCTTCGGGACCGTTTCGGGAACCTTGACCTCGTGCGCGACCTTGAACGAGACCGGTACGACCGTGCCGGGATCGTCGGGAAGCGGCGCCGTAGCCAGCAGGATGAGGTGCGACCGCCCCTCGAGCCGGCCCACGATCTCCGCCGCGGTCTTCTTGCGGGGGAACTCGCCAAAGTACTCTTCGATGTACTGGATCTCGAGCGCGCCTTGCTCGAGATCATATTGCGTGATGTGATATTCCACGGGAACACGCCATTTTATATGATCTCGCGCCGGCAATTCCTCGCCCTTGCGACGGCGACCGCTGGGACGGTCCGCCTGAAGGCGGACGCTACCGGTACACGGACAGCGACCGCAAACGCCGGTAGTGTCCGGTTTCAGCCGGACCGGGCCAC
>DASSGK010000176.1:0-4102 GCA_035693505.1 Vicinamibacterales bacterium
AACTACAACCGCAACAACGTGTTCCTCCCTGGCTTTCAGGGGCCCGACGACAAGGGCCTGGTGCTCGACGTCGCTCGCGTCTCGCCTGAGTATTTCCCGACGCTCGGCATCCCCATCGTTCAGGGCCGCAACTTCGCGGCGACCGATACGCCGAAGTCACCGGGTGTGGTCATCGTGAACGAGGCGATGGCGCGCAAGTACTGGCCGAATCAGAACGCGATCGGCAAACGGATCCGCGTGACGACCTACAACGGCCGCGAGCTCGAAGTGATCGGCGTGTCGGCGGACTACAAGGTCAGCACGGTTGGTGAAGGCGCCACGCCCTACCTTCACTACGCGATCTCGCAGAAGCCCGACAACGGCGAAGAGATCGTGGCGCGCACGAACGGCGATGCCGGCGCGCTGCTGACCGCCATGCGGCGGGAACTGCTCGCGATCGAACCTAACGTCCTCTTCCTCGACAACCAGACCATGGACGCGCAGGTCGCTGCGACGCTCCTGCCCGTGAAGGCCGGAGCGATCAGCGTGAGCGCTGTGGGGGGCGTTGCGATGCTGCTGGCGTCGATCGGTCTGTATGGCGTGATCGCCTACTCGGTCGCGCGCCGGACCCGGGAGATTGGCATTCGCATGGCGCTCGGCGCCCAGCCGTCCGCGGTCGTCGGCCTCGTGATGAAACAAGGCCTCGCCATTGCGGCCGTTGGTGTCGGCGTGGGTGCGGTGCTGGCCTTCGGCGGTGCGAAGGCGATGGCGGGTGCGCTCTACGGCGTCAGCTTCGTCGATCCCATGGCCTGGGGCGCCGCGATCGCGTTGCTCTTTGTCGTCGCGACGCTGGCGAACCTGATTCCCGCGCGGCGTGCATCAATCGTCGATCCCTCGAGCGCGTTGCGATCCGAGTAAGGTCCGGCTAAAGCCGGACACTACCGATGCTCCCGCGGCGGACCTACGTTCCGGTAGCGTCCGACTTCAGCCGGACCCTGATGATGCCGGTAGTGTCCGGCTTTAGCCGGACCGTGCGGCGCCCGAATATCTCAAAATCGTCTAACCGCAGCCTTGCGGTCAGGCAACATCGCCACGACGGTTTTGCCATCGACGATCGTAAAGACCGACGTCGTGGCCGGCAGCTTGTCCGCCCCCACGGTGAAGATGTCCTGGCTCAGCACCGCGATGTCCGCGAGCATTCCCGCCTTCAGCTGACCCTTCTCGCGCTCGGCAAATTCCGCGTACGCCGATCCCGTCGTGTAGGCAGTCACGACCTGCTCGCGTGTCATCGCCTCCGATGGATTGTTCGGATGCGCGATGGCGAACATCATGTTCAGGAACGGGTTCATCGGGCCGTCACCGCCCAGAGCGATGGGGATGCCCGCGGCGCTCATCGATTTGAGCGGTTCAACGGTGGCGGTGCGCGAGGCGCCATACCGCGCCGTCATGATCTCGGGAATCGTCAGGTGGGCCGGGTTCTGCACGTTGACGATGCCGAGACGCTTCGCGCGCTCGAACCGATCGCGCGTGAGGAACTCGCCGTGCTCGATTCGGACACGCAGGCGCCGCCATTGTTCCGCCGGCGCTGTTTTCTCCATCGAGGTCAGCAGCTGATCGATCGCACTATCGCCGACCGCGTGAAACATCGGCTGCTCACCGATCTCGAGCGCCCGGCGCAGCGCGCGCTCGATGTCCGCCGGTGGCATGTTCAACGTACCGTTCCAGCCTGATCGATCGGTGTACGCAGCATTCATTGCGGCGAACCTCTCGACCGGCGTGCCGTCGAGGATCCACTTCACGCCCGACACCGTGACGAGCGGCCACGGATTGCGTGGCAGCTCCTTGAAATCCGCCGGCGAGTCTGCCTCGGTCAGCGTGATCGGAAACCGGATGATCCGCCAGCGGACCGGCACGTGGACGTCTGGGAGCAACGTCGCGAGGTCGGCGGCTGGCAGCGCATTGCCCATCGCCTGGATCGACGTGATGCCGTAACCGGTCGCCTCGATCGCGAGCCTGCGCAGCGATGCGACTGTGTCCTGGCGGTTGACGAGGGCCGCCAGCCGCCGGTGCGCGCGAAGGTCGGCGTACTCGTCGAGCCGGCCGTCGATGGTCCCGTCCTGCGTTCGCCGGTAGGCGCCGTACGGCGGATCGGAATCCCGATCTCCAATCCCGATCGCGCGGAGAGCGGCGGTGCTGAAGATCACGCCGTGGCCCGTCCAGGTCGACAGCTTCACCAGCCGGCCCGGCGCCGCTTCGTCGAGCGTGAAGCGCGTCGCTTTGGGATCCGAGAGCACGCGCTCGCCGACGGTGCCGTAGATCCACCGGTCTTCAGGCGCCGACGCGACGGCCTCGCGAAGCGCCGCGGTCACGGCGGCCAGCGTGGGTTCGTCCCCATCGAGTTTCAGCGAAACGCCCTGCGGACGCGCGCCCACATGGGTGTGCGCGTCGTTGATGCCCGGAATGACGACGCGGCCGGCGACATCGACGCTATGGGTATTGGGGCCCGCGAGCTTGCTGATCGCCGCCGTGGTGCCGACCGCCGCGATGCGATTGCCGCGGAGCGCCACCGCTTCGGCCCACGGCGCCGCAGGATCGGCGGTGAAGACCTTGCCGTTGATCAGCAGCAGACTGACTTCGTCCGGCTGCGCCGCAAGGCCGGCGAAGGCGAACACGACCGACAGAGCCGACACGAGGAGCCGACGCTTCGACATGATCACCAACCTCCCTGCACCGCCACCCACAAGCCGGCCCCCAGCAGGATGCCGACGAGGACCATCGTGAAGATGGTTGGCGTGAAGTAGGGATAAATCATGAACACCAGGCCGGCGGCAAGCTGCGGCCAGCGTTGCTGCTTCCTGCCGTACACGAACAGCACGAAGCCGATGCCGCTCGGAATCAGCGAAAGAAAAAGCCACGCTGGATCGAAGTTCACTCGTCGATAATACGCCCGTGCAACTGACCCGCCGGAAGCTCCTCGAAATGACCGCGCTGCTGGTCGTGCCTCCCAAAGCGGACCTGGTGGAGCGCAGGGCCGCCGACGTCGTCCGCGGGTACTCGGATGAAGGCGAACATCGGACCGCGACCGCGGTTGATCGCGCGTCGGCCAACACCTTGCTGGCACGCGCGCGCGCCGCCGGCGCCGCCCCCATGCTGGAGCCGTTCGAGGTGTCGCGGGTCGACCCCGTGGCCGCATTCGCCGAGATTGACGGGCGCCGGATCGACGGGTTGCCGATGTTCGACGCCCCGTTCACAGGCGCTGCAGGGATCACGGGTCGAATCGGTCTGGTCGGAAGCGACAGGCCGATTGCCTGGACGCGGATCGCGCCCAATGGCGAAGCCGAGTTGCGGCGGATGCGGGACGGATCGAAGCACGCGGCGATCGTCGCGGTCACCGTCGGCGGAAAGACCGGGCTGTGTCCCGTGAATGCCGCGTGGTTCGCCCAGCCCTTTGGCCCGCCCGTCCTGCAGGTGTCCAGCGAGCATCTCAGCGCGATCGACGCGGCCGCTACGCAGAACCGGGAGGTGCATCTCGTCACCGACGTGACCCGGAGCCGCGTCAGCGCCGTCAACGTCCTCGCCCTGGTGCGCGGGACCGAGCCCTCGCTGCCGCCTGTCTGCGTGATGACGCCGCGCAGCGGCTGGCACGCGAACGCGTCGGAGCGCGGCGGCGGGCTGGTGTGCTGGCTGGAGACCCTGCGCGCGGTGGTTGGGGCCAAATCGCGCAAGACCGGCCGCGGTCCGCTGCGAACGGTGCGATTCATCGCGTCCAGCGGCCACGAGCTCGGACATCTCGGCCTGCACGACTTTCTTCACCGGAATCCAACGCTGGCACGTGATGCCTACGCCTGGGTTCACTTCGGCGCGAACATCGGCGCATCGACCGGCGACACGGGCATGACGCCGTCAGACGACTGGCTGCGGGACGCGGCGCTGCGCGCGCTCGAGCCGCACGGGCTCGGCGCGATCCGGCAGTCGCCAGCGGAGCAAACAGCGGGCGAGGCGGCGACGATCAGGGAGCAGGGTGGACATTTCGTGTCCTTCATCGGGCGCAACGACTGGTTCCACAACCCGCGCGATGTCTGGCCCGACGTCGTCGATCTGAAAGCGATCGCGGCCTTCGCAC
>DASSGK010000177.1:0-4787 GCA_035693505.1 Vicinamibacterales bacterium
GACTGCTTCTGTATTACTTCCCCGTCCTGACCGGTAAAGGCTGGTTCGTCTTGCGGCCGAATTACCGGGGCAGTACGGGATATGGCGACCTGTTCTATCGAGATCTCGTCAACGGCTACTTCAAAAACATGCAGTACGACGTACTGAGCGGCGTCGACTCGCTGATCAAACAAGGGTTCGTCGATCCCGATCGCATGGTGCTCATGGGCTGGAGCGCGGGCGGCCATCTGACGAACAAGCTCGTCACAATGACCACGAGGTTCAAGGCGGCCTCAGCGGGCGCCGGCGTCGGCGACTGGATCTCGATGTATTCGCAAAGCGACACCAGGGACAACCGCACGCCGTGGTTCGGCGGCACGCCCTGGCAGAAGAACGCGCCATTTGCGACCTTCTGGAATCACTCGCCCATCAAGGACGCAGGCAACGTCAAGACGCCGACGCTGCTCTTCGTCGGCGAGAACGACGCGCGCGTTCCCCTTCCGCAGTCGGTCGAGATGTACCGCGCACTGAAGAGTCACGGAGTGCCGACCCATCTTTATGTGGCGCCTCGCGAAGGTCATCAGTGGCTCGAGTTGCGCCATCAGATCTTCAAGGCGAACACCGAGCTGGCGTGGTTTGCTCGCTACGCGCTCGGTACGAGCTATACTGCGGAGGTCGCGCCCGCTCCGAATCAGTAGGCCCTGAGTCTGCACGAAGCGGTTGCGCGATCCGTGGATCGCCCGACCGATGTCGCAGATCTTCCACCGCAGTACCAACACAATCTCCAGACTCAGCATCTTCGGAGCAGTGTTCGCGGTTGCGGCGCTGCTGTGGCTCTTCGAGCACGTCACCGCGTCGCCGTGGATTACGGACGTCCACGTCGCCCGCGAACAGCCCCTCCAGTTCAGCCACGAGCGGCATGTCGGCGGCAACGGGATCGACTGCCGCTACTGCCACGCGTCGGTCGAGCGATCGGCGTTCGCAGGCATTCCGCCTACGAAGACCTGCATGAACTGCCACTCGCAGATTTTTTCGACCAGCGCGTTTCTCGAACCGGTTCGCGCGAGCTTCCGGAGCGGCCGCTCGATCGCGTGGACGCGCCTGCACGATCTTCCCGACTTCGCGTACTTCAATCACAGCATTCACGTAAACAAAGGCGTCGGATGCACGACCTGCCACGGCCAGGTCGATCGCATGCCGCTCATGTGGCAGGCCCAGTCGCTCCAGATGTCCTGGTGCCTCGATTGCCACCGGCATCCTGAGGATTACGTGCGGCCGCGGGACGCCGTCTTTCGCACCGACTACGTTCCGCCTTCCGATCAACAGGCGCTCGGTCGCCGCCTGGTCGTGGAATACCACATCCGCAAACTGACGAGCTGCAGCACGTGTCACCGATAGATCCGTTTGCACGCTGGTCCGGCGACGACATCGATCCGGGCGATCCCGTCGCGCGGCGAACATTTCTGAAGTTGATGGGCGCGTCGCTCGCGCTGGGCGGATTCGGCGCGTGCACCCGGCAGCCGGCCGAAACGATCGTCCCGTACGTGCGCCAGCCCGAAGATCTCGTGCTCGGCGAACCGTTGTTCTTCGCGACGTCCATGCCGACGGGTGGTGCCGCAATCGGACTTCTCGTCGAAAGCCATGAAGGGCGGCCGACGAAAATCGAAGGCAACCCCAATCATCCGGGCAGCGTCGGTGCGGCCGACGTCTTCGCTCAGGCCGCCATTCTCGGTTTGTACGATCCCGACCGCGCGCAGACGATCACCCATCTCGGCGAAATCAAACCGTGGTCTGAATTTCTCGGCGCGATGCGCGCCACGCTCACCGCGCAGCAGGCGCTTGGCGGCGCGGGACTCCGAATTCTGACCGAATCGGTCAGCTCGCCGACGCTCGCGGCCCAGATTCGCGATCTGCTCAAACGACTTCCGGCGGCCAAATGGCATCAATGGGATCCGCTGTCCCGCGAAAATGCAAAGGCCGGCGCGAAGCTCGCGTTCGGCCGGTACGTCGACACGCAGTACCAGTTGGAACGAGCCGACGTCATCCTCGCGCTCGACTCGGACTTCCTATGCGACGGCCCGGCAAGCCTGCGCTATAGCCGCGAGTTCGCGGCGCGGCGGCGGCCGGAGCAGCCCGATCGCATGAACCGCCTCTACGTCGTCGAGACGATGCCGACGCCTACAGGCTCGCGTGCCGATCACCGCCTGCCGCTCCGGCCGAGCGAGATCGCCGTACTCGCGGGACAGTTGTCCTCCGCGATTGCAGGATCGGCCGGTGCGAACAAGTGGGTCAACGTCGTCGCCAAGGACCTGCTCGCGCATCGAGGCGCGTGTGTCGTGATGGCGGGAGACGCGCAGCCGCCGGCCGTCCACGCGCTCGCGCATGCCATGAACGCGGCGCTTGGAAATGTCGGGCGGACGGTCATCTACACGGAACCCGTCGAAGCGGAAGCCGTCGATCAAATCGCGTCGCTGCGCGATCTGGTCGGCGACATGCGCGCCGGCAAAGTGGATGTGCTGATGATCGTCGGCGGTAATCCGGTTTATTCCGCGCCGCTCGATCTCGGCTTCACCGACGCGCTCGCGAAGGTCCCGCTGCGCGCGCACCTCAGCCTCCACAACGACGAGACGTCGGCGCTCTGCCACTGGCACGTTCCTGAAGCGCACTTCCTTGAATCGTGGAGCGACGCGCGCGCATTCGACGGCACTGCGTCGATCGTGCAGCCGCTCATCGCGCCGCTCTACGCCGGACGGACGGCGCACGAGTTTCTCGCGGCAACGAGCAACCGTCCGGAGCAGTCGTCGCACGACATCGTGCGAGAATTCTGGAAGGCGCAATCGCGGTCGCAGGATTTCGAGGCCGACTGGCGCCGTTGGCTGCATGACGGCGTGATTCCGAAAACCGCATTCGCCGCGATCGACGTTCGAGGCCCCAACAGGACCGCCTCTCAAGATCTCGGTGGGCCGGTCCTTTCGGCGCCGGCATCTGCTGACTTCGACATCTCGTTCCGCCTCGATCCATCCGTCGCCGACGGCCGCTTCGCGAACAACGGGTGGCTGCAGGAGCTGCCGAAGCCGATCACGAAGCTGACGTGGGACAACGCCGTGCTCGTCAGCCATGCGACCGCCGTCAGACTCGGAATCGCGAACCGACCGGACGCGACCGGCGGAGAGCACGGACAGATCGCGAGCGAGCTCGTCGAGCTGCGGTATCGCGGACGCACCGTGCGCGGCGCGCTGTTCGCCGTCGAAGGCCATCCCGACAACTGCGCGACCGTCCATCTCGGGTACGGCCGCACGCGCGGCGGCAGCATCGCGAGCGGCACCGGGTTCAACGCGAATCTGCTTCGGACATCCGACGCGATGTGGCACGGCCGAGGTCTGCAGATCATCAGGACCGGCATCGTGACATCGCTCGCCTGCACGCAGTTCCAGCATCAGATGGAGAATCGCAAGCCGGTGCGTGTCGCCACGCGCGAGGAGTTCGTCAAGAACCCGCGTGTGGTGCACGAAGGGGACGAGACGCCGCCGAAGACGATCACGCTCTATCCCGACTTCAAGTACGACGGCTACAAGTGGGGCATGGCGATCGACGTCAACGCCTGCATCGGCTGCAATGCCTGCGTCGTCGCCTGCCAGGCGGAAAACAACATCCCCGTCGTTGGAAAAGAGCAGGTGCTCAAGGGACGAGAGATGCACTGGATCCGCGTCGACACGTACAATCAGGGCGCAGCCGCAGATCCCGAAACGTACTTCCAGCCGGTGCCGTGCATGCACTGCGAGAACGCGCCGTGCGAGGTCGTGTGTCCGGTCGGCGCGACGGTTCACAGCGACGAAGGCCTGAACGACATGGTCTACAACCGCTGTGTCGGCACGCGCTACTGCTCGAACAACTGTCCATACAAAGTCCGCCGCTTCAACTTCCTGCTGTATCAGGACTGGACGACACCGAGCCTGAAGCTCGGGAGAAATCCCAACGTCACCGTCCGAAGCCGCGGTGTGATGGAGAAGTGTACGTACTGCGTGCAGCGGATCAACCGCGCGAAGATCACGTCGGAGAACGAAGACCGAACGGTTCGCGACGGCGAGATCCAGACCGCGTGTCAGCAAACGTGTCCTGCTGACGCGATCGTGTTCGGCAATCTCAACGACCCGAACAGTCGTGTGGCCAAACTGCAGGCCGACGTCCGCAATTACTCACTGCTCGGCGAGCTGAACACGCGTCCGCGAACGACATACCTCGCGGCCGTCCGCAACGTGAATCCGGAGCTGGAGGGTTAGTGGACCCCACACATCCTGCTCCGACGCCGCCGCTCATCCCTCCCGGCTACACCTTCGGCAGCGTCACCGACAAGATCAGCTCGATCGTCCTCGGCCGCCGCACGCCGCTCGGCTGGTGGGCGGGGTTTGCGCTCGCGTTCTTCTTCGCGATGCTGCTGTTCGTGTCGATTTCCTACCTCGTGGTGAAGGGCATCGGCATCTGGGGCAACAACCAGCCCGTCGCCTGGGCGTTCGACATCACGAACTTCGTGTGGTGGATCGGCATCGGCCACGCGGGCACGCTGATCTCGGCGATTCTGCTGCTCCTCCGCCAAGGTTGGCGGACGTCGATCAATCGGTTTGCCGAAGCGATGACGCTGTTCGCGGTCGCGTGCGCGGGCATTTTCCCGCTCTTCCACACCGGACGGCCCTGGCTCGCGTACTGGCTGTTTCCCTATCCCAACACGATGGGCGTCTGGCCGCAGTTCCGCAGCCCGCTGGTCTGGGACTTCTTCGCCGTCAGCACCTACCTGACCGTCTCGTTGCTGT
>DASSGK010000178.1:0-20131 GCA_035693505.1 Vicinamibacterales bacterium
GCGGAGCAGCGCGGTGATAGACGCGATTGCCCGATCGCCCTGCTCAGGATCCCGGAGTTCGACGATCAGCATCGTCAGGAAGTCACGGTTGAAGAGTCGTTTCGATGCGGTGCTGACCGGAATCGCCAGCAGATTGTCGAGACTGGCACCGCCTGGGCCGGCGCCGTGCGCCGAGAGGACTCCGACAATCTGAAATGGCACGTCAGCGATGCGCACCGTGCCCCCGATTGGACTCTCAGTGCCGAACAAGTCCTTTTTTGCATCGGCGCCCAGGACGGCCACACGCGCGAGGGTGCGAACGTCTTCGTCCGAGATGTTCCGCCCTTCGGTAATCTCGTCATCGCGCAGCTCACTCCAACTCGGTGACACACCGAATACCGCGGGACTCGTCGTGTGGTCGCGGTATTTCACGTCGATGTCGAAGGCGTTCTGCACTTCTGCAACGCGACGAATGTTTGGGAGTTCGGTCGCGATTGCGTGGGCGTCTTCGAATTTGAGCGTCGGTTCGACATTTGTGAGCGATGGCATGCCGCGCGTACGCCCGGCACCTGGCCGGATCATGACGGTATCGAACGTCCCCAACATCCGCTTGAACCGGCGCATCGTCTCCTGCTTCGTGCTCTCTCCGACCGATGCGAGTGCGGTCAGGGAGGCGACCCCGATCGTCACGCCAAGCATCATGAAGACGGTGCGCAGTCGATTTCGCCACAGCGTACGAAGAGCAAGTCGCAGTCCGCGCAACGCGCTCATGATTTCGCCCGCGCTCGCGTGCGATCCGATGCGAGCGTGCCATCGCGCAGACACAGCTCGCGTTCCGCATACGACGCGACCTGCTCGTCGTGTGTGACGAGCACGATCGTGCGCCCCTCCGCGTGGAGTTGAGTCAAGAGATTCATGATGGATTGACCTGCAGACGAATCCAGGTTACCGGTCGGCTCGTCCGCCAGCAGCAGCGGTGGATCGTTGATGAGCGCCCTCGCGATGGCGACTCGCTGTTGCTCGCCGCCAGACAGCTCCGAGGCAAAATGGTCAGCGCGCGCGCCCAGCCCAACCCGTTCAAGCGCTGCGAGCGCTTTCTGTCGGTCAATCCGTCCGGGGCGGTAGACCATCGGAATTTCGACGTTTTCCGCCGCGGTGGTACGCGGCAACAGATTGAACGACTGGAACACGAATCCGATCCGCGCGTTCCGAACGCGGGATCGCGCGCGGTCGGAATAGCGCGACACGTCGTCGCCCCAGAGTCGGTAGGTTCCGCTGGTCGGCGTATCCAGACAGCCGAGGATGTTGAGCATCGAGGACTTCCCCGATCCGGACGCGCCGCGGACCGTCACGAACTCGCCGGCTCGAATCACGAAAGAGACGTCATGGACCGCCCGGACCGGCGTGCCATCGCCGCGGCGATAGATCTTCGAGATGCCCTGCAGTTCGATCATTCCCGGCTCTCCCTGGCCGAAGCCGTAGGCATGGGCTCCAGCAGCACGCGATCGCCGGAGACGAGTCCCTTCTTCACCTCTATGCTGCTGCCGTCGCGAGCGCCGACGCTCACCGACCGTTGAACGTAGCTCCCGCCTCGTTCGACAACCACGAAGCGCGCGTCGCCGTCGCGTTGAATGGCGGCGTTTGTCACGACCACCGCCTGACGTTCTGCCGTTCGAATCGAAATGTTCGCCGTCATGTCCGGCTTGAGCACGTCCGCGGCAGAGTTAATCGCGATGATGACCTCGTAATTCACGACGCCAGACACGATCGTCGCTTTCGGTGCGATGCGCTCCACGCGACCTTCGAATTCCCGGTCCGGATACGCCTCGACTGAGAACGTGACGCGGTTGCCCGCCCTCACGCCGCCGATATCGGTTTCGTCTACCATCGCCACGAGCTGCAACGCGTGGTCGCCGATGATGGTCACGAACGTGGGTGCGGCAAACGCGGCAGCCACGGTTTCTCCTTCTTGCGTAGACACCGAGGCGACGGTGCCAGTAATCGGCGCACGAATGACGGCGTATGACCGATCCGTTTCGACGACGTCGGCGTCACGTTCGGCCTTTGCGAGCCTGGCCTTCGCTTCCTCAACACTCAATGCGGCGTCCTCCGCCTGCTGACGCGGAATCAATTCCCGTTCGTCGAGCTGTCGTGCACGCCTCAGATCGATCTCGGCGCGGCGGACATCGCGTTGAGCAACCGCGACCTGTGCGCGCGCTTGTGCCAGCCGTGCGTCCAACCCGCTCGAGTCGATTTCCGCGATCACGTCGCCGGTTCGAATGTGGGATCCCACCGTGACGTTCAGGGTCTTCACGATGCCGGAGACCTGCGCCCCCACACGGACTTCCGCGCCGACGCGCAGCCTGACGGTGCCGGTTGCCACAACGGCCGCCGCGATCGTGCGCGTTTCGGCGGTGGCGAACTTCGGCGTGACCTTGGCGGTGGTGCGAGCGTTGCTCAGGCCTCGGCCAAGGTAGGCGCCCATTCCCCCGATGACTGCCATTGCACAACCAAGAACCACGAGACGCCTGAAGCCCATCACCGCTTGTCGTAAACCATCACGATGGACGCCGTGTTCTCACGCACCGACTCGACCGTCATCGTCTTGCCGTCCGCGGACAGCGATCGCGTTTCCTTTCGCACGACCCTGGTCCCGGCGACCGCTCCCTCGGCGGTCCATGTCACGACGAGCTTGCCGCCGGTCCATTTCGCCACCGTTTCGTTCGGTTCGCCCATGGGACCGGCGTTCACCGCCGGTTTGCCACTCAACTCGATCCGCGTGATCCGCGTTGACTCCTGCCCCTGAAAGAGCGCGCGGTCACGAATCGTGAGAACGGTCGCCGTCTGTTCAATCGAAACCGTGTCCTGCATCGACGCCATCATGCCGAGGTTCTGACTCTTGCTGACGTTCAGCGTCCAGTTGCCGGAGAAACTCGTGGATGCCTGCGCCTGTAGCAGCACCGACAGACACACCCCTACCGTGACGACGATTAACCGCGACGTCATAACCGACCTTCCTCTGTTAGCTGTTGACCGTGTCGAGAAATGCGTGATCGAAGCGCGCCAGGATGGCCACCGTTGACATCCACACCACGAGCAACGCCCCGCTCGTCGTCAACGCCTCCTTCGCGCCGAAGTTCCCTCTGACACCCATGTGGGCGGCGTATAGCGATATCGCGAAGACGCCGAACAGCAACAGCAGTCGGCGTGGCCGCGGCTCAAAGCGGGCGCACAGGTAGCCGAGGATGACAAGCCCTGTTGCTGGTGCGAAGACGGTCCATCCCCACGCAACCAACCACTGCACCGTCGCGCAAATACCGCTGTATGCCAGGATCGCGACCACAGTCCGCCGCGTATCAAATGGCCGACGCGCGATCTCCCAGGCCGCCGCGATGCCAACCACGATGGCGACTGAAATCAGCGTTGCGCGCGAAAAACCAGGGGCGATACGAACGACTTCTGTTTTCAGCGCGATTCGCACGTTGATGAGCACCTGGACCGCGATCGCAGCTGCGATGGATGCCAGCACCGACAGCGCGAGCCTGGCCATACACCAGACGGTATGCTCCCAGCGATAGACGTGTTGGAATTCGTCGGCGATCTGCACCGGATCACCGAACCGCGCGAGCGCGTTGGCCGTCGCCGCTTCCGCCGAGAGACCGCGTCGGAGGCCGGCCTCGATGGCGTCGTTCAGGTGTTCGCGAATCTCATCGGTCACCCGGCCGCTCATGAAGGTGTAGCCCCGCAGCGCATGCTGGAGGCGGTGTAGAAAGGTGGCGATCGATTCGGACCTCATGCCAGGTCCCCGACGATGCCGTGAACCGCGCGTGCAAATTCCTGCCAGTCGCCGTGGTGCTGCGTCAGCGCGCGGCGTCCCTTCGGTGTCAGTTGATACACGCGGCGCCGACGGCCGGCCACTTGCGACCATCGGCTCGTCACCAGCGCGGCGTGCTCGAGACGATGAAGCGCCGGGTACAGTGTCCCCTCCGGCAGATCGAAGAGGCCATTGCTCTTCGCGTGAAGGCGTTCTGCGATCGCATAGCCATGCGCGGGTCCAGCCTGGATCGCCGCGAGCAGCAGCAGTTCGAGGTGTCCTTTAAGCGTCTCTGCGTTCATGCCTGACGTCCCTATACATCGTATTACGATGCATAGTATACATCGCCACGCGATGTGTCAAGCCGCGAAAAGCTGACACCATTGCGGGCAAATCGCGGACGCGGACGTCCGTCGCGTGATAGACCGGCGGTTGGTTGAAGCCCTTGGAACGTGCCGTCGGCGGCGTGTGAGGCCCCGCTACTACGAGCGGCCGCCGGCTGCCTGATTCACCCGGCTCGCTCTCGATCGCTCCGAGGACGGTTCACGATAGGGTGCGCAGCCTGATTCGCACGCGCGCTTCACCGAGTACAACCTCATCGTCCGATTGCAGTCGAACGCCGCGCGTACCTCGAAGGACCGGAATGGTTCTGCCGTCGCGCACGATCCCGGTTCCGTGTTCGCTGCCGTCATCGTGCAGCCGGAAGTGACCGCTGAGCGGCTCGTAGGCGATGTGCCCATGCGTCCGCGAAACGGTCTGGTTGACGTCTCCTCCGCCTTCGGTGAACACGACGTGGTTCGTGCGAATGAGCCGGTTGCGGTGGTCGCGGACCTCTACGCCCCTGCCGACGTCGATGCGCGAGGCAGCAAATGAATACGACCATCGCTCCATTGCGCCGTTCAGGACTCGAATCTCGATCTGTCCTGCCTGCGGCTCGAGCGCCTGCCCGTCAGCCTCGGGCTCTACCACACGCGCGAACTGCAGATCGAATTCGGGCGCGCGCCAGTTCGCTTCGGGGTGGTCGACGTACTGGATCTCGACGACGACGTCTGCGGCCGAGCACCGGGCAGATTGCAACCGGTCGAGGATTCTGGCCCGAAGGGGCGTGTCGCCTGCCAATAGAGCTTCAAGACGGCCGCGCGCCTCCGGCGACGACGCGACAACCGACAGTTCAAGTCGATTGAACGGAAACACGCGTGAGCCGCGGCCAGTCGGCTCGATCTGCTGTTCGACCGCATCCAGGATCGCATGCACGATTTCGAGCGGGCCGCGCGTGCGGGATCGCGAGAAGACCCTGGCGGCTCCGTCGAGCGTGGCCGCGATCCTCGATTCGAGCCGTCGGGCTCGTCTAAGAACGTCCATGGCAGCTCACTTCAGCAGTCCGGCGCGCGATGCCGCGTCGGCGATTTCTCCGGCGGCCGGCGCCGCGCTGCCGCCTCCGTAGCCGGCGTTCTCGATGACGACGGCGAACGCGATTCGTCGGACGGCGGGACCAAACGGCGCGAAGCCGACGAACCACCCATGAGACGGCCGGCCGTCCAGTTGCGCCGTTCCCGTCTTGCCGGCGATGCGGCCGGGATGATTCCGCAGGACGCGGCCGGTACCGCCCAGGACCACGTCGCGCATGTATCCCGCGAGTACTCGCGCGGCGTCGCCGTCCAGGAACCGATCGGTGGCTGCGCTCGCGGCTTCATCCTGCTCGCAGCGCGTGTCGCGCAGCACGCCGTTCGAGGCGACGGCAGCCGCGACTCGCGCCATCCGCAGCGGCGTCACGACGACGTCGCCCTGACCGTACCCGATCTGCGGAAGCGTCTGGCGCACGCGCGCCGCACCGACGGCCGACGCCGTCAGCGAAATCCCCAGACGATTGGCGGTGTCGAGCAACGGCTGCGATCCGAGCTTGACGGCGAGCTGCGCGAAGTACGCATTGCACGAATGCACGAAGCCGCCGTGCACGTCGATGGTCCCGTGCGGATGCGCATCCAGCACGTCGTCGCGGACCGGCCGGTTCCAGCCGCTGATTTTCGCGCCGACTCTCCCATCCGGCAGCCGGGCGCAGGTGAACGTGGTTCTACGGGGGTCGAGATGCTGACGCAGCGCCGCCGCTGCCGTCACCAGCTTGAACGTCGATCCAGGCGGATACAAGCCGTAGCGCGCGCGATCCAGGAACGGCTCGGTCACGCCTTCCAATCGCGAAGCCGCGATCGCCTTCGCGGTCGGCGCCGCGGGCCACGGATAGCTGACACTCGCCAGCAATTCGCCGCTATCGGGATCGAGTACCACCGCTGCGGCCTTACCTGCGGTCTTCTGCGCGTAGCTCGCGACGATACCGGCGGCGCGAAGCTGCAGCTCCGCATCGATCGTCAGGTGCACGTCGTGCGGCCGGCGAAATCGATCGAACGCCGCGCTGGCTGGATCGTGCCTATGCCGCAGCGCCGGGACAATGTCGCGGTAATCGCGACGGATTGTCAGCATCGATCGACCGCCGGCATCCGTCGTGTGGACGACCTCGGCATGATCGTCGAAGCCGCGCAGCTGGCTTTCGGCATCGCGTTCGATGTACGACGAGTTTGGCGCCGTCCAATTCACCCGCGTGCGCGCGTCGCCGAGGAGGTGGAATGCCGAGCCGCCGAGCGGATAGCATCGCTCGCCAGGCATCGGACACGTTTCGTCGATCGAGACGCCGAGGTCCGTGTAGGTCTGCCGTGCGCCAGCAATCACCTGTGGATCGTCGGTGGCCAGCGGCACGCCGCGTCGATCGAAAATCGTTCCACGCGGCATGAGCCGGACGATGTCCAGCACGCGGGGGTTGTATTCGAAACGCCGTCCGCCATCGGCTTGAATGCCGAGATGCGCCCTGATGACGTAGTCGTCGGCAGACACGACCTGGACGTTGACGGCCACCGCAAGGAGCACCAGCGCCAGGACGGCGAGCGACGACCCGAGCCACACGACCGGAACGCGAAACGGCTCGAGATCGGCCGACGGCTGACGATCAGCGTGGATCGCGGCCAGCATGCCCAGCGCACAGAAGTTCGCGACCATCGCCGACCCGCCGTAGCTCGCAAAAGGCGTCACGATGCCCGTAAGCGGGGCCACACCGAGAATGCCGGCAGCCATGATCAGCACCGGCACAATCAGAAACAGCGTGAGTGTTGTGGCCAGGAAGAAACCGTAGTCGTTTCGCGCGAGCCGCCCGATGCGGAAGCCGCGCCACGCCAGAAGCGCGTACAGCACTGCCACCAGCAACAGGCCTGCCGCGCCGAGCTCCTCGCCGATCGCCGCGAGTATCAGATCCGTGTGACCCGCCGGCAGATAGCGTGTGTCGCCGAGGCCGAGACCGGTTCCGAACGGTCCGCCCGTTGCGAGAGCCCAGATCGCATGCGTGACCTGATCGCCGCCCGGAACAGCGTTGTCCCACGGTGACTGCCACATGCGAATACGCTCGGCGAGCGTCTGCGAGATCTGCAGGCGATAGCCGACGTAGAACCCCAGAATCAGGAGCGCAAGGCCGACGATCGTCATGCCGACACGCCCGCGCGCGACCCCATAGGTCGCGAGAAAGACGCAGCAGAGAAACAGCGCCGGGCCAAGATCCTTTTGCAGGTAGAAGAAGACGAGTGCGAGGCCCACACCGCCCAGGACCGGGACGACGTACTCGGCGCGCGGCACATTGATCCATCGCGTCCATCGCGAACCGCGAAAGATCGGGCTGCGGATTTCCCGCAGCAATTCCCACCGGCGCGCAAAGAAGCCCGCGAGGAACAGCGCAAGGAGCAGACGGATCGCCTCAATCGGCTGCACCGGCCCGAGATTGACCTTCGCGCCGCTGGTGCCCGGCCCCGAACCAAAGAGAATCAACAGCATCGACAGCGACAACGCGACGATCAGCGGCAGATAGCTGAACCTCACGAATCCGGCGGCGCCGAAGTCGACGAGCGACACAGCCGTCATCACGGCGACGCCGAGCACCGTGCCTTCGGCGAAGCGCACGAACGTCAGGCTGTCGCGCAGCGGATCGGCCCGGCTGAGGAGGACGGCAAACCCGATCGCCGTGAGCAGGTGCGCGATGGCAAGAAGGAGCGGATCGGTCCGGATGCGGCGCCACCGCCAGATGAGCAGCGCGGCCTGAAACACCAGGATGTAGATGGCGGCAAACCGACCGACTTGCCGCCGGAAGTCGTCGGGTGTTCTGACGCTGAAGAGCGGTTTCATTTTCGCGAAATCCGCCGGGGCGAAGAGCGGCGCGATTGCGCCGACATTCGGGAGCGTCCGCGTTGTCTGTCGTTCGTCGACCAGGAACCGGAACAGCCGCTCCGCAGCCAGTCGTCGATCGCTCGCATCCGAAAACACCGTCTCCATGGCGGCTTCGAGCGGTCCCGCGTCGGTGACAGTGTTCAAGTTGAGGGGCGCAGTCACGGTGCGGCCCGCGCTCTCGAACACGTTCGTGCGTCCGGCATACGCCAGGCCGATCGCGAGCATCGCGACGCAGGACGTCGCGGCCACCGTCAGCGCAGACAGACCGATGCGATCGGTCCAGTGATGCGCTCGCCGCTCGTTTCGTTCGACGGCAACCGTGTACGTTACGGCCATGATTGCGCGGCCTGGGGTGCCGCCAGTCGAAACGACGGCGCCTTTCCGGTCCGACCGGGTACGCCGGACAATTCACGCTTCCGCTGTTCGACCTGCTCGAGCCCGCGTTGCGCGGCCCGCAGGTTCCGCGGTGAGTCGGCGTACCCGGGGACCCTCGAATAGAGATCGACCGCCTGCCGATACGCATCGGCCGATCGTGTGAGGTATTTCTGTTCGACGGCCCTCCCGCTCAGCGTCCGCGCCGTGCGCGCGAGCGCCGCGGCGCGCGAACGATATCCGTCGGCCAGTTGCGCGGTCTCGCGATCGCCAGCCGAGTACCCCAGGCGCTGCGCCTGCTTCAGCGCGTCGGCGCCGCGGTCGACGTCCTCGAGCCCGTAGATGAACGTCCGCATCAACCCGAGAAATGGATCGGGCCACGCAGGACGAAGCTGGGCGGCCTCGCGGAATGCCGACACCGCTTCGGTGAATTCGTGCTGCGCCTCGGCGTTCTGCCTCTGCGTTTTCCGCGCCTCGCCGTTGATTCGATGGAGGTGGCCGTCGCAATAGCGAAGCGCGGCTCTCAGATGACTGTCGTCCTGTTTGACCGCCAGCGCCTGCGCGAGCGCTTCGCGCGCCATTTCCCACTGCGCCTCCCGAACGGTGGGAGCCGACGTTCGGTAGTTTCCAATGATGCGATCGGCCAGCATCACGGTCTGGCTCGTGAGCGCATCCTCGAGCCTCGCCGTCGTGATCCGCAGACTCTGGGAGCTGAGCGCCCGATATCTCTCCCAGGCGCCGCCGACGCCTTCGAGTTCGACCACCGGCACCTCGGCCTTCAGCCGCTCGGCGCGAGACGCGATCATCACCTCATGTCCGATGATGAAGGATGCGAGCAGCAGGCACGCGGCTCGCGCACATCGACGCACCGAGCGACGCTGCATGAACCGCGGCCGGGGCTCGGAAGGCCGAAAGATGACATTGGTCGGCAGGAGCGCGGTCACGCCGGTGTCCGGCTCGACCCGCATCGTTTTTCGCGTCGCGTCTTCGTCCACCTGCGGTGACGGCTGCGTACGCCCCGTCGGAGGTTCGTCGTGCCGCACCCCGTCGGCCGGCCATCCTTCACGTTCGGCCTGAGTCACACCACCCGACAGGGCGCATTCGAGATCTTCGCGAATCGTGCGCGCATCCTTGTATCGATCGGCCGCATGTCCCGCGAGCAGTTTGGCGACGACGGCCTGCAACGGCGGCGGACACGGCGCGCCGAGTGGTTCGGGAGGCTCCAGCGATCTGATCCGGCGCTCCAGCCGGCGCGTGTCCGGCGCGCGAAAGGGCTGGACGCCGGCCAGCATCTCGTACAACAGGACGCCGACTGCCCAGAAGTCGGCGTAGGTGTCCATCTCGCCGGATTCGAGCCATTCCGGTGACACGTAGTTGATGCTGCCGAAGTCGTTGCGCGTCACCTTGCGGCTGAGCGACAGCGCCTTGGCGATGCCGAAATCGAGAATCTTGACCTTGTCAGGCCAGAGGAGCCGGATGTTGCGCGGCTTCAGATCGCCGTGCAGCAGCGAGCGAAGGTGGCGTCCGTCGATCGTCGATTCGAAGCCGTGCGCCGCTTCGAGGAAATGACACAGCTGAATCGCGATGCCGATGGCGCGCTTCGGCGAGAGCGCTCCGCCGGCAAGAACCTCGGAGAGGTTGCGGCCGTCGAGATACTCCATCGCGATGTAGAAGTAGCCGCCCTCGGTGCCGTATTCGTACAGGACCGGAACGTTCTGGCTGACCCGGCAGAACTGCTCCTGAAGCTTCGCGCCCCAGAGCTCGGCCTCGACAATTTCCTGCGCGTCCCGGTCCGTGCCGGCCGGCACCAGCTTGAGCGCCACGGGACGACCGTTCCGGCGATCGGTCGCGAAGAACACGACGGCCATCCCGCCGCGTCCGATCTCGTGGACGATCTCGTACGGTCCCACTCGAACGCGTTGAAAGACCGTCTCCTTCATCGCCCCCTCCGGACGCGCGGCGTCGCGGACCAGGCGGATCGGTCCTGAGCCTCGGCAAACCAGTTATCGCGGCCCAGCACGATGAATTCGCTCTCGCTCAGATTTCCGAGGGCGTCGCGGCTCACGTCCTGGAAGACGTTTCCGGTGAAGAGCGGATTGGCGCCCTCGTCGATGATGAACGATCGACGGACGGGCTCCGACGTGCCGTTCCGCACGAAGACATTGTGGACGAGTCGCGCCGATGTGGAGCGGATGGCCAGGGCTGCACCCGGATTGTCGTGAATGTCGCTCGCCATCATCGTGGCAACCGAGGTGCCATCGACGACGACCGCCGCGTTTGCCGCGCCGGTCACCTCGATGTCCACAAGGGAGGTCTGCGAGGCTCTAATGAGGACACCTGTGCCGAGCGGCGTCGCAGCATCGCCGATGATCCGAAAGCCGGCCAGTTCCGCACCGGCCACCCCAGCGGCGACAACGGCGGCGGCGCCTTCCGGCGCGGTGCCGGACAGCCGAATGGTCGCTGCTCGCGGGACACGGCTGACAATCCGAACATCGTTTTTCAGGTTCACGGTCTCGCGGTACTCACCCGGGTCGACGATGACGACCGAGCCCGCTCCCGCCCGCTCCAGCGCCGCGGCAATCGATTCCGTCGGACCCACGGCGATCGTCGCGGCTGGAACGGCAGCCACAGCGTTCGAAGGCCGCTGAACCCTCGCGCCGAGCGACCATGGACCAAAGGCAGCGGCCACGATCCCGGCCGCCAGCGCGATCGCCCCCAGCCCTATCGCTCGCGACGCGTTCGTTGACCAGCGGCGAGGAGGCCGGAGCGCGAACCTTTCAGGCCAGCGGCAGCTTTTCTGCCGGCCGTCTTCGACAACCGGAAGATGCCCTCCGAGGCGCGCGATCTCGCCCATCGCACGCGTCTCCTCACCGCCGCCCGGCGCGAAACGCTCCCCTTCCACATAGACCACGCTGATGTTGTCCTTGCCGCCGGCGGCATTCGCAGCGTCGATCAGCTCCTTGACGACCTGGTCGGGTTGTCCCGCAAAACGCCTGACGATGTCGTACAAGGACGACGAGCTCACGAGATCGGTCAATCCGTCGCTGCAGAGCAGCAGCGCGGCGTCCGGCTCGAACGCGATCTCGCACGCGTCGATAAAGTCCGGATCGCCGGGCTGATGCGGGTCGGATCCCACATCGCGGTACACCTCGTTGCGCCGCGGGTGATGCATCGCTTCGTGCTCGGACAGTTCGCTCGCGTCTTCACGCTCGCCGACCGGCGAGTGGTCGCGCGTGACCTTGTCGATGCGATCCGCGCCGAGCTTATACAAGCGCGTGTCGCCGACGTGGCCCACGACGGCGCGCGTGTCGTCGACAACGACGACCGTGAGGACGCACGCCATCCCGCTCCACTCCGGCCGCAGGACCGCGGCGCCATAGATCTCGTTGTTTGCGATCGCGATCGCCTCCCGCACACGATCGACAGCCGACCCCGTCTCGCGCTCGAGCCGCGACCGCACCGACGCAAGCGCGATGTCGGCGGCCTTTCCGCCTGCCGCGTGACCACCGACACCATCGATGACCACGAAGAGTCCCCGCGCAAGGTCGACGTGGATGCGATCCTGATTGACGTCACGCTGCAGGCCGGCATTGGTGTCGGCCGCCGCGCGCAGGACAGTTGCTGTCTGCATCGACCAGGCTCACTCCGCCCTGTGCGAGCGGTAACCAATCCACAGGTACAGCGAGACGAGAGCGCCACACGCGACGAAAAAGAGGACGCGAGCCCACCACAGGAACGCGATCATCGTCGTCTTCGAAAATCGAGGAAGACCGTGCCGGCGAGCCCTATCTTGGCGATGTCCGGCAGCGGCGTCTCCGATCCGTTCGCACGTTTTGTCCCATCGACCTCGTCGAAACCCTTCGGCACATGACTGCCGTTCAACGTCGTTCCGAGCGTGCTCAGGTCGGCCAGGAAGAATCGATCGCTCGCGGGATCCCTGCGGATTCGCGCGTGCTCACGAGACACGTCGGCGGATGAAACGATGCGGATGTCCACCGGATACGCGACTCCGCCGCGTCCAATGGTGAAGCCGTCCCTGGTCACGTCGTAGAAATGATGACCGGACTCGTCGTCGTACTCGATGCGGCCGAGAAGCCTCGGCGTCGAGGAAGACGCCGGACTGTCGATAATGTGTTCGATCGTCGTCGCGCGCTGCCCCGATTGCAGCGTCGCGATCTTGCGAGTCTGTTCGCCGATGCCGAGATCCGGCCTCGCCGGCATCAGCAGTTCGGAGTCGACGAGGAGATCCCCTTCTTTCAGCTCATCATCGGGATCCGCGAGGAACTCGATGTGCCAGTCGGTCGCCGCATTGCGCACCTCGGACGCGGGGTCGCGCGCGATGCGGCGGATCCACCGATGCGTGGCCGATGCCGCGTTCAGACGCCTGAGCTCGTCATCGAGCGCGCGGACGGTCTGTTCCTGCAGGACCGGCATGATCGTTTCCAGCCGCTCGAACTCGGCGGGATGAAGGTAAACGATGTATCGGCTGGGCGCCAGCGTCGAATACTTGAGACGCTCGAGGTTCTGCCGCATGTTCGCGACCACCGCATCGATGATGTCCCGCGCGTGGCGTCGCGGCGGCGCCGCACCGAGGATACCCACGATTCGAACCCTCCGGGTAAGATTCGTTGACAGCCGTTCCAGGCCCGACACTATCGCCCAGTACGCGTTGTCGAGTCTTAAGGAAAGTCCAAGGATTCCGCAGGGTCGCCCGCGAGGAGCATCGTGAGAGCTCGATTCGCCCAGTTCACCATCGACTCCGAGACACGCCAGCTGCTGGGCTCCGGGCGAGAAATCCACCTGTCGCCCAAGGCGTTCGACCTGCTGTGCGCCTTGATCGAGACCGGACCGAAGGTCGTGGAAAAGGCCGATTTGCACGCCAGAATCTGGCCGGACACGTATGTGGTGGACGCGAATCTCAACATCCTCATCGGCGAAATCCGGCGCGCGATCGGCGACAGCGCGCAGCACCCGCAGTTCATCCGTACGGTCCACGGTGTGGGATACGCCTTCTGCAGCGCCGTTGCGGAGGTCCCGGCGCCGCGGGCCGCGGTCCCGGCCCTCTTCTGCTGGGTTGCATGGAACGACAAGACCGGCCAACTCTCGGAGGGGGACAACATCATCGGCCGCGACCCGCGGAGCGAGATCTGGCTGGATGCGCCCGGCGTCTCGCGCCGCCACGCGATTATTCGCGTCGCGAGCAGCCAACGCCGCGTCACGCTCGAGGATTTGGGAAGCACCAACGGCACGTTCGTTCGGCGCGCTCCCGTCGTTGCGGAAGTCGCGCTGGCGGACGGCGATTTGATCCAGGTGGGCACCGTCGATCTGACCGTTCGCCTGTGGGTGGCGGATCAGGCGCCTGAAACGAAGCGAATTCGCCGCCGGATCAAATAGCGTGGCGCCGGTGCGGCCCTAGGGTGAAGTCGCCTTGTCGGAAACTGCAACCGCCGACGGGTTGCCATATTCCGGAACGTTTCGCTGATACACGCGCCACCAGTGCACCACCTGCGTGACGTGTTCTTTCCCGTCGGCACCAATCTCTTTGGTGACGGGATCTCTCCCCCTCTGCAATTGCGCGACCTCGGCGCGATCCTGAATCAAGACGAGCGTCATTTCGTAAATTTTTCCACCGATCTTCATGCGCACGCGCGGATCGCGCTCGACGTTCGCCCACCACGCTTTGGAGTAGGGGAACTTCTTTTGCAGTCTGAAATCTCTTTCGCTTCCCTGCACATAGAGCTTGTCGCCCCGCCCGATGATATTGATCGTCACTGAGTGCGGAATGCCGTACCAGGTGCGCGTCTCGAGCATGATCGTGTTTTTACGGATCGGGTCGTTCACCTTGTTGACCCAGTCCCAATTTGTCACGGGCTCGTGGACGACTTCGCCAGTCAGCCAGAATCCCGGCCTGGTGGTGCGGCCGCTTTTGACGAACGCCTCGCTGCCGGGATCGACGTATGGGGGCTCGAGGCCGGTGACGCGCAGGGTCAAGAGCGTCCCGACCACGAGGACTCCGACGACGAGCAAGCCAATCTTCAATGCTCTCACCATCTTCGCTCTCCGTACGCACACCATATCACTTCCCCAGCGTCGCGCAGTCCCTGCAGGTGGCGCGTGACGCCTTCAGCAGTTTTGCAACTTCATTGCGCGGGGCATGGCGTAGAATCCGAGTTCGGTTGACTAGTCCTCGCCTTACGGCCTCGAGTCCAGGCGCGCGCGCGTGAACATCGCAATCACGGGAGCCAACAGCAGCGTCGGTCTCATCCTGCTGCGACACCTGGCCGAGCGCGGCGACATCCAGGTCGTCGCCTGCGTCCGATCGGCGCTGGCCGTACCCAACCTTCCAGTTTCGCCTTCGATCTCGGCGCGCGCGGTCGACTACGCCGATCGCGATGGCCTCGCCGCCACGTTGAGCGGAGCCGCGTGCCTGGTGCACCTCGCCGGGATCCTCTTCGAGAATCCTGTGTCGAGCTATCAGACAGCCAACGTCGACGCGACTCAGGCCGTCGTGGATGCGTGCCGGAAAGCAGGAGTCCGTCGCATCGTGCTGGTAAGCGTCTTGGGCGCGGACCCGATGTCGCCCAATCGGTACTTGCGCTCGAAAGGCCGCGGCGAGCGCATCGTTCTCGAATCGGGTCTCTCGGGCGCCATCATCCGCACAGGAATCCTCCTGGGACCCGGCATGGCAGGCGCGCGCGCCGTCGTTCAAGCGGCGTCGCAGCCGGCCGTCACCCTGCTCGGCGGCGGCCGCCATTCGATCCGTCCGTTGGACGTGGACGATCTGAGCCGCGCCATCGTGCGCTGCTGTGAAGGCTCCGGACCCGGACTGATCCTGTACGAACTGGTGGGACCGGAACCTGCGGCCTATCGCGATGTGGTGGCGAGGACGGCGGCGATGATGAATCGTCGCGTGTCGATTCGCTCCCTGCCGATATGGCTGGCCCGCCTGGGAGCCGCTGTCAGCGGATGGCGTCGAAGAAGTGGAATGACGCCCACCATCATCGATGTGATCACGGCCAGCGAAGTCGTGCACGAGAATGCGGACGCCGCGCTCGGCGTGCACCTCACACCGCTGTCGGCGACGCTCGAGAAGCTCCTGTCCTCGCAGATCAAGGTGGCCCACCCGTGACTGAATCCGCGGTGCCCTCGACAGCAACGCCCGGCCCGGGTGCCTCGAACGCGCTGGGCCGGGCGATCTTCCTCGCGATCGCGGCCGGGTGCTTCGTCTTCCTGTACTACCGCCTGGCCGGCGCCGCCGCCCGTGAGGGCCTTCCGCTCGTCGGCTACATGACACGGGTGTTCGCGAATGTTCGATGGCTGCCCTGGCTGCTGTTGATGGTCGTGTACTCGTGCTTCTACTTGTTGATCGACACGCTCGTCCTCACGCGGACGTTGAACTGGTTCATCAAGCCGATCCGATACCGGGACATCCTGCCGATCCGTGCCAGCGCCTACATCATCTCGCTCATCAGCGAGCAGGTCGGCAAGGGCGTGATGGCGTACTACCTCAATCGACGCTACGACGTGCCCGGGTGGGAAGTGGCGTCCGTGATGCTGTTCATCATGTTCGGCGAGGTCTTCTATCTGCTGGTGTGGGCCAGCGTGGGGTACATCCTCAGCGGGAGCTCGCTGCCGGCGATCTTTGGATGGACGCCGGTGATCACGCTGGGCGCCGCGGTGGTATTCACCCTGTGGGTCCTCTACTTCCGCGGGACGATCTTCCCAGGCAGCCAGTTTCGCGAGAAGAAGATCTTCCACGCGTTCAGGACGGCGACCCTGAAGCATTACGCGCTGTTCTTCCTGCTGCGCTCCCCGGCACTGATCGCGGCGGTACTGGTCTACACCATCGCGTTGAATCTGTTCGGCGTCCCCGCCTCGCTGCAGTCGTTGGTCGGCGTGCTGCCGATCATCTTTTTTGCCGCGACCGTGCCCACGCCGATGCGCGCGGCCGCCATCACACTGTGGGTCGTGCTGTTCCCGCAGAACGAAGGCCAGATGGCCGCCTTCGGATTCGTGCAGCACAACTTCTTCATCCTGTTCAACGCGCTGATCGGCGTGGTGTTCCTGCGCCGCGCCCAGCGGGAGTTGTTCGGCCGGTGATGGCGAACGCGCTGACCGCCATCCGGCTTGTAATAGCGCTTCCCGTGGCGATCGCCCTGGCCCGCCCCGAACGGCTCACGCCTGGCGTTGCCGCAATTTTGATCGTCGTTGCCATCGCGACCGACTTTCTCGACGGCGCCGTGGCGCGGAGGCAAGGCACGGCGTCGCCCGCGGGGATGTTGTTCGACCACAGCACCGACTGCTTCTTCGTCACCAGCGGCCTGGCCGGTGCCGCCATCGCGGGATCGATCACGCCGGTTCTGCCGGCGCTGATCCCGTTCGCCTTTGGTCAGTACGTTGTCGATTCCTACGTATGGCATCGCCAGCGGCAGCTGCGCGCCAGCTCGCTCGGACGGTGGAACGGAATCTTCTACTTCGTGCCGATCGCGCTCGTTGCCGCGTCACGATTGCCGTTCCCGGCCGGCTTCGCGTCGCTCCTGAGGCTGGCGGCGCGCGCATTCGCTTACCTGCTCGTCGCGTCGACCGTGCTGTCCATCCTCGATCGTGCGACGACGCCGATCCGATCGCGCAGCAACGGGCCATCCTAGAACTTTCACATCTCGGTAGTAGCGCAGGCCTTCAGGCCTGCGAAGGACGCGGGCTGAAGCCCCCGCGCCACATAGCTGGGTCGAGTCACATCGCGTTTACCGATCGCAGCCGACGACGTAGAATCGGGCGCATGACGTCCGGCGGGCATATCACGGGCTCGGTAACCGACGCGTTGTCTGGAGCACCGATCAGCGCCGCACGTGTCAGCCTGATGATCGTCGTCGATGTTTCTGGCGGGACGTTCGGACATCGTCCGCGTCAATTGATGACCGACGCGACTGGCCTGTTTGCGTTCGACGGTCTCGAGCCCGCGCAATACATGCTCAGCGTCGAGAAGACCGGCTTCGCGTCCTATCCAGACGTCTTCGGCGATGGGCCACCGGAGCGCCTTACGCTCGACGGCACCCATCAAATCCAACCGCTCCGAATCACCCTCAAGAAGGGAGCGGTGATCGCGGGACGGATTCTGAACGCGGCCGGAGAGGCAGAGGCCAACCTCCAGGTCTCTGCGCTCAAACGCACCGACAAAGCAGGCCCGATCGGGTTCGCCCAAGTTGGCCATGCACCAACAAACGACCTTGGCGAGTTCAGAGTCGCCGGCCTCCCGTCAGGCGAGTACCGGATTGTGGCCTCGGCGCAGCGTCATGGCCCCTTCGAAACGATCCAGACCGGTCCGACGACAATGGCACCGACATTCTTCCCGGGGACCTTCGACGAACGCGCGGCCGGCATCGTGACGCTGGTCCCGGGGCAGGCTGTCACGGGTATCGAGTTCACGATGGCGACCGTGGCGGCGTTTCGTGTGTCAGGAACGGTCGTCGATCAGAGCGGCCGCCCTTCACCGCATGCGATGGTCACACTGATTCCGAATATCAGGACCAGCGCGTTCTTCATGCCGACGATGGCCATCGCCGGCGACGACGGGACGTTCGAGATTGGCCAGGTGATTCCCGGAACCTACCGCGTCAGTGCAACTGCCAACGAGGGAGGCGCGGGTGGAGGGATCGGCGCGGTATCTTTCAGCGTCGCGTCGGATGGCTCTCCATCCGGGCCGGATATGATCACCGTCAGCTCCGCTGATATCACCGGTCTGAGGATCGTCGCCGATCGCAGGTAGGGATTCGCTACGGGGTTACCGTGCCCCACATGATGGTCGTCGGCCCCACCTTGCTCCAGTCGATCGTTCCATCCGCCGCTGAGCCCACATCGAGGGCGTCGTCGCCCCAGACGATCGCGCTCGCCCACGATTGCGGATCGTCCCAGACGAGATCCGTCGTGCCCCACATGATGGTGGAGCCCCACGTCACCGTCGTACCCCACATGATGGTGCTCGACCAGGCGCCGAGGTTGTAGTACGCGGTCGTGCCCCACATGATCGTGGTGCCCCAGATCACCGCCTGACCCCAGGGCAGCGCATCTCCGCCGATCGTCGTGGACGGATCGACGCCGGTGGTGAGCCACCAGGCACCGGCCGGCACCGATGGATCGACCGAGGCCGCCAGCCGAATCGCGCCGTCCGCATTGATGTTGCCGGATCCTTGCGTCAGCCGGTCGACGCCAGCGAGCGGAATTGCGGAGAACTCGAGCAGGGCTTTGACCGCATTCGGCGTCAGCGGCTGCTTGAAATGCTCCTCGTGCGCTTCGAGCATGAGCGCGACGACGCCCGTGGTCACGGCCGCCGCCATGCTCGTCCCGCTCAACCTGAGATACTGCGGCTGCTTCCTGGCCCAGCCAACGCGACGATCGGGGTACTCGCCGTACAGAGAACTGCGAAGCGCGGCCGCCGCAACGAGGCGGCTACCGGGCGCGACGACGTCCGGCTTCGCGCCTGCGTCGTACCAGGTCGGCCCTCGCGAACTGTAGGACGCCACCGTGTCGTCGAGTCGCGAGACCGTGTCGTGCGTATCGACGGCGCCGACGGTGATGGCCGACTCCGCGTTCCCCGGCGACGTGATGCCGCCGTAGCCCGCCACTCCCGTCGTCGGATTCCTGCCGAAGTTTCCCGCCGCGGCCACCACAACAATGCCGGCGCGCGAGGCGGCTTCAACGGCCTGCACCAGCGGATCGGTCGTCCGCGGCTCGAACACCGGATGCCCGAGCGAGAGGTTGATGATGTCGATCTTGAGCCGGTCGCGGTTCTGGACGGCGAACTCGACCGCCTCGATCACGTCGCTCGTCAATCCTGCGCCGTGGCTGTCGAGTACCTTCAGGCTGATGATGCGCGCGTTCGGCGCGATGCCGCGATAGACGCGAACTTTGATGCGATGCGGATTGCCGTCACGTGCGATCTCTTCGGCGTCGCCCTGGGAGCCGGCTCCGGAGCCGCCGATCAGTCCGGAGACGTGCGTACCGTGACCGTAGTCGTCATACGGCGAGACGCGCCTGGGTCCCCCCGTCACGTCGTACTGCTGATCGTGCTCGCCGCCGTTGAGATCCGACCCACGCTCCAGGCCGGAATCGATGACCGCGATGCCGATGCCTTTCCCTGTTGGTCCGGTATCGCGCACGGCGTCGAGGCCCAGTGTTTCGAGCAAGGTGCTCGGCGAGGTCTGACCCGTCTCGCCAACGATCGCGTCGGAATGGACGACGGCATCCGCCGACACGCTGGCGACGTCGGGATCGGCTTCGAGGGCGTCGAGGTCCTTCGCATGAATCGTCGCGGAGAACGCGTCGACGATGGCGTGCTCGGCTCGAATGGCATCACCGTGCGCGCGGCGCGTTTGAACGGCCGCGGCGTGACGTCCCTTCACCGGCGTGATGATCACATGCAGGAGATCGTCGTCATGCCTCTGGTGCCGACGTGTGAGCTCGAGATCGAGCTTCGACCCGCGTCTCGGCCGGCCGGCGGTGCCTCCGCCCTTCGCGGCGTGCACACTGCGCGTCGCAAGGACGGTGCTGCCGACCAGCAGCCCGATCGCGAAGAAGACGCGCAGTTTCGTGACTCGCATCGGCGAAATCATTGGCGTTGATACCTCGTTGCGGATATAGCTCAGCAATGGGTTCGCCATCGTTGCCTCGATTTCAGGAATTCGGGTCAAGTGCTTCACAGCCAGAGAGTTC
>DASSGK010000179.1:0-3340 GCA_035693505.1 Vicinamibacterales bacterium
CGGCACCGGGCTGAACGCGGGCGACGAGTACCGGCGGCGGATGATCGCGAACCTGTCGCGGTATACCAATCTGCCGCTGCGACCGGCCGCTAATCTGTTCCGCGTGACCCAGAGCATGGGCGACGTGCTCGCGTACTCGAGCGCGATGCGTCGTCTCGCGGTGGAGATATCCAAAATCGCGAGCGACCTTCGACTGCTCAGCATGGGTCCTCGCGCCGGCCTTTCCGAAATCGCGCTGCCGGCGGTGCAGCCCGGATCGTCGATCATGCCGGGCAAGGTGAATCCGTCCGTGCCGGAAATGGTGAACCAGGTCTGCTTCCAGGTCATGGGATGCGACGCAACGGTGGCGATCGCGTGCGAATCGGGTCAGCTGGAACTCAACGTGATGATGCCCGTGATCGCGTGGAATGCGCTGCACGCGTCACGGATCCTGCGCGAGGCGCTGAAGGTGTTCAGGCTGCGATGCATCGACGGGATCGCCAGCGACGAACCGCGCGCGCGCGAGCTGCTCGATCGCAGCACCGCGGCCGCGACCGCGCTCAGCCCGTATATCGGCTACGCCGCGACGGCCGACATCGCGAAGGAATCGGTGAAGAGCGGCAAATCGATCCGGGCGATCGTGCTCGAACGCGGGCTGATGGACGAGCGCCGTTTGAACGACATCCTTTCCGTGGAGTCGATGACTCAGGGGGGCGTTGTTGGAGAGAAGGCAAGACGGGCGCGACGGGCCGTAGGGGCAGGAAAGGCTGGACGGGCAGGACAGGCGGGACGGGCTGGAGCGAAGAAGAAAACAGGCGGGAGCAAGAAATGAAAACTCTGATCGCTCTAGCGATGCTCCTCTATCCTGCCCATCCCGCCCCTCCTGCCTATCCCGCCCATGCTGCCCATGCTGCGCAGCAACCCGCGAAGCCGCAGGGCAAGCTGTTCGGCACGCAGGACCTCGGGCTCCTCGAGGCGCCGGATCGCGAGCAGTGGCAGAAACCCGATCAGATCATGGATGCGATCGGCGTGGCCGAGGGCTCGAAGGTCGCCGAGCTCGGCGCCGCAGGCGGATGGTTCACGCTGCAGCTCGCCGAGCGCGTGGGTCCCAACGGACGCGTGTTTGCGGAAGACATCCAGCGCGCAATGCTCGACGGCATCCGCCGCCGCATGCTCGCGGAAAACCTGACCAACGTGACGACGGTGCTTGGAACGACGAGCGATCCGCGTCTCCCGCCGGGACTCGATGCCGCGCTCATTTCCGATGCGTTTCACGAAATGGATGTCGACGAAGATCCCCAGGCGGTGGTGAAGCTGTTGCGCAACGTCGCGCTGTCGCTCAAGCCGCAGGGACGCCTCGGGATTGTGGATTGGACGCCCGGTAAGGGCGGCCCTGGACCCGAGGCGAAGAATCGCGTCGATCCAGACCGGATCATCAAGGCCGCGAGCGCGGCAGGATTGCAGTTGATCGCGCGGGAAGATTTCCCGCCGTTCATCTACCTGCTGGTGTTCGGACGCGCTAACGCGAAGCCGACCCCGTGATGCGCCACAGTGCCGGCATGACGCCGGCGGCCACGAGCAGCTTCAGCAGGTCGGGGACGATGAAGGGCACGAAGCCGGCCGACAGCGCACCGGAGAATCCGATTGGCGGTCTGGACGCGATCGTCAACCAGAGGACGCCGCCGCCGAACACGATCGCGAGCCCGCACATCATCGACAGGACGGCGGTGAAGTAGCGGCGATCGAATCCACGCTCCGCGAGCCATCCCGCGGCGAAGGCGGCAAACGGATACGCCATCAGGTAACCGCCGGTCGGACCGAGCAGGCGGGCGGCGCCCTGAGGAAGGACCGGGGAGGCCGCGAACACCGGCAGACCGGCGAAGCCGAGCGCAAGATAGAGAATCTGACTCGACAGCCCGAGTCGCGGGCCGAGCGCGGCCGCGCCGAGCAGCACGACCATCGGCTGGAACGTGAACGGCACGGGAGTAAACGGCAGCGGAATGCTGATCTGGGCTGCGATCGCCGTGAGGATCGTCACGAACAGCACCGCGCCGATATGCTCGGCGAGTTTGAAGCGATCGTCCGCGCGGGTCGTCACCGTGTCGAGAAGTGTTCGGTACATGAAGGCGGATCTTAGCGTATGCATACAGCGCTGACAATTGCGGGCAGCGACTCCAGCGGCGGAGCCGGCATCCAGGCAGACCTGAAGACGTTTGCGGCGTTCGGCCTCTACGGCGTGAGCGCGATCACCGCCGTCACCGCGCAAAGCACCAAGGGCATCGAGGCTACGCTCGCGCTGCCTGCGGATCTGGTGACGGCGCAGATCGAAGCCGTCGCCGGCGACCTGGCGATCCGCGCCACGAAGATCGGCATGCTCGCCAACGCCGCCATCGTCGAAGCGGTGACCGCGGCGATCGAGGAGCTCGATCTGCCGCTCGTCGTCGTCGATCCGGTCCTCGTGTCGTCGAGCGGCGATCGGCTGCTCGACGAGGACGGAGTGCGTGCGCTCCGCGCGGAGCTGCTGCCGCGCGCGCGCGTCGTGACGCCGAACATTCCGGAAGCCGAAGCGCTCAGCGGTGTGCGCATCGGGTCCATGGACGATGCGCGTGAGGCGGCGAGGCGGATTCACGAGATGGGTCCGGCGGCGGTGATCATTACGGGGGGTCACGGGACGGCAAACGCCGAGGTCGTCGACCTGCTCTTCGACGGTCACGCGTTTCACGAGCTCCGCGTGCCGCGCGTCGAGTCGCGCAATACCCACGGGACCGGCTGCACGTACGCGTCAGCGGTGACCGCCGGTCTGGCGCTCGGATACGAGCTGCCGGACGCGGCCGCGCGCGCCCAGGCATATGTGGCCGGCGCCATCCGCCACGCCCCGGACCTCGGTCACGGTCGCGGGCCGCTGGAGCATTTCTGGGAGCGTCGCGGGTCCGGTCTCTGAGACGAAACCTCTGAGACGGGACCTCTGAGACGGGACCTCTGAGACGGAACCTCTGAGACGGGACCTCTGAGACGGAACCTCTGAGACGGGACCTCTGAGACGGGACCTCTGAGACGGAACCTCTGAGGTAGTGTCCGGCTTTGGCCGGACCCCGTATACTGAAACTGTGCCGCCGCTTCTGGCCATCGGGACTCAGCCGCTCGTCCTCGACCACGTCGCCGCGTCGGTCGACACGGGGGCGGATGTAGGCAAAGACGGGGCGGTGGTGACGTTTCTCGGCCTCGTGCGCAACCACAACCTCGGCCGGAGCGTCCGATATCTGGAGTACGAAGCGTACGAACCGCTGGCGCTGAAGAGCTTCGAGCGGATCGCGTCTGAGATTCGGGAGCGATGGCCGAGCGCGCGGCTTGCCCTGCATCA
>DASSGK010000180.1:0-8293 GCA_035693505.1 Vicinamibacterales bacterium
AGAAGTCGACGTACGCGTCGGCCTTGAAGCTGCCCTGGAACTGGAACGACTTCTGAACGCGCATATCGAGCAGATTCAAGTCCGGCACGCGCAGGTTGCCGTCGAGTGATTCCATGTAGATCGTCGGCGCGGTCGGGTAGCCGAGGCCGTTGACGCGGATCTGCCGCGCCCACGGACGACCGGTCTGGTGCTGCAGGTTTCCCGACACCGTCACGTTCCAGGGCAACCCGTAGACGATCTGGGCTTTCGCGATCACCGGACGATCGGCGATCAGCAGGCCGTCGCTGTTGACGAAGTCGTTCGGACCATTGGGGAAGCGGCCGAAGGATGCCGGCGTCGTCGACTGAGAGGAGCGTGGACCGAGTATGCTCGAGGGCTCGCGCCCCTCGGATTTCGACAGCACTAACGAGAAGGTGCCCTGCCACTTGTGCGACATCCGCTTGGTCGCGGTGACCGTCACGCCGTTGTACCGGTTGTACAGGAGCTCACCCGCTGGTCCCACGGCGTTCGTCATCATGAAGACGCTCCGCGCGGACGGTGTCAGGAGTTTGTAGACGTTGACTGTAGCGCCACTGGCATCCGTTCCTCTGTTGTCGACGTACGGCGTCAGGCCGTACTGGCCGGTCGTGTCCACCCAGCCCGGATACTCGGTCCCATATTTGTGGATGTAGTTCACCTGCAGCCCGAGGTCGGCGAACAGTTGTTGCTCGAGCTGCAGGATGAATTCATTGGTGTACGGATCCTTATAGTTCGGATCGATCTTCAGGTTGGTGTTACTGCTGACGACCGACGGGTTGGCGTACGAGCCGTTCGGCAGGACATCGACGCTGTATCTGGGCGTGATCGAGGGCACCGCCGCCGTGAAGTCCGACAGATACATGCCGCGGTACAGCCGGCCGAAGTAGGCCTTCACAATCGTGTGTCCCGCTCCCGCGACGTTCCAGTTCGCACCGATCCGCGGCGAGACAACGTTCCACGTGTAGACATTGTCGTTGCCGGGCGAGACCTGGCCGGTCGGGTTCCCCGCGCTGTCGAGTTGCGGGAACCCGGGATAGATCGCTCGCGAATGGTCGTATCGCACACCCAGGTTCAGTGTGACGTTGCCCAGTCGATAGGTATCATCGGCGTAGATACCGGCCAATCGCGTGAGGCCCCCCGAGTGCCATGGTTGCCGGGTGAAACCGTACTGCGCTCTGCCGCCGGTGATGTACAGGTAGTCGTTCGGACCCGTCACCGTGTCCTGGCCGCCGCCGCTGTACTGCACACCCAGCTTCACATCGTGACTGCCGCCCATGAAGCTGTCGGCAAAGTGCGAGATCTTGCCCGACACGCCGGTGCGCCACACTTTCTCGTCGTTCCACGAATAAATGCCGCCGGTGATCGCACCGGTGTCGAGATTGTTGTAGCGCGTCTGCACGCGCGGCTGCCCTGCCTGCTGCGGATCGGTCGAATCCTTGCCGTAGTAGCCGGCCAGCCGGGCCTCCACCAGCGTCTTCGACGACAGCACGCCGGTGTAGACCAGGTTCGGCGTCGGGTTGTCGCCGTGGCCGATGCTCACAGTGCTCGGCGCCGTCAGCGCGGACGGCACGCCGGGGAAGCTCCAGTAGTCGTCGTGGTAGCCGTGCATCAGCCGGTGGTTCGGCGTGATGTTGTAGTTGAACTTGTAGAAGACGCGGCGCGACGTCGACTTCGCCGGAAACGCCGGGTCGGTGCCGGGCTGCGAGTCGAAGTCGTTCTGGTACTGGAACGATCCGAAAAACCAGAACTTGTCACGTACGAAGGGACCTGACAGCTGCCACGTCGTGTCCTTCCACTCGGCGCGGTGATACGGCAGGCCGGTCGCCGGACAGTTCGGAACGCCCTGGCACTCCTGCGCGACCGTGGTGTTCCGGCCGGTCATCCCGTCGTTCATGAAGTAGTAGCTGCCGTCGCCGTGGAACTCGTTGCTGCCCTGCCGCGTGACCACGTTGAACACCGCGCCGACGGCGTTTCCATATTCGGCAGACGCGCCCAGTTGCATGACTTCGATTTCCTGAATCGCATCGGCGTTCGGCCACGGCCACGCCGTGCCGCTGATCGGCGATGAGAGGTCGGTGCCGTCGATCGCGTACACGTTGTCATTGATGCTGCTGCCGAGCGACGTCGCCGACGTGGACGATCCGAGCGTCGAAGTGGCACTCACGCCCGGTGCCGAGTTCACCAGGTCGAAGAACGAGAAGCGCCGGATCGGCGCCTCGAGCACCCACTCGCGGTTGTAGTTGGTACTGACCGTGGTCGACGACAGGTTGACGACCGGCGATTCGCCGGTGACCGTCACCGTCTCGCTCAAGGTGCTCACTTTCAGCTGGATCTTCAGATCGATGACGGCGCCGACGCCGACCGGAATGGCTTCACGCCGCAAGCCGGCGAATCCTTGCAGCGCGAACTCGAGGGAATACTCTCCCGGCGGCAATGCCGGGAAGCGGTAGGCGCCGGTCTCGCTGGTCACGACGGTGGGGGCTCCCGGCACACCGGCCCCGCGAATGGTGACTGTCACGCCGGGGAGGACGGCGCCGGATTCGTCGGTCACAGTACCGACAATCTCGCCCGTCGTTCGTTGCGCGCGTGCCGGCACTGCGATTGCCATCAGTGCCAGCAGGACGAGGCCGGATGCCGCCACGCGTCGCCGCATGTTCTTCCCTCCCGTGAAACGCTGTGTCTACCGACTCAATGCAGACCCCGGGGGAACGAAGACCGACAACGGACTTTATATAAACGTCAAGTTTCGCGAACTCTACGCCCCGGGATCTGCGCTGTCAAGGTCGGACGGCGTCAATTTTCGAGAAAGGACCTCGCTGAGCTCGGCTACGACGCCTTCCCGTCGAGCAGTTCCTTCACCGCGCGATATGCCTGATCGATCGCCTGATCGGTGTACGCGGCGGCCGCGGCGTCGGAATTTGCGATGGTGATGCGTCCAAACGGCTTGCGCCCGATCTCGCACGGCGCCTGCCCTTCCGGCCAGTCCGGATCCCAGAGTGGGTTGTACTCGTACGCGTATCCATGCGGCCACCGGTTGACCGTGATCGCGTCGATGTCTCGCGCGGGATCGAAGCCGCCGTCCTTCAGCACGCGGGCCAGCTGATCGCGAATCTTCCGCTCGAACGTCTGAAACGTCGTCGTCAGCAGCTCGACATGACCGGCGCGCTGTTGATCGCGGGCCGGAAGACCAGGTTTGCATGGCGTCCGCGTCATCCGCACGAGGATCGGTTCGCTGGGCGACGCCGGCGTCGGGTTGTATCCGCCGATCACTGTCGGAACCTCGAGACGCGCACCGGTGTGATACATGCCTGGCGTGGTGGCGCCGTTGATGCCGAGCGTGTGGAACGCCGTCCAGTTCTTGAGCGACACGCTCGTGTAGCAGAGCGGCACCTTGACGCCGTATTTCAGCGCCTCCTTCTGCTTGTCGGGCAGATCAGGGCAGATGTACGGGATCATCATGTTCCAGCACGCCAGCACGACGCCCTTGGCCCGCACGGTGTACGCCTTCTTCTCTCGCCCGTACGCAACTTCCACTTCTGCGGCGGAAGCCGCCGGTCCCATGTGCCGCACCCGGGCTGCCGTGCTGCCCAGGCGGATTCGGACGGGCGTCTCCGCGCGATCCAGCTTGCTGTAGTCCGCCTTCGCGAGAACGCTGTCCTGCGCCGTGTGACCAGGCAGGACGTCCGGAAGCAGCGCGCGCACCAGCAGCCGTGCCACCGACGCGTTGCCATCTGGAAAATGGAAGTTGTACGGCGGCTTGGGCGTCGCGTCGCCTCGGGCCGTGAAACTCATTCGACCAGTGGCCTCTGGATCGAGGTTCATTCCATCGAACCCGGGATAGTGATAGCCCCAGCATTCCAGCGCGCCGACGGCATCGATGCCGATGCCATACAGGCCGTGCGTCCGCGTCTGGTAAAACGGAATCACGCCGGGATGGACCTTGACGTAGTCGAGCAGGAACGCCTTGTAGCTGATCCTCGACAGCTTGTCCTTCTTCTGATCGTTGGTCAGCCCGGGCATGTAGTCCACGTGGGCCGTCTCGAGCCGCGCGATGTCCTTCTGCGCCTCAGACGACAGCGGCGTCTTCGCGAGATACTCCTCCCACGTCATTGCGGGAGCGCCGCCGCGAACCCGTCCACGACCGCTCGCGGGCGTGCCGACGACGAGACGATCGGCGCCGAACGTTTCCTTGTCGAAGAACGTCGCGTTCTGCAGGCCCTGGAACACCGAACGATCCGCCGCCTTGCCCGCTTCGGCGGACAGCGCGACCGGGTCGATGCCGATCGCGGACATCAGGCCCAGAGCTTCCTCGCTGTACGGAAACGGCGACGAGATGCCCGCGGTGCCGCCGTTGGCGATCCACAACTTGCCGCCAGGGCGAAACTCGTTCCGTTTGGCGTGGCCGCCGAAGTCGTCGTGGTTGTCGAGGATCAGGATCCGTGCAGACGCACCGGCACGCGCGCGATAGAAATGGGCCGCCGCGAGTCCGCTGATGCCGCCACCGACGACGACCAGATCGTACGTCTCTTTGGTGTCGATCGGCTGGCCGGCCGACTGCCAGAAGCGTCCGTCACGCAGCGCGTGGGAGACGTCGTACGAGCCCTCGTGGCTGCCACGCATGCCCGTCAACGACGGCGGATTGTAGCCGGGGGTGTCTTGCGCGAACCCTGCCGCCTGCAGCATCGCGTCGATGCCCGGTACGTGCAGCAGATTCGCGCCCATGGCGCCTCCCACGCCAATCGCCACTCCGTTGAGAAAATCGCGCCGCGTGATGGCGCGATCCATCCCGAGATCCCGATCGCCAGCCGACTCGTCGTCTCGTGACATGGTCATTCCTCGTGTCAGAAGTTATGGCGCACGCCAAGTATCGCCCGCTCAGCGCGCTGCGCGCGCCGGAACAGGAGCCAGCCCAGCGCCGTCGGCGCGGCGACTCCCACGATGAGCTTCGTTTCGAACACCACCACACTCGACACATCTGCTGTCGGTAAAAACGCCGCGCCGAGGCTGACGACGGTCGTGGCCAGACCTACGAGACCGGCCGAACGGGACAGCACGCCACCGCCAGTCGGCTTCGCGAGCGCCAGGAACAAGTACACGAACGGAATCAGTTGAATGACGACGGCGGCCTTCAGCAAAACCTGGTACGCCTCGGCCACGCTTGAGCCGACAAGCGACACCGCGGTGAATGCGGCCGCCAGCAGCGCACACACGATCAACGCCACGTGCGGCGATCCCCAGCGCGGATGCACGCGTCCGAGCATGGGCGGCAGCGCGCGGGTCAGGCCCGCCACGAACGGAATTCGCGACGACCCGGCGAACCAGGCCGATGCCGCGCCGCCGGTCGCAAGGCCCATGAGGATCGCCAGCGGCACGACCATCCAACCGACATGCGCCGCGTTGGCGCCCGCGGCCACCGCCTGCATCACGCCCTGAATGACGCCGAGCCGATCGATCGGCACCAACATGAGCACCGCGCCCGTGACCAGCAGGTACGACACGATCGAGACGGCTCCGGCCATTGCAATCGCGGGTGCCAGATCGCGCGCCGGATCGCGGATTTCATCACCCATCGTCGAAGCGAGCTCGATGCCCACGAGGCCGTTGCACATGACCGCGAAGCTGGTCGTCATTTCCCACGAGACGCCCGCGACCCGTGGTGGATGCGCGCCGACTCCGGTGGCCTTCACGATCGCTGCAGCGACCAGCACGAGGCCCACACTCAGAAGGGCGCTGAGACCGCCGACGTTCTGGATCCACTTCCCGACCGCGAGTCCGCGGATGTTGGCGATGGCGACGAACGCGAGCCATCCGAACGACACGGCGGCCACGAACACCTTCTGGTTGACCAACGCCTCGGCATTCGCTTCCCCGCCGGCAAACGCGAAGATTCCAGCCATGTACACGAGCAGAACCGGCACGTAAAACAGGTTGTTCGTCCAGTAGCACCAGCCCGAGAGGAATCCGTGCAAGTCGCCGAATTCCTTTCGCGTCCAGAGGTAGATGCCACCTTCCCCGGGGTGACGGCGCGAGAGCATCAGCACGGCAACGGCTTCAGGCACGAAGAAGCCGGCGAACGCCACGACCCAGAGCACCAGCGACATCCACCCGTAAACTGCAACCGGCGGCACGTTGTTGATGTTGACGATGGCGACGATCTTCAGCAGGACGAGATCCCAGCGACCGAGCGTCCGCGGTATCGCCGCCGATTCAGCTCTATCGGTCAAAGACCACCGACCGCCACGAGCGTTGCATTTACCGCTCGTACACGACGCGGCCCGCAAGCAACGTCATATCGACATGAATGTCCGGTAGCGTCTCGGCCGCGGAGGTGACCGGATCGCCGGACAGCACAGCGAGATCTGCCCATTTGCCGATCTCGATCGTCCCGCGGTTGGCTTCGTCTCCACTCGCGATCGCACCACCCTGCGTGTACGCACGCAGCGCCTCGACCGCCGTAATCGCCTGTTCGGGCGCGATCAGTTGCCCTTCGTTGTCACGGCGCGTGATGGCCGCCATCATGCCGACGAGCGGATTGTCGTCCTCGACGACCGGCGCATCCGACGACAACGCGACGCGGACCCCGGCATCGAGCATCGCGCGGATGGGATAGGTGCGCGGAAGAAAGATGTCGGGCAGATAGTTGCGGAAGTTCCGACCCAGACTATGGATGAAGATCGTCTGCGGCGCGGCGATCACCCCGAGACGGGCGGCGCGCGCGAGCTGCGTACCATCAGGTACACCGAAGTGCTCGATGCGGTGTGCAAGCCCGCGCGGATGCGGACCGAGGCTCTCATACATATCGAGCACCTGGTCGATCGCCACGTCGCCAATCGCGTGCGTCGCGATCCGCCAGCCAGCGTCGTGAGTCTCCCGGCAGAGCGCCTGCAGTTCGTCACGATCGAATCGCAACACGCCCTTCTGCGGCGTGTGTCGGTAGTTGACGCTCAGTGCTGCAGTTGCGCCGCTCAAACCGCCATCGGCAAGAAACTTCGCTGTGTCGACGCGCAGCATGTCCGATACGAACCGTTCGGGCAGCGGGACCGGCGCCGCTACGCCGTCCACGCGCCGCAGTGGCATCACGTTGATGCGCGACGGCATTCCACCCTTCGCCTCGACGGCGCGATATACCGATAGGAGTTGCGGCGAAACACCGCAATCAGACGAAGAAGTGATCCCGAGCGACAGTTGATGGCGCAGGCCGGCCACGAGCATTGCCTCGTACTCGTCGGGTGTTGGCGGGGGCATGACCTTGTTGATCAGCCCCATTGCGGTCTCGTGCAGCAGCCCGTTGGGTACACCCGCGGCATCACGCTCGATCACGCCACCGACGGGTGCACTTGTGTCCACACCGATGCTGGCGCGCGCCAGGGCCGCGCTGTTCGCGGCGTAGATATGTCCACATGTGCGCGTGAGGACCACCGGCCTGTCCGGTGAGACGCGATCGAGATCGTGACGGGTCGGCGCCCGCTGTTCGCGCAGCCCGGCTTCGTTGTAGCCGCGCCCCAACAGCCACGCATCTCGCGGCAAGCGGTCCGCAAACCGCACGGCCGCATCAACGAGCTCGTCGATGCTCGTCATGCGCCGAAGATCGAGCATCGTCGTCAACAGATGTCCGATCTTCCAGATGTGCGCGTGCGCGTCGATGAATCCTGGAACGACGGTCCGGCGAGCTAAATCGATGCGCTTCGCGCCGGCATCGGCCGCACGCACGACGTCCGCCGAGTCACCAACGACCGCGACGCGTCCGTCGCGGACCAGGATCGCCGTGGCGACGTCAGGAGCAGCCTGCGTCAGGATCCGGCCGTTGTAGAGGACGAGGTCGCTCACGAACGGCCCATCACGCCGGTGCGCCGACGTACCGGACGGACCCGACCTCGATCGCATGACCGATCACGGCCAACCCCTCGCGGAGCATGTCTTCCGGGATCACCAGCGGCGGCAGCAGGCGAATGCAGTTGCTGTACAAGCCCGCGCGCATCACCACGACACCACCTGCCACAATCTGGCGCACGATCTGCAGCGTCTCGTCAGGCGTCGCCGGTTCTTTCGACACTCGATCTCGAACGAATTCGACCAGCATCATCGGTCCAAGCCCACGAACATCGCCGACGATCGGGAACCTGGCGTGCCAGCCACTCATGACCTCGCGCATGACCTCCCCGAGCCGTTGCGCGTGATCCAGGAACTCTGGCGTGCGAATCGTGTTGAGCGCTTCGATGGCCGCGGCACACGCCACCGGACTGCCGCCGTACGTGCCTCCGATGCCGCCGAGATG
>DASSGK010000181.1:0-9491 GCA_035693505.1 Vicinamibacterales bacterium
GACGGGTATCGCATCGCCGGCAAGAAGGTCTGGGTGGCCAACGCCGAGGACGCGTCGGTCGTCATCGTGTTCGCGCGCACGCGTCCCGGACTTCGCGGTCAGGGCGTGACGGCGTTCCTGGTGCCGATGGAGTCGGCCGGCATTCGTCGAACGGCGAGGGCCGATTCACTCGGGGTGCGGGGCCTCGGATGCATGGACCTCGAGCTGGACCTCGCGGTGACCGACGACCAGGTGCTCGGCCACGTCGATCAGGGCTTCGAGCTGGCGATGTGGGCGCTGCAGGGCGGACGCGTGGCCATCGCCGCGCAGGCGCTCGGCATCGGACAGGCCGCACTCGACGAGGCTATCGCGTACTCCAAGCAGCGCGAGCAGTTCGGTCAGCCCATCGCCAGCTATCAGGCGATCCAGTGGATGCTGGCTGACATGGCCACCGAGCTGGCTGCCGCGCGCATGCTCACGCTGAAGGCGGCCGCCGCCAAGGACACGCAGGAGAAGAGCACCGTGGAGGCGTCGATGGCGAAGCTCGCCGCGTCGGAGGCGGCGCACAAGGCGGCCGACAAGGCGATGCAAATCCTGGCGTCAGCCGGGTACCGCCGGGGCTCGGTCGTGGAGCGCCTGTTCCGTGACGTGCGGGCGACGGAAATTTATCAGGGGACCTCCGAAGCGCAGCGTATGATCATCGCCGCGAGCGTGTTGGCAAACGTCTGATTGGATTATTGGGTAATTGGGTAATTGGTTAATCGGGGAATGGGATCGATAGATTGAACGATCGATTACCCGATTACCCGATTACCCGATTACCCAATTACCAAATTCCTCGATTACCAGATGCGAGGTGTCATGAAGAAGCTGAACCGCCGCCAGTTTGTGCAGACCACCGCCGCAGCCGGCGCCGCGGCGGCGGCTATTCCGTCAACGCTGTTCGGTCAGGCGCCGGCCATCAAGACTTCGGGCGTCAAACCCGTTGTCGTGTCCTCCAGCAACGGCAACAAGTACAAGAACGGCGGCGCCAAGACCTGCGTCGAGACGGCGTTCGCCATGATGACCGGCGGCTCCGATGTCCTCGACGCCCTCATCGCCGGCGTCAACATCGTCGAGCTCGACCCGACGGACGACAGCGTCGGCTATGGCGGCCTGCCCAACGCGGACGGCGTCGTCCAGCTCGATTCATGCTGCATGCACGGTCCGAAGAAGCGCGCCGGCGGCGTCGCGGAGATCGAGGGCGTGCGCACGCCGTCGAAGGTCGCGCAGCTGGTCATGGATCTCACCGATCATCATCTGCTGGTCGGAAAAGGCGCGCAGGAGTTCGCGCGCGCGATGGGGTTCAAGATCGAGGACGACCTCAATACCGAGAACTCGCGCAGCAAGTGGCTCGAGTGGAAACGCCGGACCGATCCGCTCCACTACCTCTCGCCGAAGGATCGCCAGACCGCGTATCACCGGGTCGCGATGGACATGATCGCGGAGGGGCTCATCGATCGCGATCACTACTACGGCACGATCAACTGCGACGGCGTCAACGCGAAGGGCGAGATCTGCGGTGTGACGACGACGAGCGGCCTGGCGTGGAAGATTCCCGGCCGCGCCGGCGATTCGCCGATTCTCGGCGCCGGCCTCTATGTCGATGGCGAGGTTGGCGCGGCAGGATCGACGGGACGAGGCGAAGCCAACCTCTACAACCTGTCGTCGTTCCAGATCGTCGACGAGATGCGCCGGGGCGCGAAGCCGAAGGACGCGTGCATCACGGTGCTGAAACGCATCGCGAAGAACACGATTGAAAAGCGGCTGCTGACCGACAACGGCCAGCCGAACTTCGGGCTCAACTTCTACTGCCTGAACAACAAGGGCGAGTACGCCGGCGTGTCGATGTACGACTCGACGTTCGCAGTCTGCACCGAGAACGGTCCGCAGACGCTGAAGACCGACTCGTTGTTCGGCAAGGAGAGCCCGGACGGGCGCAGATAGCTCCGTTTAGCGGTTCTTGAAGTCGCCTTTCAAACCGGCGGACTGTCCCTTCGGGATCGTCAGGGACGTCCACGTATCGCCGGCGAAGTGTCTCGCGAGGTACACGATCTGGCCGACGTGTGACGCCATGTGCGCGAGCGACCGGTTCAACGCCTCGATCACGAGGAACGCTTCACCGCGGATGTAAACGGTCCGGTCGAGATCCGCCGGGCCGAGCGCTCCGATCGACGCGAACGCGATCGACCACCCGTCTTCCCATCCCTTCAGGATCTCGGCGCGCGACTCCTGACCCGTCATTTCGAATTCACTGTCGCGATCGCGATCGGGCTTCTCTCCGTCGCTGGTGAGGAAGTCGCGATACCGCGAACGCAGGTTGCCGCCGATGTGCTTGACGATCACCGCGATGCTGTTGGAATTCGGGTCCAGCACGGTGTGCAGGTGCTCGTCGGGGACGCGCGGCAGCGCCTTGTCGACGAATCCCTTGAACATCTTGAACTGGCGCATCACATCCGCCAGGTACGCCGAGCGAATGTCCGGAGCCGTGGCCTGCGACATGTTCACCCCAGGATGTTCTTGGCAATCGTCTGCAGCTGCAGGTTCGACGTGCCCTCGTAAATCTGACCGATTTTCGCGTCGCGGAACAGTTTCTCGACCGGATACTCCTTCACGAAGCCGTTGCCGCCAAACAGATTCACCGCCAGCGAGGCAGTGCGCTCGGCGACCTCGGACGAGAAGATCTTGCACATCGCCGCCTCGGTGAGGAACGGCAGTCTGGCGTCGCGCAGGCGCGCCGCATTGTAGACGAGCAGGCGGGCGGCTTCGATGTCGGTGGCGGCGCGTGCAATCTGGTGTTGCACCGACTGGAACTCGGCGATCGCCTTGCCGAACTGCTTGCGCTCGCGCGTGTACGCGACGGTGTGATCCAGCGCGCCCTGCGCCAGCCCGATCATCTGCGCGCCGATCCCGATGCGTCCTTCGTTCAGCGTCTCGATGGCGACCTTGTAGCCCTTTCCAACCTCGCCGAGCACGTTGGCTTTCGGCACGCGGCACTCTTCGAACAGCAGCTCGCACGTGCTGCTTGCGCGGATGCCGAGCTTGTCTTCCTTCTTCCCGACCGTGAAGCCGGCGGTGCCGCGCTCGACCAGGAATGCGGTAATCCCGCGATAGCCCGCGTCCGGCTTCACGTTCGCAAACACGATGAAGAGTCCGGCTTCGTTCCCGTTCGTGATCCAGAGCTTCCGGCCGGTCAGCATCCAGTGGCCGTCGCACTCAACGGCGCGCGTCGTGAGGGCAAACGCATCGCTGCCCGATCCCGCTTCCGACAACGCGTACGCGCCGATCAGGTTCGTCGCCATCCTCGGCAGGAACTTCGATTTGATGTCGTCGTTGCCCCAGCGCAGCAGCGCGTTGATCACGAGCGTGTTCTGCACGTCGACCATGACGCCGACCGACGGGTCCACGCGAGACAGCGCTTCGACGGCCAGGACCGAATGGAAGAAGCTCGCGCCACCGCCTCCATAGCTGTCGGGAATCTCGATGCCCATCACGCCGAGCGCGAATAGTTTTTCGATAAGGGCGGGAGCGAACTTCGCGTGTTCGTCCATCTCGCGAACGAGCGGGCGGACTTCCTTGTCCGCGAACTCGTACACGCTGTCGCGCAACAGCCGTTCGTCGTCTGAAAGGGTCGTCAAGGCTTGCATCATGCAAATGTTATCATCGACACATCGTGCGCCGGATCTCGCTCCTGTCCGCCGTGCTGCTCGCCGCGACGCTTCATGCTGCGCCGCAAGGTCCCCAGCCGCAGAAGCCCGCGCTCGCGGATCCTCTTCCGCCGGTGCCGCAACAGCCACAGACCCAACAGCCACCGCCGCCGCAGCCGCCCGTGTTCCGCGGCGGCACGAACCTCGTGCAGGTGGACGCGATCGTCTCCGACTCGAACGGCCAGCCGATGGTCGAATTGAGCGCGGCTGATTTCGAAGTCCTCGACGACAACAAGCCGGTGACGATCGATCGCGTCCGCTTTCTTGGCGCCGCGGAGTACTCGGGCGACACCACGCTGGCCCCGATCCGGACGCGTGATGACGAGGAGCGGGAAGCGTCACGCGACGACGTGCGTGTCTACGCGATCGTTCTGGACGACTATCACGTGCCGCGCATGGGCGAGCTGCGCGTGATCGAACCGTTGCTCGCATTCGTTCGACAGCTGCCGCCGACCGACCTCGTCGGCGTGTTCTACCCGCTCGACTCGGTGACCGACGTCGCGTTCGGCCGCGACCGCGAACCGGTAATCAAAGCGATCCGCGCCTTTTACGGCCGCCTCGGCGACTACACGCCGAAGCATCCGGTGGAGGAAGAGCACCTGAAGCATCCGCGTGAGATCGAGACGATTCGACGCCAGATTGTCACCTCGGCGCTCGAAGGTCTCGCGATCCACCTCGGTGGCATCAAGCAGGGACGCAAGAGCCTCATCTTTGTCAGCGAAGCGTTCACCGAGCCGGACTTCGAGATGCGTGAGCTCTACGAGGCGGCGAACCGGGCGAACGTGGCGATTTATCCGCTCGACCCTCGCGGGCTCACCACCGATCGATCCGTCGATCGCGGGCCGACCTCTGGCGAGATCATGGCGATGGTGACCCCCGCGCGCGAGTTCATGCGGACGCTGGCCATGGAAACCGGAGGGCGGCCGATGTTCGGCAACGACGTCACGTCGGCCCTCGGCCAGGTGATTCGCGACTCGCGCGCGTACTATCTCATCGCCTACGAGTCGCCGCATCCGGATGACGGCAAGTTCCACAAGGTCACCGTGCGGGTGAAGCGCCCTCGCGTGACGGTGTTTGCGCGCACCGGCTACTGGGCGTTCAAGCGCGGCGAGAACACGGCCAGCGCGACTCCGGCGTCCGTGGCCATTTCACCGGAAGTACAGAACGCGTTCGACAAGCTGGCAGACTCGTTACGCCCCGACGCCGGCGAACCATCCGAAGGACCTCGTCGCGTCATCATGCCTCGCGCCGGGTCCGCGGCAGCGGCGCCGCTGCTGGCCGCACCGACCATCGGACTGGCTCGCGGCCGCATGGTGGGTGATCCGGTCACGCGGCGCGAGTTCCGCCGAACCGATACGGTCGTCGTCCGCGCCGAGACGACGCGCGATCCCGTCGTATCCGGCCGTCTCCTGGACAAGCGCGGTCAGGCGCTCACCGAACTGCCCACGACGCTTGCCGGTGCCACGTCGGAGCTCCGTTTGCCGTTGGGGAGCCTCGGTCCCGGCGATTACGTGATCGAGCTGATTGCCCGTGCTGGAGACGAGACGGCCCATCAATTTCTTGCATTCCGGCTCGTGCGCTAACCGAGTCCACAGGGGAGAGGAATGCGTCTAAGATTAGGTATGCGGATGCGCACGTCACTTGCCGCCGGCACCGCGCTTCTTCTCGTGTTGGGCACGCACGGCGCCGCCCAACAGCAGCCCGCGAAACCTGCGTCGCCGCCCGCGCAGCAGCCCGCGGACACCGGCCAACAGCCCCCGGTCTTCAGAGCCGGCATCAACTACGTTCGCGTCGACGTCATCATCTCGGACAAGAACGGGAATCCGGTCGCCGATCTGCAGGCGTCGGACTTCGATGTCTCCGAGGATAACAAGCCGCAGAAGATCGATACGTTCAAACTCATCAAGCTCGACGGCGGCACCGCCGACGCGATCAAGGAGCCGCCCAAGGAAATTCGCAACGACTTCGACGAGGAGTCCGAGGCGGCGCGCGACGATGTCCGCCTGTTCGCGATTTTCCTGGACGACTATCACGTGCGCCGCGGCGCGAGCATGGCGGTGCGCGGGCAGCTGGCCAAATTCATCGATACGCAAATCGGTCCGTCGGACATGATCGGCGTGATGTATCCGCTGGAATCGACCGGGTCGGTCCGGATGACCCGGAACCATTCGGCCGTGTCTCGCGGGCTGCAGGGATTCCTCGGGCGCAAGTACGAGTACGAGCCGAAGAATCAGTTCGAGGAGCAGTACGCGCACTATCCGACCGAGACGGTCGAGCGTATTCGCAATCAGGTGTCGCTCTCGGCGTTGAAGGGCCTCATCGTGCACATGGGCACGCTCAAGGAAGGACGCAAGTCGCTCATCCTCGTGAGCGAGGGCTACACCTACATGGTCCCTCCGCAGATGCGCAACGCCGACGCGACGCAGCCAGGCCTGGGCAATCCGAACGTGTTCAACCCGAACGCGGGGCAGAACGACATCAACGAGGACCGGGCGGCCTGGACGGCCGGTCTCGACATGGACTCGGACCTCCGCGAAATCTACGACACGGCCAACCGCAACAACGTCGCGATCTACGCGGTGGATCCGCGCGGCCTTCCAGGCTTCGAGTTCGACATCAACGAAGGCGTCGGCCTTCAGACGGACACGAAGTACCTGAACACGACCATGGATTCGCTGCGCACGCTCGCCGAGAACACCGACGGCCGCGCCATCGTCAACCGGAACGACATCGCCACGGGCATGAAGCAGATCACGCGCGACTCGAGCGCGTACTACCTGATTGGCTACAACTCGGCACAGGCGCCGGCCGACGGCAAGTTTCACGAGATCAAGGTCAAGGTAAAGCGGCCCGGCCTGCAGGTTCGAGCGCGCCGCGGTTACTGGGCGCTCAATCGCGAGGAACTCGCGCGCGCCACCGCCCCCGCCAAACCTGCGCCGCCCAAGCCGGTCGAAGCGGCGATTGCGAACGCCGTTGTCCGGCCCTCGCGCGCGAGCGTGGTGCGGTCGTGGGTGGGCATGTCCCGCGGCGAGAACGGCAAGACGCGCGTGACGTTCGTCTGGGAGCCGCTGCCGAAGTCGCCCGGCGACCGGCCCCGGGAAGAACCGGCGCGTGTGTCGTTGATGGCCGTCGCGCCGGATGGTTCGCCGTCGTTCCGCGGCAAGGTGCCGGACGTGGCGCTCGCGTCGACGACGCCGGCCACTGCTGCTGCGTCCGGGGGCGCAGGGCCCGGGCGCGGCGCTTCGCGGGTATCGTTCGACGTCAATCCTGGAAAAATTCAGCTGCGCATTTCCGTGGAAGGCGCCGTGTCACAAGTCCTCGACAGCGAGGTGCGTGAGATCGCCGTACCCGACATGACGTCGGCGCAAGCCACGCTCGGTACCGCATCCGTCCTGCGAGCGCGGACGGCGCGGGAATTCCAGCAGCTGAGGACCGACGGCGATGCCGTTCCGACGGCGAACCGCGAGTTCAGCCGGACCGAGCACCTGCTGGTCCGAGTGCCCGCGTACGGCCCCGGCGGCACGACTCCGGGGCTCAGCGTCCACCTGCTCAATCGCGCCGGGTCGGCGATGAACGAACTGAAGGCGGAACCCGCGCCGAAGGCCGGCGAACAGCAGATCGATCTCCCGATCGCAGGGCTTCCGCCCGGCGAGTACGTGCTCGAGATCAAGGCCGGCGATCAATCCGGCGACGCAACGGAACTGGTCGGCTTCCGCGTCACAGGCTGACCGGGCATGCGTCTTCTCGTCGCGGTGCTCCTCGTCGCGTCGGGGATGGGTGGTCAGTCAACCCCCGCGCCGCCGCTCGAACCGCCGGCATCCGCTTCTTCACCGGGGCGTCTGGTCACCGTCGATATGACCGTGACCGATGCGCGCGGTCGAACCCTCACCGATCTCAAACCGGCCGATTTCGAGCTGCGTGAAGGCAGCACGCTGCTGCCGCTCGAATCCGTTCGCCTCGTGCGGGTCGCTCCGGCGCCGCAGGCGGCACCGCCGGCACGGATTCAGTCCGCCGCCGACGAGCGTCTGGCCGCCGGCCAGGAGCAGGCGAGGCTGTTCGCGATCTATCTCGACGAATACCACGTCTCCAGCGGAGCCGAAACCAATCGCGTGCGCGAGGCCCTCACGCGTTTCATCGACCGCGACCTGTCTCCCGACGATCTCATCGTCGTCATGAAGCCGCTCGATTCGCTCTTCACGATCCGCATGACGCGCGATCGGGAGGCGGTGCGCCAGGCCATCGAGAGCTTCGAGGGACGAAAGGGAGACTACGAGCCGCGCAACAGCTACGAGCGGGAGTTCATGGCGGCGACGCCTGCGCGCGTCGAGGCGGCGCGAGGCCAGGTGGCGCTCTCGGCCATCAACGCGCTCGCCATCCACCTTGGCAGCCTGACCGACCGCCGCAAGACACTGATCGTCGTCACCGACACCGTTGGCCATGCCGATCGGCGGCGCGGCCTGGACAATCTGCCGACGCTGGACACGATCATCAGATCGGCCAACCGATCCAACGTCGCCGTGTACCCGTTCGATCCAAGTGATGTCGTCGCCGGCCAGCCGGGGGGCGCCGATCTGAAGCGTCTGGCCGACGAGACCGACGGCAAGCCGATCGAGGCAAACGCCGACGCCGGCCTGCGCCGCGTGACAGCCGACTCGAGCGCGTACTACCTGCTGTCCTTTCGCACCACGCACCCCGACGATGGACAGTTCCGCGAACTGCTGGCGCGTGTGAAACGTGCGGGCGCCGTCGTGCGGTCGCGCAAAGGATACTGGACGGCATCGCCCGACGAAGCGCTGCGCACCGCGCTGATCGCGAAGGCGAACGCGCCGAAAGTGGTTGCGCCGGTTGAACCGCCGCCGCATGCCAGCACGCTCATCCGGCCGTGGTTTGGCGTGTCGCGCGGCGACAACGGCCGGACTCGCGTGACCTTCGTCTGGGAACCGACCGCCCACGTCCCCGGCGACCGCGTGCGCCGGACCGTGTCGAAGCTCGAACTTCAGGCCAGGTCGGCCGACGGCGCCGTCTTGTACGAAGGCCCGGTGGCGCCAACCGGTGCGGGCACGATCGAAGAGGCGGCGGGGACACCGGCTCGTGTGGTGTTCGATGCGCCGCCCGGCGTGCTGCGCCTGCGCATGTCGATTCAGGACGCGGCCGCGACGGTGCTCGATCAGGACGTACGCCAGCTGTCGATCCGCGATCTGAAAGGCGACGTCGCGCTCGGCACGCCGGAAGTGCTGCGCGCGCGGAACGCGCGCGAATTCCGCGCGCTCGACTCCGACAGCGCTGTGCCGGTGGTGTCGCGCGAGTTCAGTCGAACCGAACGGCTGTTGATTCGCTTTCGTGCCTACGGCCCGGCCGGCGGCACGCCCGTGATTTCAGCGAGACTGCTCGACCGGATGGGACACCTGATACATCCGCTCGATCTCATTCCGAAGACAGACGGAGTGAACGCCATCGACCTGCCGCTCGCGGGCTTCGCGCCTGGCGACTACACCATCGAGTTCAAGTCCGCCAGCGGTGCGCGAGAAGCCGTCGAGCGGCTGGCCTTCAGGGTGACGTACTGATTCAGGTGTTTGGCGCGAGCAGGCCGAGCGCCTCGGCGTACGCGCGCGTCAGGCGTTCGAGCTCGCCTGTCGAGAATTGACTGGGGTGTTCGAGCGCTGACGGGAGGTCGAACGATCTCACCTGGCCGTCATCCATCAGCAACGGAAGAGTGATGCGGCGTGAGCGCGCCGGCTCGCGGTGACCGTTGGGCGAATCGGTCTG
>DASSGK010000182.1:0-19397 GCA_035693505.1 Vicinamibacterales bacterium
CGAGGACGTCCGACCGCATCACGAAGTACAGCCCGAACGCGGCGTGGAGAAGCAGATGGTATCGCCACGGAATCGTCCACACCTCCGAATCGGTGTCAAAGAAACAGAGCGATCCGGCGATCAGCAGTCCGCACGCAAGAATCATCGAATCAGCCTGCGTGAGATCGTACGCCTGCGGAAACCAGCAGAGTGTTGCCGTCAGCAGAACGGCCACGGCTGGCGAACACGAACGCGGCAGATTGTAGGCAAGAAACGCGACCGCACAGGCGAACGAGAGTACCTGCAGGTACACGGTGCTCGCGCCCAGGCTCTCAAGATCGCCGGAAGACGCTCGAAAGATGATGCCGGCGAGGGCGACGAAGAGCGCATACCCGGGCATCCGGTACGTGTCAATCTTCGTCGCGCCTCCCGCCATCGGCAATGTGTTCCCGGCGCCCTTGAGCAGGTTTTGTCCGGTGACCAGGCTCTCCGTGAGATTGAAGTTCTGCAAGTGGTTGGTCGCAAACGCGCGCGGAAAGGATCGCTCGGTCGCGGCGGGATAGCTTTGCCGCAACTCCACGGCCGCCACCGCCACCGCCAGGCTGCAGCCGAAGACCGCCAGCCAGGTGGCCCGCGCTGGCAACATCTTGACCTGACCAATGATCAAGATGCCGACCGCTGTCAGGACCATCAGCAGGCCGACGATCGCCGGGCCCTCGTACACTCGCGAAGCCAATGGCGGGCCGCTCTCGCGGAGCGCACCGTGCAGTCCGACAGCGCCGATGATGACCAATAAACCGACGAGAACGGTCAGCGAGGCTACTGCTGGTGAACGCTCGCTCACGGCAGTTGGCGCAGCAGACGGATCACCAGCTCTCCGCCTTTCCAGGCCGTCAAGAAGAAGACGGCGAGCGCGGCAACCCCGGCGAGCCGCCAGACGCGCCGGGAACTCTCGAGCGGCACGGCGATCCACATCAGCACCCACGCGAACGCGCAGACGATGAAGATCGCGGTCTCGTTGACGAAGCGCCGCACATGGACGCTGACAGCGGCGAGGATGACGATGGTGAGGCCGACAATCATACCGAGCCCTCTTTGACCGCAAGGCAGGAGTTCGTCATCGGGTCGATTGGCGATCGGTCGATGGCGTCAGTCGCCAGAGGTACTCAGCCCGCCCCGGGATCGCCGCTTCGATTTCGAACTCGAGAGCGCGGCACGCGCTGCGGACGCCGTAGGACGGCGAGTACCAAGCGTCGCAGACCGTCGCCTGCAGTCCGGCCGGGGTGGCCAGGCCCAGGGTCACGTTTCCCCCGCGCGCCTGCACGGATCCGTCCGGCGCCAGCAACACCTCCACGCCCGGTGCGAAATGAAAATGCCAACGGATCCGGTGCGCACCCTCGCCGTACAGCACGTCCGCGATGGTCAGCGAGTCGTCCCGCCACGACCATGTGAACATGCGCTCGTGCACGATCGGCTGCGGCAGCCGCGTATAACCCCGGTGCCTGCCGCGGTACGTCAACCCCTCACTCTGCCGGCAGATCTCGAGATGTTCGGGCGCGGCTTTCTCGAACAGTCGAAAAAGCTGATCCGGGATCAGCTCATTCTGCTCCTCGCCGTCGATGCTCAGCGTGTTGTGCGATCGCGTGCTGCGGAACGCGTTGCGCAGCTCCGGGTTCGACGTATAGAGATAGCTCCCGGGATCGACCAACAACGCGACGGCATCGACGTGATATTCGAATCCGAGAAGGTCGTTGTGCTTGTGGTTGCCGTAACCGTTTGTACCGACGATGCCGTTCGTCACGACGAGATAGTCGCGCCCGCGACGCATGACGGTCACACCGGCATTCGGAAAATGTTGGAACCCGTCCGCCGGTGGTTGTTGGGTCGTTGTCTCCGGCGGATCAAAACCCCACCACGCGGTCTCCCACGGCATCCATTCGCCACCACGTGCGGTCCACGCGGGATTGCCGAAGAAGCAGCCCGCGGGTCCGAAAATGTGGCCCGGATCCTGTGGCTGCCAGTTACCGTATGCGCTCAGCATATGGGCCCGGCCATCGTCGGCGTCGCCGACCTGGGGCATGAGGCCGTCCGGGCGAAGGACCGCTTCGAGATAGGCGACCATGCCATGCACACGGCGGCGCATTGCGGGCGAGAGAGGCGCGCCGGTGTAGTCCGCGAGTCGTGCCGCCGCGAGAAACAGCTCGGTCACCAGGCGGTGGTACGTCACGGATGATTCGAAATCGGCTCCATCCGGCAGCACCTGGACCGCCATTTCCTCCGTCAGCCAGCCGCGGCACTGGCGATTCCACAGCCGGCCACGCGGCAGATCGTCGAACACGACGGCCAGAAAGAACAGGCCGACGACATTGCTCAGGAAATGATTGCTCGTGACGCCGTAGTTGATCTCGAGGTGACCTTCGATGAACGTGCCGTGGTCGAAGAGCGCCCGATACGCGTCCTCCCAGAATGCCGGCCCCAGACTCGCGCAGTCACGAACGAGCTCGAGGCCGATCGCCCAGTTCGCCGCGCGCAGCGCGACGTCCATGGTGCAGGTCCAGTTCACTCCGGTGGCGATCGGATTCCCCTCCATGAAATCCTGAAGCTCGCGGGCGATTTCGATGGCAAACCGATCGTCGCCGGTCAGACGGTAGGCCTGGCCGAGCAGCGGCCAGTGCTGGCACCTGGCCAGCTCCCACGGCAGCTTGATGTCGGCCAGCCCAGGCCGCAGCCGCGCAAAATCCCATTCCGTCAGCGGAACTCCGGGGGGGAAGCGGAGTCCGGAAACCGGATCGAGGTGCCAGTCGATTGGCCGGTAGCCGTCCGGGTGGCTCGAACGATCGGGATCGTCGGGAACATAAGGACCGCTGCCGAGCAGGTCGAACTCGTGCCGGAGAATCCTGCCTGCGGCGTCGAGCGTCGCCTGCACGAGCAACGGGTGTTGCTGCCGCAGGCGATCGAGCCCGGCGTCGCTGACGTTCACGTACAACGCGTTGCGGCCGAGCCGACGGCCGATCCATGCGTCAGACGACAAACCGGCGTCGGCCAGCTCGTCGATCCATCGTCGCGGAGCGATCGCCGATGGCTGTGTTGTCGTCGCTGGACGGAGGAAGCGGGACGCCAGCCTTCGGATGCGGCTGACGATCACGGCCGCCGAGGCTTTCGAGCCTTGATGATCAGATTCCAGCCGGCAAGACGTTCCACCGTCGGCATGAGCCGCCGCAGCGGCCGAGGAACCAGCTCAGGTGAGATCTGCCGCTGAACGATCTCCAGGTCCGTGAAGTCCCGGAACAACGCTTTCAAACGAGCTTTGGTGTACACCTTCACCAGCGGACGCGCATCGTTGCCTCCGCGCTCGACAGTCCGCGACATGATGTCGCCCATGGACCGAGTCGCGAGATCTCCATTCTTCAGGCCGCCCTGCCACACCAGATTCCGCCAGTAGAGCAAGGAGTTCTCCGCGTACACCATGACGATGGCGCGACCGCCAGGCTTGAGCACCCGCCACATTTCACGGACCATTCGAGCCGTGTTCGGCGTGTGGTGGATCACGCCGTTTGAGTACACGAGATCGAAGGTGTCGTCATCGAACGGCAGCGACTCCGCGTCGTGATGAACGAAGCGCCCGTTGAGCCCGCGCAGGCGGAAATTGTCCTGCGCCATCTGCAGGTGACCGGCTGACAGATCGACGTCGGTGACCAGCGCGCCGTTCTTCGCAAACTGCGCGAGATCGGTCCCGAGGCCGCCGCCAACCTCGAGCACCTGTTTTCCGTTTTGGCCGGCGAACTCCATGACGCTCGGCATCCACGGCGCGAACACCTGATACCGGTAGCGCTCGACTTCCTCGAACCAGGCGAGCGTGTGGACCTGCGCCGACCGGGCCGTCTCCGATCCGACCGGATTGTTGTTCCACTGGTTCTGAACTTGTTCCTTGTACGCGTCTCCGGTCACGACCTCGCGCACTGCGCTGTCACGCGGCAGCGCCGCCGCGAACGTCCACAAACGCTCGACGTGGTGGTACCAGGAGTAGTGGTCGACAATCGCCTGGCGCGCGTTACGGCCCAATGCGCTCGCAATCTCCGGACGACGCGCGAGGCCGGCGACAGCCGCGATGAACTCCTCGACATTGCCAGGCTCGCAAAGAACCGAGCGCTGATTGCTCACGCTGATGTCCGCAGACGCCAGGTCCGATGGCCGCAGCGCCGGCGAGAGGACTTCGCCTATCTGCTCGAGGTCGCTGGCGACGATTCCTCCGGCCATCGCCATGTACTCGAATACTTTGGTCGGCGATCCGAAGAACTTGCTGTCGACCATGTGCCGGCTGTGCGGCGAGACGTAGATATCGCACGCTTTCAGGAGTTCCGCGCCCTCCTGCTGCGGCACTCGTCCGACTCTGAGCACGCGATCGCCGAGGTTCTGACGCTCGACCTCATCGTCCAGCTGCGGCTTGTAGGCGCCATCGCCGATCAGCAGAAACTTCACCGACGGGTTCTCGGCGCAGATTCTCGGAATCGCTGCCGCCAGCACATCGATGCCGTGCCACCAGCCGAAAGTGCCCGTGAATCCGACGACGCAGTCTTCGTCGTTGAACCCGAGCGTCCGGCGGAGCCGCCGCTTCTCGTCGGGTGCGGCGGGAGCGTAGCCCTCGAGATCCGCGCCGTTCGGGTTGACGAGGATTTTCCTGGCGTCGACTCCTCGAGCCACGAGATCGGCCTTCACGGGTTCGGATATCACCGAGATCGCCGTCGCCTGCCGAAACGCAATTTCTTCTGTCTTGAGGTAGACGTCCTTGTACACCGGCGCCGTGTTGTCGTCGGTCCGGCGGATCGACAGCTCGGAGCCGTTGTATTCCACGAGATATGGGATCTGCAGCTCGCGACTCAGCCGTGCCGCCACCCAATTACCCAGGCACAAGCGTTCGTAGATGTACTCCGGACGCAGCAGCTGACACGCCATCTTCACGCGCGGATAGTAGTGGTCGGAGGCCGTGACGACGCCGTCTTCGCTCACGACATTCGGAGGAGCATCCATGATGGCCTGCTCGACGCCAAGCCGATCGAGAAGGGTGTAGCGCTGCGGAAGCAGGCAGGCGAAGCGGTCCGCGGTCGCCGCCAGTTCCTTCGCGACGTAACAGGTGTGGCCGTAGCTGCCGCCCGATGAAAACTGGTTCCAGAAATCGGTGCGCAAGTACAGCCCCGCGCTGATCTTCGACGAGGCGGTCGGCGGCGCGAACAGCGCGCGGAAAGGCACCGGCCTCGCGTTCAGGGACCAGCCCTCCAGTTCCGACATCAGTTCGTCGTGGTGCACACGGAAAACACCGCGATACATCCACCGGAGTCCGGGACGAACACGCTTCCAGCTCTCGATCGCGAGGTAGACCGGACGTCCAAGCCGCTCCAGGGCGATCACGGCCAGCCGATGCCGCCGAAGGCTCGTGAGTTTTTCGTCGTCGACGCATTCGACGACGTGCTCGGCGGGCCAGTAGAGCCACACGCGGAGGCCTCTCTTGAGCGCCGTCGCGGCGATGTCCAGCCTCGCGCGATCGGGAATACCGCTCGACAGGCTGATCACGACACCTTCCACGCTGCCGTGCCCATCAATCGCGCCGAGCGGATCGGCCTTGAGCGGATCGGCTGCGGGCCGGGTCCGGCCGGCATTGAGGACTACGTGGTGCCGTTCCGAGGTGTTCGACAGGGCATCGGTCGTCAGAATGGACGTGCCGTCGATCCGCGGGTTGATGTAGAGATACTCGCTCATGAGGGCTCTACGGCTCGTCCCCGGTGCGGCGGCCGAGAATCAAATCCTCGACCTCGAGCGCGACGATCGATGTCTCGACGATCTCCTCGAACGGAATCGGCGCTTCCCTGCCGTCAGCGATCGCATCCCCGAGACGGCTCAGCTCCTCGTAGTGCCCTTTGTCCGGCTCGCCGCTCTGCCACAGGACCGAGCCATCGCTCGCCTTCGTCAGCTTCTTGAAGTCGTCGACGACGAATGCGTCGCCGTCGCAGAACACGGTGATGTGCTCTTTCCCGAGTCCCGTCTTGGGGCCGAGGGCCGTATACATCAGGCTCGCGACCGAACCATCCTGGTACGCGATCGTCGCCGTGAAATTGTCGTTGCGGGCGTACGGCAGGTCGCGCGGATCGATCGCGGCGGCGTCGACCGAGGACACCGGCGCTCCGACAAGGAAGCGGAACACGTCATACATGTGGCACGCTTCGCCAATGTTCCGGCCGCCTCCGTCGGCTCCATGAACCCAGTGGTCGAGCGGGATGTAGCCGGCGTTGAGGCGATACTGGATCATCAGCGGCGACCGCCGTCCGGCGAGGCGCTCTTTCACTGCCTGCAATGCAGGCGAGAACCGACGATTGAAGCCGACCATCAGGATGGGGGCGTCACCGCGTGCCGCGTAGGCATCCACCACCCTCGCGAGCCCTTCCCAGTTCACCGCGAGCGGCTTCTCGACGAAGACGTGCTTCCCGGCCCCGAGTGACTGGACGACTTGATCGGCATGATCGCGATGCCTCGTCGCGATGACGATCAGGTGAAACTCCGGATCCCGCAAGACCGCGCCGAGGTCGCTTGTCAGAACCTCTACCTGATTGTCCCGGGCGAAGTTGCTGCCTTGCGTGCCGGTACGGCTGACGACGCCGCGCAGAAAATAGCGATCGGCCCGCTTGCGCATCTGCGGTACGAGCATCGCGGTACCGAACGCGCCCGCGCCGACCAGCGCGTAGTTGATGCGTTCGCCGGGCGCACGCCGATGGCCCTGCAGCGTGACTCGCGCCGGCTCCGCGCCCGCATCGTCGTCGTCGGGATCTTCGACGAGCACGCCCAGCGGCAACGCGCCCTCCGCCTTTGCGAGCTCGGTATAGGTTTCGGGCGCCTTGTCGATCGGCACGATACGATCGGTGAGTGCTTCGAAGTTCATCCGGCCCACGGCGATCAGCTCGAGGTACGCCTGCATGTTGCGATTCAGCGTCCATCGGACGTAGCCGTACGGGTAGTCGTGGCCCTCGGCCTCGTAGTGCACGTCGTATCGACCGGGCCCGTACGACGTGCTCATCAGGAGATCGATCTCCTTCCGGTAGAACGTCGCACGATCGACGTTCAAACCGACGTCGCCCACAATCACCACCGTGCCCTTGGCGCGCGTGATCTCCATCGCCAGGTTCACGACCGCGTGTGACTTGGTCGCGGCAGTCATCAGCGTGCGATCGGCGCCGTGCCCGCCGGTCAAATCGCGGACCGTCGCCTTGAACGCGTCGACGTCAGACGCCGCCGCATCGGTGCCAAGGCCGATCGCCCGCTGCACCCGTTCGGGATCGAGGTCGAGGCCGATCACGCGGCATCCGGCTGCCTTGAGCAACTGCACCGTGATCTGGCCGATGAGACCGAGACCGATCACCGCCACGCGCTCGCCGAGTTGGGGCGCGGCGCGACGAACACCTTGCAGCGCGATTGCGCCCACCGTCGCGGACGCCGCGTGCTTGACCTCGCAGCCCGCGGGCACGCGGCAGACCAGATTTCGAGGTACGCTGACGTAGTCCGCGTGGTTGGCCTGGCCCGCTCCGGCGGCGGCCACGAGATCTCCGGCCGCCAGATCGTGCACCCCCTCGCCAACGGCGACCACCTCGCCGGCAACCGAGTAACCGATTCCCCAGCCCTGCGCGTTCATATCCGAAGTCTCGGCCGGCGCCAGCGCCGCCACGCCCACTGTCGCAGCCGCGGTCTGGCGCGCGTGCAGGAACCGCCGCTCCGCCATTTGTGAAAGGCGGCGGGCGGCCTTCCGGGGATCGCGGAGACTCGCTCGCATGTAGTGTTTGAGCAGGCGTGCGCGATCGAGTCCCCGCTCGACCGCCGGCGTATCCGGCGCAGAGACGCTCGCGGGCCTCAGCGGCGCCACTTCGGTGCCTACGCTGACGAGCGAATAGCGGACTCTGATCAGCACGGAGCCGGGCCCAGCGACAGGCCTCGGCATTCTGGCGACCACGACGCCGCCCATGTTCATCACCAACTGGCGCATACAAGCTCCAACTACGAGTTCACACCGCCGGGACGCGCCGGCAGCATCGACGCGAGGGCGCGGAGCGCGGCGGGTGTCCCTTCAGTGAGTCCGATCCGGCACGTCAGGGTGACGGGCAGCTCGACCCGGACGGTCATCGTGACGACCTTTGCGGGAACCCGGACACCGTAGGTCGGCGACACCCATCCGTCCTCGACCGCCGGCGTGCATCCTGCCGGCAAATCGACGATCTGCATCCACGCCTCACGTCCGCCGCGGATGATACGGGCGTCCCCGCCATCGATGACGGCATCGAGCGACGGATCCAGATGGAAACGCCACACGAGCGTGTGCGTGCCTTGACCATCGGCCGAGTCGCGGATGACGACGTCCGGGCCGCTCTTGACCAGCAGCACCTCGCGCGTGACGAGCACGGGCGGATCGAGACGCATATAGCCGTCGTGGGCGCCACGGAAGTAGTCGGCCTGTTCGCCCCACTGCCACTCCACCTGCCGCGGCCGCGCATCGTCGCGGAGCTGCCAGAGATGAGTGGGAGAAATCAGCCGGCAGAGCTCCTCATCGTCCACCTGGACGACGTTGTGAAAGGCGGTGCTGCGGAAGCGGTTGCGCCATTCAGCCGAGGCGGTATACACGTACGCGCCGCAATCGGTGATGACGTTCATGCCGTCCAGCCACACCTCGAGGCTCGTGATATCGCTGTGGCCGTGCCCGCCGCGCCCGTGCATGCCCACCTCGCCGCAGTCCACGATGACGTGCGCGCGGTCGTTTCTGAGCACGTAGAAGCCGCCGCCGCCGAAGTCCCGCGAGCGGCGCGGGGCCGTCTCGGAAGGAAGCGCATCGAACCGCTCCGCCGCATCCGGGCCCATCAGCCAGAACGCCTCGTCGGTGAACGTGCCGGCAGCACGCTTGAAGTCGGCTCGCCCGAACATCACGGCGCTCATCGACATCAGGTAACGATGGTCGTTGATTTCCTGCACGCCCAGCTTCTGCGCACGCCCATCATCGGCATCGCCGATCAGGGGAATCGTGCCGTCAGGCTTCATGTACGCCTCGACGAACTCGAACATGCGTTCGAGTCTCCGGATCCATTCGGCCGAGAGGGACTCCCCGTTTCGCATGAGGAGCAGATGCGACGTGAGGAACAGCTCGAGGACGAGGCGATGATAGGCAGTCGATTTTTCGAAGTCGACTCCGTCCTCACTTGTCTGGTTGAAGATTTCGGACTCGACGATGTCCTTCCCGATTCCGAGCCACCGCCTCCCGTTGCGAGTGCCCGAGTAGAAGGCGCCCAGGAACACGAGGCCCGCCGCGTCGCTCAGGTAGTGGTTGCCGTTGACATCACCTCGTTCGAGATGTCCGGCGACGTAGTCGCCGTGCATGTACAGCGCTTTGAGGAACGTTCCTCGGAACGCGGGTGACGCGCAGGCGGCGGACCGGGCAAAGAAGTGAAACCCCCAGATCCAGCTGATGCCGCGCAGGGCGACGTCCATCGCGCACGCCCAGTTCACGCCGTGGGCCCAGCGATTCCTCGGGATCCAGTCGGACACTTCGTCGACGAACTCCTGCGCGTAGCGCTCGTCGCCGGTGAGCCAGTATGCCTGGCCCAACGTGGTGAAGTGCTGGCAGCGGCTCAGCTCCCAGGGAATCTTGACGTCCGACGGACGATCGAGCTCGAGATAGTCGAGGCGGGGCGAGTACTCCATCGCCCACTCGCGGCCGGTCTTGAAGTCGGTATGCCACGGCAACCGAGGGCCAAGGTTGACGCAACCGGAGCCGAGAAGGTCGAACTCGTGGCGGAGAACACGGTCGGCGGCCTCCACGATCGCTCGTGCCTCGCCCTGGTAGCGCGAACGAAAAATCCGCGCCCACTCGTCTGCGTCGCGCGAGGAAATGAAAAAGGGCGCGTTCTGCTGCGCTGTCCAGAGCGCGTCAATCGATGCCGCGCCTGTCGCGCGCAGAAGCGCGCCTTCCGTCAGCACGTACGGATAGACGCCTGCCCATGGTTCCTGCAACCGTGCCGTGCCCATCTCGATCAGGCGCGACGCCAGCTGACGCGGCGTCTTTCGGGACGCGCGGCGAAGTCTCTCGACGAACTCGCTCACCCGAACAGAAATCCGGTCAGCACCGCGGCGACGCGGCTGGCGGCATGCCCGTCCCACAACGCCGGGATCCGCCTCGGCGCCGTCGAGTCGAACGCCTCTTCGACGCCGGCGATGATGTCCTCGGCCCTGGTCCCGACAACCCGATTCGTGCCGTCGGTGACCGTGACGGGCCGCTCGGTGTTCTCGCGAAGCGTGAGGCAGGGAATTCCGAGGGCGGTCGATTCCTCCTGCAGCCCGCCCGAGTCGGTGAGGATGAGGCTCGCGTGCGATGTCAACGCGAGGAAGTCGATATAGCCGAGGGGCTCGGTCAAGATCGTGCCGGCGAGTGCGTCCTCGAGTTCGAACTCGCGCAGCCGGTTGCGCGTGCGCGGGTGCACCGGGAACACCACGGGCATCCTCGCCGAGACGTGCCGCAGCGCCGCCAGGATGTTGCCCAACGTGTGCCGATCGTCCACATTCGACGGCCGGTGCAGCGTCAGGACCGCATAGGGCCGGTCGCCCACCGGAATGCGGCCGCGTACGCGATCCAGCGTGGCGATGGGCAGATGACGCCGGAGCGTGTCAATCATCACGTTGCCGACGAAATGAATCCGCTCGTCAGCCGTACCTTCGGCGCGCAGATTCGCATCCGCGTCCGGAGACGGCGTCAGCAGCAGGTCGGCGAGGCGGTCCGTCACGATGCGATTGACCTCTTCCGGCATGTACTTGTCGCGACTGCGCAGACCTGCCTCGAGATGTGCGACAGGGATCACCAGCTTTGCCGCAACAAGCGTCGCCGCCATCGTCGAATTCACGTCGCCGACGACCAGGACGAGGTCTGGACGTTCCGCGACGCACACCTCTTCGAAGGCCATCATGACTTTCGCGGTCTGAACCGCGTGGCTGGCCGAGCCGACACCGAGATCGTAGTCTGGCGTCGGCAGTTGCAGCTCCTTGAGGAAACTGCCGGCCATCGACTCGTCATAGTGCTGTCCGGTGTTGACGAGCACCTGCCGCAGCCGCGCGTCGCCCTGCAGCGCCTCCATGACCGGCGCCACCTTCATGAAATTCGGCCGAGCGCCGACCACGTGAACGATGGTTTTGTTCTGGCGTTTAAGGAACGGCGCCGCCGTCAAAGGCAGTCCTCCCGGCCTTCCACCCACGAGGCATGCCACAGCACGGCGTTCATCACCGTCCAGATGGGGAAACTGACGCTTTGCCGTCCGGCGATCTGATCCTTGAGGAGCGTCGTGAAGTAGTCCCCGTCGATGAATCCTTCCGAGCGAAGCGCAGAACGTTCGAATGCCGCCAGGCAGCGCGTCCCGAAGTCTCCTTCACGGAACCATTCTTCCATCGGCGCGCCGAAGCCCTGTTTGCGTCGATAGATCATGTCGTGATCGAGATAGGGCTCGGCGGCGCTCTTCAACACGCGCTTGCAGACACCCTCGCGCAGCTTGTAGGAGGACGGCAGACGCGTGGCGAAGTCGACGACATCGTGATCGAGAAACGGCACCCGCGCCTCGACGGCATGCGCCATGGTCAGCTTGTCGACGCGCATCAGCAGGTGCTCGGAGAGACGCAGTTTCATTTCCAGGTAGGGCATCTTCTGCAGGAGCGACGGCTCCTCGAGCCGGCCGTCGAGGCGGCCGACATACTCGCGAACGACGGCGTGGCTGTCGAGCAGGCGATGGCTGTCCGGCACGAGGCCTTCGACGGGACAGTCGATCGTCTGCTCGAACGGCGCGTGATCGGGCGTGAGGCGATCGCGTTTCGGGCCCCACCAGCAGGCCGCGCCGCCCCAGAACAGTTCCTCGCCGCGGCGGGCGCGCTGCTGGACTTCCAGCGCCTCGGTCGACATCGCCGCACGCGGACGCGCGAGCGCCGCCGCCAGGCGGCGCCAGATCGCCTGCCGCTGGCGCGCGGGCTGGTAAACCGCCTCGTCGAGCTGGCGGTAGTGTTCACACCACCAGTACCCGAGGAAATTCTCGTCCGCGCCCTCGCCGACCTGGACCACGGTCGTCCCGCTGTCCTTGACGAGCTTCGCAAGAAAGAACAGCGGGATGCACACGTTGTCCGCGATCGGCTCGTCCTGCAGCCTGACGAGCAGCGGCAGGAACTCCTGCATCCGTTCCCGGTTGATCAGCGTCTCGTGGTGGTCGGTTTTGTAGCGCTGGCTGATGCGCCGCGCGTACTGGAACTCGTTGTAGTCTTCCTTTCCCTCGTAGCCGATCGTGAACGTCGAGACGGGGCGATCCATCAGCTCGCTCATCAACGCGACGTTCATCGAGGAATCGACGCCGCCCGACAGCAGCACGCCGAATGGCACGTCGGAAACCATCCGCCTCGCGATCGACTGGCGCAGGAGGCGGGTCAGTTCCGCGACGGCTTCGGGCTCGCTGATGTCGCGCGGGCTGAGCGTCCGTCCCCGATCGGGCGCGCAGTCCCAGAACTTCCGCGCGGTGCCTTTTCCGTTGTGGTCGATCGACAGGATGTGGCCCGCCGGCAGCTTGAACACACCTCGGAACATCGTCAGCGGCGCCGGCGCCACGATGAAGGTGAGATAGTGCCAGAAAGCGGTCCGGTCCATGTCCACGGTGATGTCCGGATGCGCGACGATCGCTCGAATCTCCGACGCGAACAGCCACTCGCCCCCGCGGGTGCGCGCGAAGTACATCGGCTTGATCCCGACGCGATCGCGAATCAGATGCAGGACGGGCCGCGCCGGCTCGCGCGCGTCGTAGATGCCGACGGCGAACATGCCGTAGAGACGCTGGACGAAATCGAGACCCCACTCCTCGTATGCGTGCAGCAACACCTCGGTATCGGAGTGGTCGGTCTTCCATGAATACTTGCCCAGCGCCTGCAGTTCGCGTCTGAGCTCGGCATGGTTGTAGATTTCGCCGTTGAAGGTCAGCGTGACGTTCCCGGCCTGGTTGGTCATCGGCTGCGAAGCCGTGTCGGAGAGATCGATGATCGACAGGCGCCGGTGGCCGAGGCGGCAGCGGCGATCGCCGGACGCCCACAGACCACAGCCGTCCGGACCGCGATGCGCCATTCGATCGCGCATGCGAACGATGGTCTCCGCGCTCGACGTCCGTCCCTCGGGATGGAAACTACCGACGATACCGCACATATGATCCTGGAAACATCAATCGATGAGCGTTGCGGGTCACGAGAGACGCGCGGCAGGCGAAGGGGTGGAGTCCGTGTCGAGCACGGTCTCGGGAAGCACCGCGTCTCCAACGCCCCAATCGGATCCGTTGAAGATCATCGGCCGCTTCAGCCAGTCCATCCACGCGCTCCACAGATCGACGGTGGTCGCGTCCAGCCAGTCGGCACCGCTGTCGGCGAGCCGCTTTCGGAGCAGCCCCTCACCTTCAGGCGTCCAGCCAGAGCCCTCGAGGTGCTCGAGATGATAAATCGGCATCGACAGGACTTCCTCCGTGATGCCGATGTGATGCACGATGTCCCCGAGAAGGCCGTCGACGTTCATCGAGTACATCGTGAACTCCGGATAGCCGCGAACCTCGAACCAGTGCTCCCGTGCCATCAGCTGAAAATCCCCGGCGGCGTTCCGATGGATAGCGGCCGGACGATGTTCCCGCAAATAGGCTTCGATGCGCGCGGTGGGTGCGACGTTCGCGAGCGCGGACGTCTGCGAACGAGGGTGCGACTCGCCCGCAGGAACTGCCGGATCGTCCCCCGAACGAGTTCGCGTCGCCGTCCCCTGGCTGGCGGCAGCGATCCGCCGCCGCAGCTTGGCCGCGACCATCCGCGCACCATGAATCGCGGAGGCCGCCCCGGACTTGAATCCGAACTCACCGGACGGCACGGGCCCGGTTATCGAATGGATCAGAAATGTTGATACGCCATCGCCGCCACGGTGGTGATTCGCGATGTAGAACGAGAACGACTGCCCGCTCTCCAGCGGCAAGGTCAGAAATATCCGGCGGCGATCGCCTTCCGCGGTTTCGTGCACATCCGCCGGCAGCCATCGGTCCGTCAATTCATCCACGACGTGCCACGAAAGATGCCCCTCGAGGCACGTGCACTCCAGCGCGAAGGTGTAGCGGCCCTCCCGCGGTGCGAATAGAGGCCCATATCTCACGCTGTAAGTGCCACGGGCTTTCGCCGATCGCACGAGGAGCCCGTCGGCCGTTCGTTCGCTGGTTGCGTCGCGATGGGCGAGCCGCCATTGGTCGGGGAAGGCCGGGCCAGGAGCGCGCAGGTTCGCGGGTTGCGTGACACACGCCCGCAACAGGCGGTAGCTCAATCCGGCACGACGCTCGAATGGCGGCAGCGACCGTTCCGGCGACGCGGCGATGGTTCGCAGGACGATGTGGCGCCTGCCCGATGTGCTGGCGAGCGGCACACACCAGCGCCGGCGATCGGATATGCGCGCGCGACCGATGACTCGCTCTCCGTCAGCGACTTCAACCTCGACCCAGGAAGCGGGATCGTACGGATTCGGTTCAATCTCGAGTTCGAGCGCCGCCTCGGCGCCGGCCTGCTCCGGGCACGTCACGATCACGCTTGCCTCGCCGGTCGCCCATCGATAGTGCCCGGTTGCCGCCTCGCCCTCGCGCATGTGCCAGCCGTCGCCGATCGTGACGGACGGCGTGTCGAAGACATCGGGGATCAGCGGCAGGAGTTCGCCGCCGGGACTCACGGGATACGTGCCGGTCGATCGATGAACCCGTAGGTGGTGGCTGCGACAGTACTCGAACTGTTCGTCGAGCGTCGCCTCGACCGGATAGTCCGACTCGATATCATGCCGATCGACGCGGTACATCACGCCGGACCGCAGATTGCCCCCGGCAAAGAATCGCACGAGCTCGGTCGAGAAGATGATGTCGATGTTGGTGGCCAGCACGAACCGGCCATGAGCGCGGCGGATTCCGGCGTTCTTGCCGATCATCTGGAACAACGGCAGGACGCTGGCGCGCGGCAGACGTTCATGCAGCGGATTCGATACTTCGATGAACCGCAGCGGAAACGCGCAACCGTCGGGCCTCCGAACGATTTCGTGCAGTCGCGGCCGGTCCGGCGGCGGGTTCCACTCGACGATGATCAGTTCGGAGTGGAGACGGCATTCCCTGCACTGCGCGTCAAAGGTATTGATGAAGGCCTGCAGACGCCCGAGCGGATCGCCGCCGTGGCCGTCGTTGCGCGACGTCACAACGACGCTCAGATACGGGGTCTGGCCATCGCGCGTCTCGACCTGCATCGAACCGCTCATGAGACCTCGCCGGCAACGGCGCGAATCGTCGTTTCGCGCAGGTCCGCGTCGCCAAGGCCCCAATCGGGTCCGTTGAAGATCATCGGGCGCCCGACCGACCTCATGTACGCCGCCCAGATGTGCACGGTGTCGTTATCCAGCCAGCTGATGCCGCTCTCGGCAATCCGTTTCTTCAGGAGTGCCTCGCCCTCGGGACTCCAACCCGACCCCTTTTCGTGTTCGAAGTGGTAGATGCAGAGCGGCATGTCGAAGACATGCTCCTGGATACCAGCGGCGGTGGCGATTGCCTCGAACAGACCGTCGATGCTCATCGAGAACATCTCGAATTCGGGGTAGCCTCGAAGGGCGTGCCAGTGCTCGCGCGCCATCAGTTGGAAATCACCGCACGCGTTCTGAAACAGCTCGGACAGGCGGTGCTCTTTCAACACGCGTGCGAGCGGTTCCAGCTCGGTAAGAGGAAGCAGCGCCGCGACGCGGGCTTCCAGCTCGCGAACACGCTCGGACCCCTCGATGATGGTCGGATAAAATCGCTCGGCCCGCCTCAGCTCGATTGACGAGGCCCTGGCCTTGAGCCAGCGGAAAGGCTTTGCGATGAACTCAGCGCGGGCGCCGGCCGCGCGGCCCAGAGCCGCGAATCTCGCTTCCGGATCGCGGCGTTTCAACCGGGCCAACGGAACCGACCCCAGAAGCCGCCGGACGATCAGCGTGGATGCGCCGCCCTCCCGTCGATTGTTGGAGACGACCAGGGAAAACTTCACACCACGCGACAGTTCGACGGTAAGGCTGAGAAACCTCGCGCCCTCGCCGTCGACCACCTCGACGACCTCCGACGGCAGCACGCGGTTGTCCTCGTCTCCCTTCACACTGAAGAGCACGCGGCCGTCGACGGACTCGTATTCAAGCAGGAACTGATAAATTCCATCGGCCGGCGACTCGAACGGGCCGTAATACGCTGCGTCGGAATAGCTTCCCGGATCCGTGACGACTGTCGTGCCGCTTTCCGTCTGGCGCACGATCGGGCTCGCGAACGCCCGGCGCCAGAGCGTTCTATCGTATTCGTGGCTCGGCGGGATCCCCACGCCGATGTGCCAGACGCGATAACACAGCTGATCGCGACTCTCACAGAGCGGGAGCCACGCGCTTCCCTCGCTCGACTCGAGTACCCGCATCACGATGTCGTGGCGCGCCACGCCGTCACCAAGCTCGACGCGCAGGCGGCCGCGGCGTGACGCGCGCCGGCGCGCTATGGGTCGCCCGCCGTCCACAATCTCCAGTTCGACCCAGGAGCCGGGTTGGTACGGGTTCGGTTCGACCTCCACGTCGAGCACGGCGCCGTTCGCCAGCTGCGGCGTCACGGCCCGGTCGATGGTGAAGCGAACTTCCCGACTTGCCCATCGGTAGAACCCGTGGCTCCCGACCCCTTCGCGCGTGTGCCAGCCGCCTCCCAGCGTGAAGCCGGTCGATTCGACGATGTCTGCGTCGAGCGGCCGCATTCTCCCCAACGAATCGACAGGGTGCGTTCCCGATCGCGAATGCACTCTGAGCTGGTGGGTCTGGCAATAGGTCATCTGCTCCGTCAGTGAAGCCTCGACGGGAAAGTCCGGCTCGATGTCGTGCCGATCCACGCGGTAAAGACGACCGGGAACCAGGCTCGCAGAGGCCAGCCGCTCCACCAGCTCGCAGGAGAGGATCACGTCGATATTGGTGGCGAGAATGAAGCGGCCCCGCGCGCGCCTGATTCCGACGTTCTTCGCGATCATCTGGAACAAGGGCAGCACCGAACTGAAGCGGAGCCGCTGATGGAGCTCCGAAGGAACTTCGACGAAGCGGAGGGAAAACGGCGCATCCGGCGGCACGCGGCACAACTCGGAGACGCGAGGTTTGTCAGCCGGCGGATTCCACTCGACGACGATGACTTCGGCGCTGAGCGCCGTACGGCGACACTGCGCCGCGAAGGTGTTGATGAAGGCCTGCAGGCGTTTCAGGGGATCGCCGCCATGGTCGTCGTTGCGCGTCGTGCAGACGACCGACAGATACGGCGGATCGGGCGAACCAGGCCACCGCTCCGCCTTCTCGGATTCAGCCGGATCCGGCTTCATGTTCGGGGTCGTACTCGATTGGCGTCTTCAAACAGGGACCGCACGAACCAGGAGGTGCCATCCGAGCTCGCGCTCGAGCGCCGCCAGTTCGGCGTCGCTGACATTCGCCCACTCCGGGGCCTTCTGATACTCGTAGCGCTTGTAGCGCTCGATGTCCCAGGTGAAGATGTGCGCCTTGCTGACGGCGAGCACGCGAAATTCCGCGAGCAGTGCCCGGACGCTCTCGTCGGTGTAGGTATAGGTCACCGGGCAGCCCGTCTGTGCTTCCGAATTGCGCGCGACGAGCTCGTCGATGCGGCTCATGTCCCAGATCCCTTCCTTCATCATGATCCAGAACAGCTTGTAGCTGAATCGCGAATAGACCATCAGCCGCAGCTCGCTCGCCGCCGTCATGTAGCCGCGCAGGTGCTCGACGATCCGTTCGGGACGCGGTGAATGATGAATCACCCCGAACGAGTACACGAGATCGAAGGTCTGCGGCGCCAGCAGCTGCGGCAGTTCCTCCGCGTTGCCGACCACGATGTTCACGCGGTCCGCGAGCCCGTACACTTCGAGCCGCTGGCGCGCGATTTTCGCGGATCCGCTCGACAGTTCGATCGCCGTCACCGAGGCGCCCGCCCTCGCGAAGTTGACGGTGTCCGTACCGATACCGCAGCCAATCTCGAGCACGCGGCGCCCCTGCCATCGCTGAAAGTCGGCGAAGGCGGGAATGTGGGGCTCGACGAAATACTTTCTGCGCTCCACCTCGTCGAAGTACTCGCGCGTGCCGACCGGCTTTGGCGAATGGTGGAGATTGCAGGGGCTCGCGTTCCAGAATTGACGGACGCGATCGATCGGGATGTCGGCGAACGACTCGTTAGCATCCATAGTGCGACGGTGTCTCTCCCCACAACTCCTTCAACGCATCTCCCGACGCGTCAAGGCCGAATCCGTACGGCAGGTACTCGATGCCCTCAACGCCCGAGAGTTGATCGGACAGAATGCGCCAGAAGTCGACCACGAGCGTAGTCTTGCCGTCCTGCCGGAAGTCCCTGGCGCTGAGCCGCTTGAATTCAGGGTCCGGCGTCGCGATCAGCGCGACGTCGGCGTCGCGCAGGCAGTCGCACGGATTGTCCATGACCAGGGCGCGGCCGCCGAGTTCCTGGTTCGCAGCCTGCCCCGCAAGCGGGTCGTAGGCCAGCACCCTGATGCCACGCTCGAGCAGCGTCTTGGCAATCTTGATGGCTTGAGATTCTTCGATGACGTGCGAGTGCGGCTTGTAGGCGAGACCGAGCATAGCCACTGTGACACCACGCGTGAGCCGGCTTCCCAACTGCTGCAGGATCCGGTCTGCGAGGGATCGATTCAACCGGTCCGTGGCAATCGACAGATCAGGCCTGGCGCCGACAGCGTTCGCGATGAAGGTGAATGCGACCGTGTCGCGGGGAAAGCAGGGGCCGCCAAAACCGAGGCCGCCTGTGAAATACTTGCGACCGATACGCGAGTCCATTCCGATGGCATCGGCCACGACGTCGACATTTCCGCCAGGAATCGCTCCGCACAATTCCGCGAGCATGTTCGCGAACGTAATCTTCGTCGTCACGTATGCGTTGACTGAAATCTTCGCCAGCTCCGCGTTTTCGAGCGACATTCTCCGGATCGGCGTTGTAGGCGGCATGATCTCCCGATAGCACTCCGACAGGTGGTCCCCTGACCCGGAGTCGAGCTCGCCGATGAGCAGGAAATCGGGGTTCAGGAAATCGTGGATGACGCTGCCGAGTGCGATGAACTCGGGGCTGTAGCACACGCCGAACTCCTCGCCGGCGCGCTTGCCCGAGTGCTTCTCGAGGATCGGCACAAGTCCGTGTCGCATGGCGCCCGGAAGCACCGTGCTCGTCAGGACGATCGTGTGATGCGCGTTCTTTTTCGACAACGCTTTGCCGATTTCGCGGAAGGCGTAGGCGGCGTACTGCAGCGAAAACGCGCCGCGTTCATCG
>DASSGK010000183.1:0-4005 GCA_035693505.1 Vicinamibacterales bacterium
GGCCGTTTCCTTGCACCGTCCCTTGTGTGCTGCCGGAAACCCGGCGCGTCCTCGATAGTTGAGGAGCCGTTCATGCAACGTGATGTCGTCGCCTTTCTGTCGACGCCAGCCGCCTACGGCCTCACGTCCGGTCCGATCGAGCGGATTGACACGCACATCAGTACGGTCTGGCTGGCCGGCGATCGCGCCTATAAGTTGAAACGCGCGGTGCGCTTCGACTACGTCGACTTCTCGACCGCCGAATTGCGGCACGCTGCCTGCGACGCGGAACTTCGGCTGAATCGACGCACGGCGCCGATGCTCTACATCGCGGTGCGGGCGGTAACCCGGCAAGACGACGGATCGCTCGCGCTCGACGGCTCCGGTGAGCCGATCGACTGGGTGATTGAGATGAAGCGATTCGATCAGGAGACCCTGTTCGATCGGCTCGCCGAGCGCGGCCGTCTCGACATCGCGACGATGAGCCCGCTGGCCGCTGCGATCGCCCATCTCCACGCCGGCGCGAGGATCAGGACCGATCACGGCGGGCGTGCGGGTATGGCGTGGGTCGCGGACGGGAACGCGCGCGAATTCGTGGAACATGGGGCGGGCGTCCTCGACCCGACGCTCTGTGCGCGCCTTGCCGCGGAGACGAGAACCGAGCTCTGTCGTCACGCCGCTCGCCTGGATGCGAGGTGCCGCACAGGGCTCGTCCGCGAGTGCCACGGCGATCTGCACCTGCGAAACATCTGCCTGGTGGACAGCGTCCCCATCATCTTCGACGGCGTCGAGTTCAACGACGACATCTCGTGCATCGACGTGCTCTATGACGTGGCGTTCGTGCTGATGGATTTGTGGCGTCGCGGCCTGGAGGCGCACGCCAACGCCTTGTTCAACGAGTACATCGGCGCCACCGGCGACGTGGACGCGCTCTGCCTGCTCCCGCTGTTTCTTTCGTGCCGGGCGGCGGTCCGCGCCAAGACCAGCCTGACAGCCGCGGCCCAATCGCAGGATGTGAACCGTCGCCGGGAACTGGAGCGCGCCGCAGTCCAGTATCTGGAGCTGTCCGGCACGTTCCTCCGACCGTCGACTGCCCGGTTGATCGCGATCGGCGGCTTCTCGGGGTCGGGGAAGTCGACTCTCGCGCGCGGTCTTGCGCCAGGCGTCGGAGCCGCGCCCGGCGCGCTGGTCGTGCGCAGCGACCTCCTGCGCAAGTCGATGATGGCCGTGAACCCGCTCACTCCGCTGGACGACACCGGCTATACACCGGCGGTCACGCGCCGCGTGTATCACGAACTGACGGTGCGAGCCCTGGCGGCGCTTAAGGCCGGACATACGGTGATTGCGGATGCGGTGTTTGCGCGGCCGGACGATCGCACTGCGATCGCGGAGGCGGCGCATGCGGCCGGCGTGCCGTTTCTGGGACTCTGGCTGGAGGGCCCGCCGGCGATTCTCGCGCAACGTGTCGCCGATCGGTCGCTTGACGCCTCGGACGCGACCGTCGCCGTGCTCGACGATCAGGTGCGAGCCGGTCCTGGCGCGATCGAGTGGGAGCGCATCGATGGCGCCATGGACATCACGACCGTCCTTCGGCACGCGCGGGCGCTTCTCGCGTCATCCGCTCATGCGTTCGGTCGCCGTTGAGCGATGTCCGTGGCCAATGGATCGAGCGTGTCTCCAGTCGCGATGGTCCCGTCGTAGTCAACCGCAATGGCGCCCAACTTCATGCCGTGCTCGCGTGCGGGTTGGAATGCTGATCTTCGAGTTACGCGCGATGCCCGCGCGTGCCCGTGCGCCATTGATACGCAACGTCGGCCACGCGGTGAATCGCCCGGTCCACCTGAACCGCGTCTTCCTTCACCGCGGATGTGATGTTCTTCACATCGTCGAGAATGCCGTTGACGCGTTCGACCGCCGGCGCGACCTGACGCTCTTCAATGGCGTTGAGCACCTGGATCAGGCGCCGCACGACCAGCGCTCCTGACACGAAGGCGCCGACGACCGCCACGGCCTGCAGCAGACTCACGGCAGCCATGATGCCGAGGAACACGTTAGTCGTAGTCAGGTCCGTCATGGTGGACTCCATTCATCCATTCCCGGATGCACATCGCGCTGACCGCCCAGACCAACCGCCAATAAATGCGCCTGAACGACATGTCGATCGCGGTTGCAACGGCCGCGCCTGTCGATCGTCGGAAATTCGGCACATGCGACCTCGTAGGCCACGAGGCGCTCGGCCGATGGCGGCGATGGGTCCGAGGGGCGATGCCGGATTTCCGGTGTGACGGCGGGCAGTCTTTTGCAGACATCATTGCGGGATGACCGCTATCGATGAACGGAGGCAGCCGTGAATATCCTGCTGGCGATCGATGACTCGGCATGCTCGGCCGCGGCGACCCATGCCGTGATTGAACAGTTCGTGCCTTCGCACACGCGTGTGCACGTACTGCATGCCGATGACTGGCCCAGCGGGATGCCGCCGTCGATGGCCTTCGCCGAAGGATCTGCCGCTGCCAAACACGTCCTCGGCCTGCATCGTCTGCGGCGGAGCAACGCGGCCGCTCTGCTCGAGTCCACCGCGGACCAGCTTCGGCGAGCCGGTTTCACGACCGCCGCGTCGCTGCGCGACGGCGATCCACGCCGGGCGATTGTCGACTGTGCCAGAGAGTGGCATGCGGATCTCATCGTCATCGGATCGCATGGAAAGAAGGGGCTCGACCGCGTGCTCGGCAGCGTGTCCGACAGCGTCGCGCGTCATGCCCCCTGTTCGGTCGAGATCGTCCGCCCGGCGGCGTGAGCCGGCGCGAAAGCTGGAAGGAGTCCCAAGGTGAACGGGCACGCGGGTTGCGCTCACCCTCGTCGAGTCGCCGGAATTTCGCCACAGAGGAGGTCGTCATGTCCGTGGTTCCTGCTGTCCAGGAGTTCCTTCGCCGCGCCAACGTCCCCTACGCCGTGTTTCCCCACCTTCGTGCGTATACCGCGCAGGAAGAAGCAGCGGTCACCCACGTCCCCGGGCGCGACTGGGCCAAGGTCGTGACCTGTTTCGTCGACGGCGAGCCAGTCCAGGCCGTCGTACCAGCTGATCTCGTAGTGGATCTCGATCGGCTCGCGGTCGTCGCGCAAGCCACGACGATCCGGCTCGCCGACGAGGGCGAGCTCTGCTGGCTCTATCCGGACTGCGAGCGCGGAGCGATGCCGCCGTTCGGCCCGCTGTATCGTCAGCTCGTCTATGCCGACGAGGCGTTGGCCGACGACGACGAGATCGTGTTCAACGCCGGCACGCACGGCGATGCGATTCGGATGCGCTACGAGGACTTCGCCGCCATTGCGCGCCCTATCGTCGGGCGGTTCGCGCGGCGACCCGTGTTGTCGTAAGGAGGCAGGCCATGACCAACAAGACACAGTGGGAATCGTTCAAGGCCGAAGGCAATCAGCTCGCCGACAAGCTGAAAGCGATGATCCACGAAGGCAACGTCCGTCGCGTGGTCGTGCAGCAACGCGGTCGGACCCTGGCCGAATTCCCGCTGACCGCAGGGTTCATCGGCGTCCTCGTGGCGCCGGTACTGGCCGCCATCGGCGTGCTGGCCGCGATGATTGAGGACTGCACCATCAAGGTGGAGCAGGTGGCGACGACCAGCGCGCCGGCGGAGGACAAGACGCGCGTCGCATGACGCGACGGTGAAGGAGCACACGCCATGAGAACTGACAAAGAGTTGCAGGAAAGCGTCCTGAAGGCCCTCGATTGGGAGCCGAGCGTGAACGCCGCCCAGATCGGCGTGACGGCGCAGCACGGCATCGTCACGCTGACCGGACGCGTCGGAACACTGCGGGAAAAATGGATGGCCGAGAAGACGGCGCGCCATGTGTGGGGCGTGCGGGGGCTGGCCAACGAACTGGCAGTCGCGCCCGACGGCGCATCGGCGCGCGATGACACGTCGATTGCCGGCGCCGCGGTCAACGCACTGAGCTGGAACAGTGCGCTTCCGCCCGAGTTGATTCAGGTCACCGTCCGCGATGGATGGGTGA